>NZ_JAOYTM010000009.1:0-373394 GCF_025847435.2 Pseudomonas sp. BT-42-2
CGAGAAACTCGTTCAACTTCAAACACTTGACTCGCTTGCGATCTCTCGTAGCGGGAGGCGAATTCTACAGCGTTACAAGCTGCTGTCAACTACCTTTTTCACCGCTGCCGATCAGAAGACCGAAGCATCTCCAGTACCGCCTGAAACATCTAACTCGTTGATACTCAAGGAGTTTTCCGTTCCAACTACGCTGGAAGTGGGGCGCATTATAAGGGGATCTGAGAGGCCGTCAACCCTTAATTTCAATAAACCTCAATTAATGTTCAAAGTGCCGCTTGCGGTCCCTTGCAGCTATTGCGCACTATAGTGCTCAACCGCACGATCACCCACGGATCACCCCCTAGACATGAGCACTCAACCCCGCAGCCTGGCCACCACCCTGTTCCCCATTGGCCTACTATTAATAGCCATGGCGTCGATCCAGTCCGGCGCCTCCCTGGCCAAGAGCATGTTCCCCATGGTCGGCGCGCAAGGCACCACAACCCTGCGCCTAGTATTTGCCAGCATTATCATGCTGCTTCTATTGCGCCCCTGGCGGGCACGCATGAACAGCAGCACCTGGCGCAGCGTGATCATCTACGGCATGGCCTTGGGCGGGATGAACTTCCTCTTCTATATGTCGCTGCGCACGGTGCCACTCGGCATTGCCGTCGCGCTGGAGTTTACCGGGCCCTTGGCGGTTGCGATTCTCGCCTCACGCCGGGCCATCGACTTTGTCTGGATCGCATTGGCTATCGTCGGCCTACTGCTGTTGATACCGGTCGGCCAAACCGGCAGCGCCATCGACCTGGTAGGCGCCGGCTACGCGCTTGGCGCCGGAGTGTGCTGGGCGTTGTATATCCTTTATGGGCAGAAGGCCGGAGCCGAAAATGGTATTCAGACCGCCGCCCTTGGCGTAGTGATAGCAGCACTGTTCGTTGCCCCTATCGGCGTTGTGCACGCGGGCAGCGCTTTGCTCAACCCGGCGTTGATTCCCCTGGCACTGGGCGTGGCTATCCTCTCCACCGCCCTGCCCTACAGCCTGGAGATGGTAGCCCTGACGCGGATGCCAGCGCGCACCTTCGGTACCTTGATGAGCATTGAGCCGGCGTTCGGTGCACTGTCGGGCCTGCTGTTCCTCGGCGAGATACTTAGCGTTGCCCAGTGGCTGGCCATCGCCGCCATCATCACCGCATCGGTTGGCGCCACGTTGTCGATGCGCAAGGAAACCACGCCGCCGGTAGCTGCCGACTGATATGAGAAATATTTTCATTTGAGACGGCGTTAGCGGTTGTACCCATCCGCCCGGCTGATTAAGCTGTCACCAAATCATAATATTTACGCTATCTACTGTGCCGAACACGGACGCTGGGGAAATTTCAGGAAGAAATCGACGCGATGACGACGGGGGCAGGCAATGTGGTCGCTCCCGCATTTAAGGACAGGAATGAAACGTATTTTGCTCATCCTGGCCATCTTGGCCATTGCTGGGTGTGCCGCTACCGCCAAAACCGAGGTGAAGCGGGGGAAAAAGGGACTGCATATCAATTGCTCCGGCCTCTCCTCCTCCTGGGAAAAGTGCAACAGCAAGGCAGCCACCGCTTGCGGCAGTCGAGGCTATAAAGTCATAGCCCGCTCCGGTGACACTGACGAAGAGCCCGGCGACTACTTGTTCGGGATCAACCCGGCCGGCTATACCAGCCGCAGCATGATCGTGATCTGCAAGTAGCAACGGAAAAGGGCAGCCTACGGGCTGCCCTTTTTATTGCACGCGCAAGCTGCTCAGAGCGCTGCGGTGCGCGCCTGCAGCCAGGCCAGCGCCTCGCCCTGCAGCAGCGGAGTCAACCGCTCACGTACCTCGGCGTGATAGCTGTTGAGCCAACGCAGCTCCTCTTTGCTGAGCATCTCGGGCAGCAGGCAACGGCTATCGATTGGACACAGTGTCAAGGTTTCAAAGGCCAGGAAATCACCAAAGGCACTTTTGCCCACTTCGCGATTGACCACCAGGTTCTCGATCCGCACGCCCCACTCACCTGGCCGATAGGTCCCCGGCTCGATCGAGGTAATCATGCCCGCCTGCATCGCGGTTTGTGGCGTCGTCGCCGCCTGGTAGGCGATGACCTGCGGCCCCTCATGCACATTCATGAAATAGCCCACACCATGGCCAGTGCCATGACCGTAGTCGACCTGGTCAGCCCAAATCGGCGCGCGGGCTATGGCATCGAGCAGCGGCGAGAGGATGCCGCGCGGGAAGGTCGCTCGCGACAGCGCGATCATGCCCTTGAGCACCCGCGTACAATCCTGGCGCTGCTCAATAGTCGGACTGCCAATCGGCACCATCCGCGTAATGTCAGTGGTACCCCCCAGATACTGGCCACCCGAATCGATCAGCAGCAAGCCATCACCTTCGATCAGCGCATGCGATTGCTCGGTGGCGCGGTAGTGCGGCATCGCCCCATTGCGATTGAACGCGGCGATGGTGGAGAAGCTCAATGAAACGAAGTCAGGTCGCCGGGCACGGGCGGCGGTCAGGCGCTCGTCGATGGTCAGTTCGGTAATGGGTTCCTTGCCCAGGGTCGCTTCGAACCAGGCGAAGAACTCGCACAGCGCAGCACCATCCTGCTCCATGGCCTTGCGGATATGCACCAGGTCCTGCTCGCCCTTGCGAGACTTGCTCAAGGTCGTCGGATTGACCCCTTCAAGCAATGACACCTGCGCATCGAGCTTATCGAGCAACCCGCAGGTAACTCGCGTCGGATCGACCAGCAGCCGGCTGCCCTTGCCGATAGCCGCCAGCGCCGCGCCGATCTGCTCATAGCCCAGCACTTCAATGCCGTCGACCGACAACACCTGACGCAGATGCGGATCAATCTTCTCCAGCCCGACGAACAACGTCGCCTGCTCCTGGCTGATCAAGGCGAAGGAGACGAACACCGGATTGTAGGAAACATCGCTACCGCGCAGGTTGAACAACCAGGCAATGTCGTCAAGGGTGGCAATGAAGTGCCAGTGGGCGCCCTTATCGCGCATGGTCTGGCGCAGATCCGCCAGCTTCTGCGCGCGATTGACCGTGGCATGCGGTGGCAAGTGCTGATAGACAGGATTGCCAGGCAGCGCCGGGCGATCCTCCCACACGTGCTCAAGCAGGTCCTTGTCGGTCTTGAGCTGCGCCCCTCGCGCTTGAAGGTTGTGCGCCAATTGGCGAGAAGCACTCAGCGCCAGTACCGCACCATCCACTGCCACGCAGCCTTGCTGCTTGATGTTTTCCCCTAGCCACTCCAACGCGCCAGGCCAGCCGGGCAGCATTTTCATCAGTTCGATACCACTGCCGGCGAGCTCGTTCTGCGCCTGCTCCCAATAGCGGCTGTCGACCCACAGCCCGGCGAAATCCGCCATTACTACCAGGGTCCCGACCGATCCATGAAAACCGGACAACCACTGGCGCCCTTGCCAATGGCCCGGCAGATATTCCGACAGATGCGGATCGGCAGAAGGCACCAGCAAGGCGTCCACCCCTTCCTTGGCCATGACCTCACGCAGGCGTGCGAGGCGCGCTGGCACGCTTTGCTGAATCGGGGACTGACTGTTCATGCGCACTCCTGCGATAACTTATTCGACATTCAATCGCCTCGATAATGGAACAGCTGCCAGCTCGCCGCAATCGGCATGATGCCGTTATCGCCGCCGCCGTCGATCAATCTTGCTGAACTTCGCCGCCGCTGCGGCTTCACATTTCATACACGCCCAGCGGACGAGATTGCCCATGCCCCGTTCTCCAGAACCGCACAGCGCCGTAGTACTGCTCGACACCCGCGAGCACACCCCTGAGCACGAGCACGCCACCCATTTGCAACTGGCCGAGCACCTGGCCAAGCTGCTGGGCATAGCCTGTGCACAGCCTGATCAGCCACCAACCGCAGCTGATCGCTACTACTACCTCCCTACCGAAACCCTGATCGATCCGCAGCGCTACCGCGGTATGGGTATCAACAGCGAGCAGGACCTGTTCGGCGGCATGGTCAGCCATCCTTATATAGCTACCAAGGCGATCTCCCATCCGTTGCCCGCCAATGGCAGCTTTCCACCGGGCTGGACCGACGCCTTCGCCCAGCAGGCCAGTGATGCGCTGCTCAAGGGTTACACCGTGTTCAGCAAGGACGACGCCCGGCGCGCGGCGCAGTTGCTGCTACCTGAGGGGGCGGTGCGGATCAAGCCCGTGTTGGCAACCGCAGGTCGTGGCCAGGAAGTCATCGAACAGATCGATCAGCTGGAACCGTTATTGGCTGATATGGATGACCAGACACTGAGCCTTTGCGGACTGGTCCTGGAGGAAAATCTCACTGATGTGCAAACCTTCAGCGTCGGCCAGGTGCGAGTGGCCGGCTTGACCTGCAGCTATCACGGCACCCAGCGCCTGACCCATGACCACCAAGGTATCGAGGTATACGGCGGATCGGATCTGCTGGTGGTACGGGGTGACTACCAGGCCCTGCTGCAATTGCCCCTGGAAGACCCGGTACGCTTGGCAGTCAATCAAGCCATGGCCTATGAAAAAGCCGCTGAGCAGCACTTCCCAGGCTTTCTTGCCTCGCGGCGCAATTACGACATCGCGCGCGGGCTGGATCCGCACAACCATATGCGCAGCGGTGTACTCGAACAATCCTGGCGACTAGGCGGCGCCAGCAGTGCCGAAGTGCTGGCCTTGCAGGCGTTCGCCGATGACCCGGCCCTGCAACGGGTGCACGCCTCGAGTCACGAAGTGTTCGGCACCACGACGCTGGCCGCAGACGCCACTCTCTTCTATCAGGGGAACGACAGTGAACTCGGACAATTCAGCAAATACGCACGGATCCGCGAGCATGGCCATTCAGAGTGAGACCGTCGAATTGCAGGTCCAAGGCGAAACCATCGCCGGAACCTTGGTCAGCCCTGGCAGCAAGATGCCAGGCATCCTGTTCGTCCACGGCTGGGGTGGCAGCCAGCAGCGCGACCTGGCCCGGGCACGGCAGATCACAGGCTTAGGTTGCGTGTGCATGACCTTTGATTTGCGCGGCCATGAAAAAACCGAAAGCCAGCGCCTGACCGTCACCCGCGAGCAAAACCTGGATGACCTGTTGGCCGCCTATGATCGGCTGGTCAGTCATCCTGCAGTAGACCCTGGCGCAATTGCCATCATCGGCAGCAGTTACGGCGGCTACCTGGCGACCCTACTGACCTTGCAGCGGCCCGTGAAATGGCTGGCCATGCGCGTGCCGGCGCTGTACTGGGACGACGAGTTCAACATCCCCAAACAGGCGCTCGACCGCCAGCGCCTGAATGCCTACCGCCAACGCAGCCTCGGCCCGGCCGACAACCGTGCCCTGGCCGCCTGTGCGGAATTTGCCGGCGATGTGCTGTTGGTTGAGTCCGAGCAGGACGACTATGTCCCACACAGCACCTTGATGAGCTACCGCTCAGCATTCGTCAGCGCCCACTCCCTGACTCATCGCACTGTCGATGGCGCCGACCATGCGTTGTCCAGTGAGGAAAGCCAAAAGGCCTACAGCGCGATCCTCGCCGCGTGGATCAGCGAAATGGTCATCGGCGCGCGCCTGGACCGCTACCCGCATTACGCGCCCTGGTACGCCTGAGGTTCGCCGACTTCGCAGTGCAAGCCGCCATCGACGCCGCGCACCAGACTGCGCAAGGTCTGATAAGCCGCGAAATTCACCCCCTTGGCCTGATGCTGGCAGAGCAGGTCAAGGAACGGCTCCTCGACAAAGCACGCGGTGGCCGCAGCCCATTCATAACGCGATTGCCATTGCAGGTATTGCAGCACCCGGCTGCCATCGTCGCTGGCCTGGATGCTTACGCCCAGCAGGCCTTCGCAGCGCGAGGCCAGCTGCTCACTGCGCAGCACCAACGCTTGAGCCAGTGCCGCTTGACGCGCCGCTGGCACTTCGTATTCGATCATCTGGGTGAACCACAGGGCATTAGGGTTTGCCGTCATGGGCTGTCTCCTTGTAGCGGATACTTGCAGCAATGATGGCCGGCAGGGTAAAACCTCCAGTTAACTCAAGGTCAAGGACTATTTTCATGCCGAGCAAATCGCCCAACAGCGAAGAACGCCTGCTCAGCGTCGGCCAGCTCGCCAGTCGTAGCGGAGTAGCGGTCACTGCCCTGCACTTCTACGAAACCAAAGGCTTGATCCATAGCACTCGTAACGCGGGCAATCAGCGCCGCTATCCACGGGCGATGCTGCGGCGGGTGGCGGTGATCAAGATGGCCCAGCGCTTGGGCATCCCGCTGGCCGACATCGCCCAGGCCTTGGCCAGCCTGCCACAAGACCACACCCCCAGCGCCGAAGACTGGCAGCGACTGTCTGCACGCTGGCGCCAAGACCTGACCCAGCGCATCGAAGCGTTGACCCTGCTGCGCGACCAGCTCGATGGCTGCATTGGTTGCGGCTGCATGTCACTCAAGGAGTGCCCGCTGCGCAATCACCATGATCGCATGGCCGAGGAAGGCCCTGGTCCTCACCTGCCGGTGGCAAACGACTACGCTTGACTGACATTCGCAAGACCCCACAGGAGGCAGCAATGAGCAACCAGGCTTTGATCATCATCGATATCCAGAACGATTACTTCGCCGGGGGCAAATGGACCTTGGAAGGCGCCGATGCGGCAGCTGACAATGCCGCCCGGCTGCTGGCCGCCGCCCGCGAGCGCGGTGACCTGGTGGTGCATGTACGCCATGAGTTCGAATCTGCCGACGCACCGTTTTTCACTCCCGCATCGGAAGGGGCGCAGATTCATCACAAAGTGACCCCAGTCGAAGGCGAGCCGGTGGTACTCAAGCACCAGGTAAATGCTTTTCGCGATACCAACCTCAAGACCGTGTTGGATCAACATGGTATCGACAAACTGACCATTGTCGGCAGCATGAGCCACATGTGTATCGACGCCGCCACCCGCGCTGCGGCTGACTTTGGCTACCAAGTCTCAGTCGCCCACGATGCCTGCGCCACCCTGCCCCTGGACTTCACCGACCAGCAAGTGCCTGCGGCGCAGGTCCACGCAGCGGCGATGGCCGCCTTGGCATTTGCCTATGCCGAGGTCGAAAGCACCGACAAGCTGCTGGACAGCTATCAGCGCTAGACCTCAGATCACCACATTGCGCACGAAGCGCACAGGTAAGTCACCTTCGTTGCGGTAGGCATAGGTGCAGTCGCAGGGAAAGACATGGAAGTCACCCGCGCCAAGTACGTGGACCTGCCCTTCGATGATCAAGGTCAGACAGCCCTCGGCGACGTAGATCTGCTCGCTCCAGCCCTGGGCGTCGGCTTCGCTGGCGTAGCATTCGCCTGGGGCCAAGGTCCATTCCCACAGTTCGACCTCGCGCCGGGCCGGGCTGGTGCCGAGCAACACGGCTTTGCTACCGGCATGCTCGCCGGCCCAGGCCAACTCGTCGATTCGACTTGGGTCGCGCTTGTCCGGGGCCTGGATCAAGGTGCTGAAGGCCACCCCAAGGGCTTCGGCGATCAGGTCCAAGGTGGTCAGGCTGACGTTCTTTTCACCCGCCTCGATAGCCACCAGCATCCGTCGACTGACCCCGGAACGCTCAGCCAAGGCGGCCTGGCTCAAGCTAGCAGCAGCGCGCAGTTGACGAACATTCTGACTGACATGCTGTAACACCGAGGCTCGGTGCGCAGAATTTTTGTGCACTATATTGCTCACTCATCTAGGTTGCGCAGTATACTGCCCACTTTGCGGCGATTGTGCGCCGCCTCCGCCGAGTGTGCAAGACCATGAGCCAAGCCCCCGACAGCCCAAAGACCTCCGTTTCCTTGCGCCTGAGTAAAGCCGAGTTGGTGCTGGTGTTCATCACCATGCTGTGGGGTGGCACCTTCCTGATCGTGCACAACGTCATGACCGTCAGCGGGCCGATGTTCTTCGTCGGCCTGCGTTTTGCTGCGGCCGCCTTGTTCGTTGGCCTGGTCTCGGCGCGCGCACTGTCAGGGCTGACCTTCACCGAGCTCAAGGCCGGGGTGCTGATCGGGGTGACAATCATGCTCGGCTACGGTTTGCAGACCATGGGCCTGCAGAGCATCAGCAGCAGTCAATCGGCGTTCATCACGGCCCTTTACGTGCCGTTCGTGCCGCTGCTGCAATGGCTGGTGCTGGGCCGTCGCCCTGGACTGATGCCAAGCATTGGCATCTGCCTGGCCTTTATCGGGCTGATGCTGCTCGCCGGCCCCACCGGTGGCAGCTTGCACTTTAGCGAAGGCGAACTGGTAACGCTGGTCAGCGCGGTAGCGATTGCCGGTGAAATCATCCTGATCAGTCGTTACGCCGGCCAAGTCGACGTGCGCCGGGTCACCGTGGTGCAACTGGCTACCGCCTCGGCCTTGTCGTTCCTGATGATCGTGCCAACCCAAGAACAACTGCCGGACTTCTCCTGGCTGTTGCTGAGCAGCGCGCTTGGCCTGGGCCTGATGAGCGCGATCATCCAGGTGGCCATGAACTGGGCTCAGAAATCGGTTTCGCCCACCCGGGCGACCCTGATCTATGCAGGTGAGCCGGTCTGGGCTGGGGTAGTCGGACGCATTGCCGGCGAGCGGCTGCCAGGCGTTGCGCTGCTGGGTGGCCTGCTAATTGTGGTCGCGGTTATCGTCAGTGAGTTGAAAGTACGCCGTACGCGCGACACCGAGCAACAGCAAGCCGAAGACCTGCACCATGCTCAAGGCGAACGCGAAACAAGACAATAAAGCGGCAAACAGCAGCTATGCTTTGAAAAAAACTGTTATAAAAAAACAGCGTGTCACACCCCTTTTGTATGATTCTGCGACAGCTTGCGTGTTGGTGATCACCTTCCCGGCACGTATCATCCTTGGAAACTTCTCCAGATTAGGTCGCTATGTCATTGATAGTGCTATTGCTTCTGCCGTTCTTGGGCAGTTGCCTGGCAGCCGTCCTGCCGCACAATGCGCGAAATGCCGAGTCCATTCTCGCCGGGCTTGTGGCGTTGGTCGGCACCGTCCAGGTGGCACTGATGTACCCGCAAATCGCCGACGGCGGGGTTATTCGCGAAGAATTTCTCTGGTTGCCTAGCCTGGGCTTGAACCTGGTGCTGCGCATGGACGGCTTTGCCTGGCTGTTCTCGCTGTTGGTACTGGGCATCGGCACGCTGGTGTCACTGTACGCCCGCTACTACATGTCGCCGCAAGATCCGGTACCGCGTTTCTTCGCGTTTTTCCTGGCCTTCATGGGCGCAATGCTCGGCCTGGTGATCTCTGGCAATCTAATCCAGCTGGTGTTCTTCTGGGAGCTGACCAGCCTGTTCTCGTTCTTGCTGATCGGCTACTGGCACCACCGCGCCGACGCCCGCCGCGGCGCCTACATGGCGTTGATGGTCACCGGCGCGGGCGGGCTGTGCCTGCTGGTGGGGGCCCTGCTGCTTGGCCATGTGGTCGGCAGCTATGACCTGGACAAGGTCCTCGCCTCCGGCGAGGCGGTACGGCAGCACGCCCTGTATCCGGTGTTGCTGCCGCTGATCCTGATTGGCGCGCTGAGCAAAAGTGCGCAGTTCCCCTTCCAGTTCTGGCTGCCACATGCTATGGCAGCACCCACCCCGGTATCGGCCTATCTGCACTCCGCCACCATGGTCAAGGCCGGGGTATTCCTATTGGCCCGGCTGTGGCCGACCCTGGCGGGTAGCGAAGAATGGTTCTGGATCGTCGGCGGCGCTGGGGCGATCACCCTGCTGCTGGGCGCCTTCGCCGCGATGTTTCAGAACGACCTCAAAGGTTTGCTGGCCTACTCGACCATCAGCCACCTGGGCCTGATTACCCTGCTATTGGGTTTGAACAGCCCACTGGCCGCAGTCGCCGCCGTGTTCCATATCCTCAACCACGCCACTTTCAAGGCGTCGCTGTTCATGGCGGCCGGGATCATCGACCACGAGAGCGGCACCCGTGACATTCGTCGCCTCAGCGGGCTGATCCGGCTGGTACCGTACACCGCCACCCTGGCCATGGTCGCCAGCGCCTCGATGGCAGGCGTACCGCTGATGAACGGCTTCCTGTCCAAGGAGATGTTCTTCGCCGAAACCGTGTTCATCAGTTCCACCGCCTGGGTCGAGGCCGCCCTGCCGGTGATCGCCACCCTGGCCGGCACCTTCAGCGTCGCCTATGCGCTGCGCTTCACCGTCGATGTGTTTTTTGGCCCAACTGCGCAAGACCTGCCGCATACCCCGCACGAACCTCCGCGCTGGATGCGCGCGCCAGTCGAACTGCTGGTGCTGACCTGCCTGGTGGTGGGCATCTTTCCCGCTCAATCGGTTGGCCCGCTGCTCGCTGCGGCAGCGTTGCCAGTGGTCGGCGGTACCTTGCCGGAATACAGCCTGGCGATCTGGCATGGCTGGAATGCACCGTTGATCATGAGCCTGATCGCCATGTGCGGCGGTGTGGTGCTCTACCTGCTACTGCGCAAGCAACTGCGTCGGGGCCGCTTCCCTTATCCGCCGCTGATCGAGCGCTTCAATGGCAAGCGTCTGTTCGAGCACGGTTTGGTGCGCCTGATGTTGCTGGCGCGCCGCGTTGAAGGCGTACTCACCACCCGCCGCCTGCAAAAACAACTGTTCATGCTGGTCCTGGCGGCGTTTATCGCTGGCCTCATGCCAGTGCTGTATACCGGCCTAACCTGGGGTGATCGACCGAAAATCCCAGGCTCCGGGGTGTTCGTCGCGCTTTGGCTGATTGCCATTGCCTGCGCCATCGGCGCCGCCTGGCAAGCCAAGTACCACCGTCTGGCTGCGCTGATCATGGTCAGCGTCTGCGGCCTGATGACCTGCATCACCTTTGTCTGGTTCTCCGCACCTGACCTGGCCCTGACCCAACTGGCGGTTGAAGTGGTCACCACCGTGCTGATCCTGCTCGGCCTGCGCTGGCTACCGCGCCGGATCGAAGGGGTTTCGCCGCTTCCTGGCAGCCAGGAGCGCGCGCGCCTGCGGCGCCTGCGTGACTTGCTGCTGGCGGTGCTGGTGGGTGGTGGCATGGCGCTGCTGTCCTACGCCATGCTGACCCGGCCAACGCCCAACGATATTTCCTCGTTCTACCTCAGCCGCGCCCTGCCGCAAGGCGGCGGCACCAATGTGGTCAATGTGATGCTGGTGGACTTCCGCGGTTTCGACACCCTCGGCGAGATCACCGTACTGGTCGCCGTGGCCTTGACCGTATTCGCCCTGCTGCGCCGCTTCCGCCCGCCGAAAGAGAGCATGCAGTTGCCTGCCCAGCAACGCCAATTGGCGCCGGACGTGGTCACCGACCTGATCAACCCGCGGCATGCCACCGATACCGCCTTGGGCTTCATGATGGTCCCGGCTGCGCTGGTGCGCCTGCTGCTGCCAATCGCGCTGTTGGTGTCGATGTACCTGTTCATGCGCGGTCACAACCAACCGGGAGGCGGCTTCGTCGCCGGCCTGGTGATGTCGGTGGCGTTCATCCTGCAGTACATGGTCGCCGGCACCCAATGGGTCGAGGCGCAGATGAGCCTGCGACCGCTGCGCTGGATGGGCACCGGCCTGCTTTGCGCGACCCTGACCGGTGCCGGCGCGATGCTGCTGGGCTACCCGTTCCTGACCACCCATACCGCCCACCTGCACCTGCCGTTGCTGGGTGATGTGCACGTGGCCAGCGCGCTGTTCTTCGACATCGGCGTATACACCGTGGTGGTGGGTTCGACCCTGCTGATCCTGACCGCACTGGCGCACCAATCGGTCCGCGCCTATCGCCCCAGCAGCCCGCAGAGAACCAACCCACAGCAATCCAGCCAAGCAGGAGCCGCCTGATGGAAGAAGTCATAGCAGTAGCCATCGGTGTCCTGGCCGCCTCCGGCGTCTGGCTGATCCTGCGCCCACGGACCTATCAGGTGATCATGGGCCTGTGCCTGCTCTCCTATGGGGTCAACCTGTTCATCTTCAGCATGGGCAGCCTGTTCATCGGTAAGGAGCCGATCATCAAGGACGGCGTACCGCAAGACCTACTCAACTACACCGACCCGCTGCCCCAGGCGCTGGTGCTCACCGCGATCGTCATCAGCTTTGCCATGACTGCACTGTTCCTGGTAGTGCTGCTGGCCTCGCGCGGCCTGACCGGCACCGACCACGTCGATGGCCGGGAGCGTGACGAATGAGCTGGATGAATCAACTGATCATCGCGCCGATCCTGCTACCGCTGGTGACCGCCTCGCTAATGCTGCTGCTCGGTGAGAAACGCCGGCGCCTCAAGGGCCATCTGAACCTGCTGTCGAGCATCATTGGCCTGGCGATTGCCATCACCCTGCTCACCTGGGTGCGCACTCAAGGTCAGGCCGAATCGATCGGCGTGTACCTGCCCGGCAACTGGCCGGCGCCCTTTGGCATCGTACTGGTAGTCGATCATTTATCGGCGCTGATGCTGACCCTCACCGGCATCGTCGGAGTCAGCGCCCTGCTGTTCGCCCGCGCCCGCTGGGATGGCGCTGGGGCCAGCTTCCATGCGCTGTTCCAGATCCAGTTGATGGGCTTGTACGGGGCCTTCCTGACCGCCGACCTGTTCAACCTGTTCGTGTTCTTCGAAGTGTTGCTGGCGGCCTCTTACGGCTTGCTGCTGCACGGCTCGGGGCGCGCGCGGGTCAAGGCAGGGCTGCATTACATCGCGATCAACCTGTTCGCTTCCTCGCTGTTTCTGGTCGGTGCAGCGATGCTATATGGCGTCACCGGTACGCTGAACATGGCCGACCTGGCGTTGAAGATCCCGCTGGTGCCAGAGGCTGACCGGGGCCTGCTGCATGCGGGTGCGGCGATCCTGGCGATGGCGTTCCTGGCCAAGGCCGGTATCTGGCCGCTGAACTTCTGGCTGGTGCCGGCCTATGCCTCGGCCAGCGCGCCGGTGGCGGCGCTGTTCGCGATCATGACCAAGGTTGGCCTGTACGCAGTGCTGCGCCTATGGACGTTGCTGTTTTCCGGCCAGGCCGGTGCTTCGGCGCACTTTGGTGGGCAATGGCTGATCTACGGCGGCCTGGCGACCCTGGCAGTGGCGGCAGTGTGCATTCTCGCTGCCCAGCGCCTGGAGCGCATGGCGGCACTGAGCATTCTGGTTTCGGCCGGCACGCTGATGGCCGCAGTGGGCTTTGGCCAGCCGATCCTCACCGGCAGCGCGCTGTTCTACTTGGTCAGCTCGACCCTGGCACTGTGCGCGCTGTTCTTGCTGGCCGAGCTGGTCGAACGTTCGCGCTCGGCCAATGAAGTACCGCTGGATGATGACGAAGGCATGCCTTCGCCGTTGGAGTCGCTACACCCGCCCAAGGGCATCAACCTGGACGACGAGCAGAAGGCGGTGATCGGCCAGATCATCCCCTGGACCATGGCCTTCCTCGGCTTGAGTTTCATTGCCTGCGCCTTGCTGATCATTGGCATGCCGCCGCTGTCTGGCTTTATTGGCAAGCTGGGCCTGATCAGCGCGCTGTTCAATCCGCTCGGCCTGGGCACCGCCCCCGAGCAGCCGTTGTCCGCCGCTGGCTGGACGCTGGTAACGCTGTTGATCCTGTCGGGCATGGCCTCGCTGATTGCCTTCGGCCGTGTCGGCATCCAGCGCTTCTGGAAGCCTGAAGAGCGCCCTTCGCCACTGCTGCGACGCTATGAGTGCCTGCCGATCGTGATCCTGCTCGGCTTGTGCATCATCTTGAGCTTCAGGGCCGAGCCACTGCTGCGTTACACCCAGGATACCGCCGCGAGCCTGCAAGCGCCTGATGCCTATATCGATGCGGTGATGGCTACCCGGCCGGTCCCAGGCCCTACCACCTTTGACGTACAGGTGCAGCCATGAGCCGAGTCTTCCCCGCACCGCTGCTGTCCGTTGCGCTATTCGTTCTGTGGTTGCTGCTGAACCTGTCACTGAGCCCTGGCAATCTGCTGCTGGGCGCTCTGCTGGGCATTCTCGCGCCGATCCTGATGGCGCCGCTGCGCCCTCAGCACGCACACGTGCACCGGCCGTGGGTGATCGCCAAGCTGATCGGCCGCGTAGGCCTGGATGTGATCATTTCGAACCTGCTGGTAGCGCGTAGCGTGCTGCGTGTCGGCAGCCGTCCGCCACGCTCGGCGTTCGTCCACATTCCCTTGGCCTTGCGCGATGCCCACGGCCTGGCGGCCTTATCGATGATCACCACGGTGGTGCCCGGTACCGTCTGGTCGGAGCTGGCGCTGGACCGCAGTGTCCTGCTGCTGCATGTGTTCGACCTGGACGACGAAGCGGACTTCATCGACCACTTCAAGCACACCTATGAACGCCCGCTGATGGAGATTTTCGAATGACAGGCCTGCTCGCCAACGCCATTCTCGCCAGCCTGTTCATCTTCGCCATCGCCATGGCCCTGGCGCTGGTCAGGTTGTTTCGCGGGCCGTCCGCCCAGGACCGAGTGCTGGCGCTGGACTACCTGTACATCTTGGCCATGCTGATGATGCTGGTGCTGGGCATTCGCTACGCCAGTGATACCTATTTCGAGGGCGCACTCCTGATCGCCCTGTTCGGCTTCGTCGGCTCCTTCGCCCTGGCCAAATTTCTCTTGCGCGGTGAGGTGATCGAATGACCGAAGCCCTTGAACTGCCATTTTGGCTAGAGCTGGTCACTGCCGCCCTGTTGCTGACCGCCAGCCTGTTCGCCCTGATCGGTGCCCTGGGGCTGGTGCGCATGAAAGACTACTTCCAACGCATGCACCCGCCTGCGCTGGCTTCGACCATCGGCGCCTGGTGCGTCAGCCTGGCGTCGATCGTGTATTTTTCATGGGTCAAGCAAGGGCCGGTACTGCACGCCTGGCTGATCCCGATCTTACTGTCGATCACCGTGCCGGTGACCACACTGCTGCTCGCCAGAGCGGCCTTGTTTCGCAAGCGCATGTCGGGTGAATCGGTGCCAGAAGAAGTCAGCAGCGGCCGCGATCGCGGCAACTGAACCGATCTCAGCTACGCACCCACTAGCCTGGATCCTGGCTCAGCCTCTCTAGCTCACGTCGCACCATGGCGGCGTATGGCGCGGGGCTGAGCCGGTACAACTCACCCGCCACCCAGGCTAACCAGGCACCGCCCAGCTCATCTTTGCGCGCCAACAGTTGCTCGGCTTGCGCCGTAGCGCGGGCTTGATGCTGAGTGTGAAACTGCGCCCGTCCAGCAGGCGGGCCTTCAGTGCTCACTCGCTAGCCTTGAACGTGGTGAGTTCGCCCTTGCGCCATTTGGCGACTTTGCCGGTTACCGCTTTGAGCATCTTGCCCAGGCCTTCCTGCACTTGCTGCTGCGCGGCGAATACCAGCATTACCCCGTGACCGTTGCGGAACACGATGCCATCACCTTCCGGGACCGAGACAAAGGCATAGTCGCCCTGGCCATAGACATTGAGCTTGATTTCACGAAAACGCAGTTCCAGCTTGCCACCCTCACGACTGGGCAATACTGCCGCGCGAAAGTGATCACCAACCTTGAGTTCCAGCCGGGGCTTGTCATCGACCACCAGAGCGCTTTCAGTGTCGATCTCAGCCATGTACAGGCCTTCAGGACTTTGCTCGGTGACATAGACAAACCGCCCTTGGAACAGCTTGACCAACTTGGCCCGCAAATCACCCAAGGCAAACAATGCGTGGGTATCGAGTGTACTGACTGCCAATGAAGAGTTCCTCAAACCGGTTACATGCGCACCCCTTCGGAACCCCGGAGCGGCGCGGTCATTTCTAAACGATGCTTAAAAGATTATTAAAACCATGCACGATGGGTCTGTGCACATCGGCGATACGTCGCGCAGGATTTATTACTCCAGCTCGCCAGCCAAAGCGTCACAACCTGATAACGGCAGTTTTCCCCATTAGGGAAGCGTAATGTCTGACAACAGCAATGCCAGAAAAGATGCAATAGATAACAGCAGGCCCCCACAGAATGGGCCTCAGCATTCATCAGCGCATTACAAGGGACGAAATATGCACGAAAACACCGAAATCCGTCGAGAGGTGAAGGAAATTTCTTACCTCTATCGGGACAAAAAAGAGCCGCGTTTCGTGGTAATCCCGGCCGGTATCGCCTTCTTTCATGTTACCGAAAGCTCGACTGGGCGAGTCAAGGGCTTCAGACGGCGTCACCAGGATGCCTGTGAACTGGCTCGCCATCTTGAGCGATGAGGCAACCCTCAGGCTGCCTGCCCCTTGGCTAACTGAGCCATCCAGGCGGCCTGGCACTCGAGCGCTTCGCCGCGACTGGCGAACGCCGTACCACGCCGCTCGCCATTGACCAACACCACCCAACACACCCTGCGCCCCATGGCCTTGAAGGTAGCAGGCACCCCGGAGCCGATCATTACGGCAACATCGACTCGGCTATTCATAATCCCCTCCGGAATTTAATTAGCAACCTAACGATGTAGCTATGATACGCCCGTGCCGAGCTCAATTAAAGCGCTCGCCCGTACTGCTGTTTTGCGTCAACGGCAATAAACCCCGGGATCAATCGAGCCCAGGTTCGGGCCGATAACCCAAGCGCAGGCCACCCCAATGCCGGCCTTTGGCGAACACCGGTACCGACAGATCGTGCATCAGCTCACCAGTATCACGGCTGTAGGTCTGCAATAGCAGGCGCTGCTGATGGCTGCCGCAGCGTATGCCAGTGCGGTCATCGAACAGCCGTTTGCTGCGATTGTGCGCGGTGTCATGGGCCTCATCACCGGTCAGCGGCAGGCTGAACGCCGCATTGTGGGTGGGCACGTAACCTTCTGGGGTGCAGGCGATGGCATAGATCATGCCCTCGTGTTGGCTCAGCAGCGGCTCCTGGATGCCTGGCAGCACGCTGTCGGTGTATTGGTCAAAACGCGTGTTGAAACGCGGTGGGCGCATGCCGGGGATAGGCTGATAGCGGCGATCGAACAAATCTTCCAGGCTGATGACACCTTGTTCGATATCCTGTTCGAAGCGCTCGCCGATCGCCTTTGCGCCCCGCATCGCCAGCTCGAAGATGCGCTGGTGATAGTCATCCAGGCCAACCTCGGCCAGGCGTTCGCTGAGCGCTTCGGCCTGGCTCTCCATCTGCACCGCGGCCTGGGCCAGGCGCTGGGTCTGCTGGTCGCTGAGCTCAAGGTCGGCGCGCACCTGCCCCACCGCTTGAAACAAGTTATCCAGTTGCACTTGGTTGACTGCGGTACCCTCGGCGATCTCACCCACTTGGTGCTCCACCCTAGCGACGAGCTGGGCAATCTGGATCAGTTGCTCACCGGTATCTTCGACCTGCTCAAGGCCGCTACTCAGATCACCGGCCAAACTGCGGATCTGCTCGACCACCTGGGCGGTACGTGCCTGAATGTCAGCCACCATCTCTCCCACTTCGCCGGTAGCAGCCGCAGTACGCCCCGCCAGCCCGCGCACTTCGTCGGCGACGACCGCGAAGCCACGCCCATGCTCACCCGCCCGAGCGGCCTCGATCGCGGCGTTGAGCGCCAGCAAGTTGGTCTGGCTGGCGATGGCCTGAATCACCAGGGTGACCCGGGCGATATCTTCGCTACGCTGATGCAGCGCTTCGATCAACTCGCGGCTGGCGGTTGCGCGGGTGCTGAGCTGATGCATGCGCTGGATCGAGTCGGCCAGTACCTCGCGACCCGCAGCGCTGCTGACATGCGCAGTACGTGCGGCGTCCAGGGCTTGCTGGCTGAGCTGGGCGGTGGCCTTCTCGGTGCCGATCATGATCTGCGCACTGTCGACGATTCGCGAGGCGGCGCCCAACTGCGACTGCAAGCGCGTGGCCAGCTGCTGTACCGAAAACGCCATGGCAGCGGCGGACAGCGCGTTATGCGTGGTATTGCGCGCCAAGCTCTGGGTCAGATCGTGGGGCATCGGTAATTGCTGTTCGGCGACATTGGCAGCCAATGGCTTGCGGCGCCAGAGCGGGACCCACAGCACCAACAACGCCAAGGGTAATGCCAGATAGAACGGCAGTTGAGCAAAGGCCATCGCGGCCAGCACAACGCCCAGCGCCAGGCCTTGCAACAGGGCGACGGTGACAGGGAATCGGCCAAGTGTCGGCTGGAGCGATTGGCTGGTGGGCAGAGATCCTTCTCGCATCATCTTCGGGGTCATCCGTGCGTCGTTATTATGCGGACATTAAACGCCACTATTAGGCCATTATCCATGGCTCTTTAGGAGGTAAGGGCTAGGGGTTGACGCAGGACAAGCTTAAGGATGGCTCAGGATGCAGCGCTGCGCCGAAGATGGCGCCGCTAGCGCGGCGCTTCGCGGGCAAGCCCGCTCCTACCGGGACCGCGTGGTTTGGTGAGTCAGCGCAGTGCCTGTGGGAGCGGGCTTGCCCGCGCAGGGGCCGGCAGCTACGACGCAAAGGCCATGGGCGGGCAAGAAAACGCAAAAAGCCCCAGGGATCGCTCCGTGGGGCCATGCGACAAACGCTGGATCAGATCTGGCGCTGGTGGCGGCCGATCTGCTCGTGGCGCTCTTGGGCTTCGATGCAGTACTTGGTGGTCGGGCTGATCAGCAAGCGCTGCAGGCCAATTGGCTCGCCGCTGTCTTCGCACCAGCCAAAGCTGTCGTCACCAATTCGGCCCAGGGCCATCTCCAGCTGCGGCAGCAAGCGCTGGTCGCGCTCGATGCCGTTGACCAGCCAGTGACGCTCTTCCTCGACCGATGCCACGTCAGCTGGGTCCGAAGGGGTATCCAGGCTTTCAATGGTAATGCGGCTCTGCTCGATGCGCTCGTGGGTATCTACCTTCATCGCTTGCAGCAGCTGGGCAAAGAACTCCAGCTGTTCAGCGTTCATGTAGTCATCGGCCGACATGGCCAGCAACTGTTCCTTGGTCATCGATTTCTCTATGAAAAAATGTGCATTTGGGCGATTCAAATGTCGCCCACGCCAGTGCGAGGGCAACGGAATTCTTCAAGCGCCAACCGGCACTCTTTTACAGGGGGCGGCAGTCTAAGGCGACACGTCGCACGGGGCAACAGGGATTGGGCCGCAATTGTCCGAAATGACGCGGAATCCGCCCATCGGCCAGATATCTCCTACTTATGGCCAGCCCTACCCTAACAATTGACTCAAGACCGCACGCAATTTGCCCGGTTTGACCGGTTTGTTCAGCAGGGGTGCCTTGAGCCGCTGCATGGCGCGCCGACTTTGCTCGCTGCGATCGGCGGTGATCATCACCGCAGGGATGGCGCAGGCGAAGTGCGACCTCAAGTCGCGGACCACATCGCAGCCGGTCAGGCCATGGTCAAGGTGAAAGTCCGCCAGCACCAGTTCTGGAGGGCGATCCTGCAACACCTGCAACGATTCGTCCAGATCCCCCGCAGTAACCACCTCGCATCCCCACTGGGCGAGCAGCGCAGCCATGCTCTGGCGGATGCTCAACTCATTGTCCAGCACCAGCAGGCGCCGCCCCGGCAGCGGGTCGCCGACACTGGCCTGGGGCAGGGACACGCTGCCCTGGGCGGGCTGCTCATTGGATAACGGCACTTCAATACTGAACACCGAGCCGCGCCCAGGCCATGAACGTACATCGATGCGGCAATCGAGGATCCGCGCTATGCGCTCAACGATCGCCAAGCCCAAACCCACGCCTTTGCGGTCGACAGCACGGCCGACATCGAGCTGGTTGAACTCCAGGAAGATCGATTGCAGCCGGTCCGCAGCGATACCCCGGCCACTGTCCCAGACCTCGATGCGCAGCCGCTCACCGCGCTGGCGCCAGCCCATCAGCACCCGACCGTGCTCGGTATAACGGCAGGCATTGCTCAAGAAGTTACGCAGGATGCGCGTCAGCAGGCGCATATCGGTACGCACCACACGCTGGCCACCCCGCACCCGCAAGGCCAGCCCTGCCGCCTCGGCCACCGACTGGAATTCCGAATCCAGGGGCAGCAGCAGATCGTCCAGGCGGTAGAAGTCCAGGTCAGGCTTGATCGCCGCCTGATCCAGGCGGGAGATGTCGAGCAGGTCGGTGAGCAGGTCTTCGGCGCCTTCCAGCGCCTGGTGGGCCCGCTCGACGAGCACCCCTTCTGCCTGGGCCAAAGGCCGCTCGCGCAGGGTCGAGATCAGCAGCCGGGCAGCGTTGAGCGGTTGCAGCAGGTCATGACTGGCGGCGGCCAGGTACTTGTCCTTGCTCAGGTTGGCCGCTTGCGCAGCGTCGCGGGCCTCGATCAGCTCGTTGGTGCGTTCGGCGACCCGCAGCTCAAGCTGGTCGTTGAGTTGCTGTAAATGGACCTGGGCCTGCTTGCGCTCGGTGATATCTGCGACAAATCCCTCAACCACCCCCACCTCATCCGGACGCAGCAGCAGGTTCATCAACACGTCGATGCTGCTGCCGTCACGCCGGCGCAAGCGGGTCTCATAGCCCAGCAGGGCATGCTCGCGCTGCAGCACCTGGACAATTTCCTGCAATTCATCAGTGCCACGGTCGAATAGCAGGCTGGCCAGGTCGCTGCGCGAGAACAGCAGCGCCTGCGGCTGATCGAAGCCGAGCATGCGCGCCAAGGCAGGATTAGCCGCCCGCATGCCTTGCTCCAGGCTGGCCTGAAAGATCCCATGTACCGCGTGCTCGAACAGCCACTTGTAGCGATTGCGCTCTGCCTCCAACTCTTCCAGACGCACCGCCAGTTCCGGGTAATGGCTCTTGCGCACGGTGTGGTTGGACAACCCCAGCAGCCCAGCCAGGGCGTCGGCGCTGGGCTCAGAGGGCCTCGCCATACACCACCTCGACATCACGCAGGCTGGAGTTGCGCGGGTTGGTGAGGATGCACGGGTCATCCATGGCGTGACGCGACAGAAACGGGATATCGCTGCTACCCACCCCGTGCAAGCCAAGCGTTTCATGGAAGCCCACCGAATGCTTGAGGGCGATCAGATGCTCGACCAAGCGCTTGCGTACCTGCTCATGGTTCAGGCCACGGCAATCGATACCCAAGGTTTCGGCGATCACCTTGAAGCGATCTGGCGCGGCGCTGTAGTTGAACGCCACCACATGCTCGACCAGCACCGCATTGCACAGCCCATGCGGCAGATCGAGAAAGCCGCCCAGGCTATGCGACATCGCATGCACCGCACCGAGGATGGCATTGGAAAACGCCAGGCCCGCCTGCATGCTGCCCAGCATGACTTTTTCGCGCAGGGCGATATCGTCGGGGCTGGCGATCATCTGCACCAGGTTGCCATTGATCAGGCGCATCGCCTCCAGCGCATGCGGGTCGGTCAGCGGCCCGTGACCGGTAGAGACGAATGCCTCGATGGCATG
The DNA here is from genome assembly GCF_025847435.2 of Pseudomonas sp. BT-42-2. Lineage (NCBI taxonomy): Bacteria > Pseudomonadati > Pseudomonadota > Gammaproteobacteria > Pseudomonadales > Pseudomonadaceae > Pseudomonas > Pseudomonas sp. BT-42-2. The sequence goes on from NZ_JAOYTM010000009.1 coordinate 21,254, forward strand.
TACCAGGGCATCGATGCCGGTGCAGGCAGACAGAAACGGATCCATGCTCAAGGTGGTTTCGGGGTCGATCAGCGACACATCCGGCACCACCGCCTTGCTGACGATGGAAAACTTCATCCGCTCTTGCTGGTTGGAAATGATCACGAACTGCGAAACATCGGCAGAGGTGCCCGCCGTGGTGGGGATCAGGATCAGCGGCGGGCTCGGCACGCGAATGGTGTCGACCCCTTCGAACTCAAGAATGTGCCGGCCGTGGGCGACCACGATGCCAATACCCTTGGCGCAGTCCATCGGGCTGCCGCCGCCCACGGCGACGATCACATCGCACTGTTCGCTGCGGTAACGCTCGGCGCCGGCCATCACTTCTTCGACCCGGGGATTGGGCGAGACGTCGGTGTACAGGCAGTAGTCGATGCCCTGCCCTTGCAGGCTGGCTTCGATATCGGCGACCCATCCGGCAGCCACCACACCCGGGTCGCTGACCAGCAGCACCTTGCGCGCACCGAACGTGCGGGCGTAGTTGGCGACATGATGCCTGCAACCGGCACCAAAGATGATTTCGGGGGAGACGAACTTGCGCAACTGGCTCAGATTCGGGCTCATGCAACGCCTATTGTTCTTGTCGTAGTGTTCCTGAGCCTAAAGCATCCAGCAGGGTTTGTAATCAAGGTGAGCGCCGGCCGCCGCACACAGCGACCGGCGCCTGGAGGATCAACGGTTGGCGAAGTACATGGTCACTTCGAAACCGATACGCAGATCAGTGAACGCGGGCTTTTTCCACATAGGTTCATCCTCTTCTGGCACCACGAGATTGCGGTGCGTTTATTGATACACCGTTTCCGGTGCACTGCCATTGCTACTTTAGGACCGGTTACTACCCATACCGATCAAAAGAAGCCCAGGGGATTGATGTCGTAACTGACCAGCAGGTTCTTGGTCTGCTGGTAGTGCTCGAGCATCATCTTGTGGGTTTCACGGCCTACGCCGGATTTCTTGTAGCCGCCGAAAGCGGCGTGGGCCGGATACAGATGGTAGCAGTTGGTCCACACTCGGCCAGCCTTGATCCCCCGTCCCATGCGATAGGCGCGGTTGATGTCGCGGGTCCACACCCCGGCCCCGAGGCCAAACTCGGTATCGTTGGCAATCGCCAGCGCCTCGGCCTCATCCTTGAAGGTGGTGATACTGACCACCGGACCGAAGATTTCCTCCTGGAACACGCGCATCTGGTTGTTACCCTTGAGCAGGGTCGGCTGGATGTAATAACCGCTGGCAAGCTCACCCTCAAGTCGCTCGGCCTGGCCGCCAGCCAGCAGTTCAGCGCCCTCCTGCTCGGCAATCTCAAGGTAGGAGAGAATTTTGTCGAACTGCTGCTCGGAGGCCTGGGCGCCGACCATGGTCGCGGTGTCCAGCGGGTTGCCGCGCTTGATCTGTTTGATCTTTTCCAACACCACCTGAATGAATTGCGGATAGATCGACTCCTGCACCAGCGCCCGCGACGGACAGGTACACACCTCGCCCTGGTTGAAGAACGCCAGCACCAGCCCTTCGGCGGCCTTGTCGATGAAGGCAGGTTCGGCTTGCAGGATGTCCTCGAAGAAGATGTTCGGCGACTTGCCGCCCAACTCCACAGTGGAGGGAATGATGTTTTCGGCTGCGCACTTCATGATGTGCGAGCCTACCGGGGTGGAGCCGGTAAAGGCGATCTTGGCGATGCGTTTGCTGGTGGCCAGCGCCTCGCCCGCTTCACGACCGAAGCCATGGACGATGTTGAATACACCGGCAGGCAGCAGATCGCCGACCAGTTCGGCCAGCAGGGTGATCGATTGCGGGGTCTGCTCGGCCGGCTTGAGCACTACGCAGTTACCCGCAGCCAAGGCCGGCGCAAGCTTCCAGGCGGCCATCAGCAGCGGGAAGTTCCACGGGATGATCTGCCCAACCACCCCCAACGGTTCATGGAAGTGATAAGCCACAGTGCCGTCATTGATCTCGGCAGCACCACCTTCCTGGGCGCGGATGCAGCCGGCGAAGTAACGAAAGTGATCGGCCGCCAGCGGCACATCGGCATTGAGCGTCTCGCGAATGGCCTTGCCGTTATCCCAGGTTTCAGTGATCGCCAGCTTTTCAAGGTTGGCCTCGATGCGGTCGGCGATCTTCAGCAAGATCAGCGAGCGCTCCTGCACCGAGGTTCGGCCCCAGGCATCGGCAGCGGCGTGGGCGGCATCCAGCGCACGCTCGATATCAGCGGCGCCGGAACGGGGGAACTCAGCGATCGGCTGGCCATTGACCGGTGATGAATTGGTGAAGTATTCACCGGCAACCGGCGCAACGAACTCACCGCCGATGTAGTTGCCATAGCGCAATCTGAACTGAACGAGGGCACCGGGGGTGCCGGGTGCGGCGTAGATCATGGGAAGAGCCTCGGCTGGACTGGGCCTGTCGCGCTGACAGGCGGTGTCTGGATTCTAGGGACGCCGGCCGCGCCGACGAATCAGCCGATGGGCGCACTTGACTGGTTCCTTGGTATCAACCGGTTAACACCCATCAACTCGGGCTCAAAGGCTTGATGCAGGTCCATCAACAACGGCTGGAACCCTCATGGATCTGCATCAACGCCTTGCCCAATACAGCGCTCTGGAGTGCCAGGTCGCCAAACGCTTCAGTTCTCGTCCGACGCTGCTGGAAGTCGCCACCGGCATGCTTCGCCAGCAGTGGTCTGCGCAGCGGATAAGCAACCGCTATGATCCGCTGTTCATCTACCTGGTCAGCCGCGAATCAGCCGACCTTACCTGGATACGCCCACTGCCCCAGGTGGTAGTGGAGCGTTTCTGTCTGCGCCGCACCCTCAACCTGATTGAGGGTGAAGACAGCCTTTCAATGCGCGAAGATGGTGACCCCAGCGGCAAGGTATACGTCGATCTGCACAAGGTTGAAACGCTGATCAACGCCTGTGCGCCGTTCTTGCTTGATATCTACAAACAGGCCCTGGTCAGCTACTGGAGCCAGTTTGACCGCAGCGGGCAAACGCCCTGGGGCTGGTACGCCAACCATCTGCAAGAGCAACTCAAGCTGGCCATCGATTCAAGCCAGCCAGACAACGCCCAGTCATCCTTCGCCAACAGCCTCGCCCGCCTGGTGCAGCGCTATCCAGACCCCGCCCAACGCAATCTGCGGCCCAATGCCCGAAACCTGAGCGTGTCGAACCTGCAACTGGACTTCGCGAAAGCTGGTTTCATAGATGTGGACATGGCCAGCGCCGTGCTGATCGAACACCCTGGCCAAAGCCCAGAACGTAACGTTCACCTGCTGTACACCTTGGGGGGAATCCTCTACCCATTCGCTTCGCGCCAAGCACTGCTCAGCGCCATATCCAGGCAATGGCCTGCGCAAGCGGCAGACCTGCCACGCCACGTATCTATCGAACCGTCGCTGGGACAGGTGTTCGAGGTCCAGGCCAGCACCCTGTTCAATCAGCAACTCAACCTGATCGATCAACTAGCTCCGCGCTATCGCACTCGCCAGGACGCCCTCACCCTTGCGCTGGACCTTGATCGGCTGACGGCCATGCTCGACCTGTGTAGCGCCAGTGAAGCCGAACAACGGCAAAGCTTGATCAGCCAACTGCCGGACTGGTTGCGCGACGCCCAGGCCCAACCGTTGATACGCTATAGCACCCTGCTGTTGAACGTGGCACAGGCTTACAAGGATGCCAACGGCCAGTTCTGGCTCGACGACGTCGCCACTGCCGAACAATTCGCCAACCAGGCGTTGGCGGCGCGCTTTGCCCTTGATCACCCTGGCCAGCCGCTGGATCCCATGCAGGTGCGGGTCATCAATCACCAGGCCGTTGCCGCCGCCAGCCCCGCACAGGGTGCGCCATTCGTCGCAGGAGAAGTGCGCAGCGTAGAGCTTTCCCTGGCCCAGTTGGCCATCGGCAATCTGGGCTTGCTCAAGCCCGGTCGGGTCGAGCTACTGTCCAGCACCGACCAGGCACTGCCGAGCTGGATGAACGAAGCCTATGTACGCACCCTCATCACCCAGCTCGACATCGCAACCCGCTACCCGCAGATGCTCACCGCGAAGTTGCTCGATGACCCGTCCCAGCGCCAACACCGCCAACGCCTGCTAGCCAATCAACTGCGCTCACAGTTGCCAACCCTGGCCTTGGAATTGCACCTGCGCGGCGAGGACATCGGGGTCGATGCCGCAGACCACATCGCCCAGGTCTTCAGCCCAGTGCCGGTCGAGGAGGCGCTACGCTGGGTACTCAGGCCGCTCGCCTTCATCAAGTCGCCAGGGGCAGCCCCCGATCATCCGCTCAATACCTGGTTGATCGAACCCCTGCGCCCCGGCCATACACCTTGCCTGCTGTATCGCCCGCTGCATCGGCAATCGCTGTTGGCGTTTAGCGACCGTATGGCCTTGTTCGTGGCCATCAGCACCCCCGGCCCACTGCAAGATGACCTGTTGCAGCGGCTGCCGGCCGTTGATCGCAAGGTATACGCCCATGGCGGGTTCGTTGAACCGCACCTGTTCTACCCACTGGATGACACCAGCGCCATACCCTTCGGCGCCCCGCCCCCGGTGGAGCTGGCCACCGACGCCCCCGCAAGTGACCCGGCTCAGGCCTTGTATCAAGGCTGTGTCGAGGAATCCATCCAGCGTTTTCGCGAACACTCCGCTACCAGTGCCCAGACGCGCTGGAACAGTTGGAAAGAGCTCAGTTGGCTGCTATTCAACACCTTGCTGCCACTGGCCGGTGAAACCCTGGGCAGGGTAGCCTGGCTGGCTCAGATGGAAGTGGCCCTGGCCGAGTACGTTGACCTCGAGCCGCAAACCGCCCCTGGCGAGCAGCGCCTGGCATTGGTCAATCTGCTGCTCAATGTCGCGATGCTATTGTTTTCCCATTCGATGTTCCGCATGCGTCTGGAGCTGGATGAACCTGCTCAGCCGGTCGAGGTCCAGCCCCTGCAACCCGATCAGCCGCTTGCCCAGGAACAGCCCTCGACGCTGCCTGCCATGTTGGATTTGCGCTGGGCACAGGCGCAACCTGCGCTGTCAGCCACCCAACGCTCGGCGCTGGCGAAGTTGCAGTCGACACTCAGCTACCATGAACTGGGCAGCGCCATCCCCCATGGCCCTCTATGGGGCCTCTACCTGCATCAGGACAGCCTCTGGGCGGTCGTGGAAGGCAAGGTCTACCCGGTTATGCTCGATCCTCAACAGAACCAGGTACGCATCGCCGCGCAGACACCTGAACAGACCTATGGCCCCTGGTTGAGGCGCGACGAATCCGGGCGCTGGCAGTTGGATCTGAGCTTGCGCCTGCGCGGCGGCATGCCATTGGACGAACGACTGCGCCAACGTCAACAGCGGCTGGCCGAGCAGTGCAAGCCACTCGATGTCCAGCTCGATGAAGAAATGGCTGCCAGTAAACTGTGGGAACAAAAGCTCAAGGTCGTCACCAACCTGGCCAATAGCACCAGCGAACAGAGCGTACTCAATAGCTGCCTGATCTCCGCCAGGACAGTTTCGTCAGCCTGGTCCGAACATGTGCATCACGCCGACGCCCGTAATGCCATTATGCCGTTGGCCGATTATGCGACCGTGCGCGCCCACGGCCTGCACCAAGACAGCCTGTGCTTGCAACTGATCGAGCTGATTTTGCGCAAGCTGTGGAAGCCCAAGCGCGAGCAGCTATTGGCACTGGCCCGGCGCCAGGGAACCGGAGCTGTGCTCAGCCCTGCCGAGCTGGCCAACGCAACCGACCGGCTCAACGAAATGGCGCCGTTGCTCGAGCAAAGGATCAGCAACATCGATGCGCTCAAAGCGCGCCAATTGGAGCTGGGCAAGATGGCCAGCCGCACGCGCTCCGATATTGCCCATGCACATCGCCAGGCATGCTGGGTCGATGCCGGGCCCGAGAAAGCCCTGATACTGCGCTTCATGAAACTGGAATCATTGGTCAACCGAATGATTCTGGTGCATGGCGTGACTGACGACGCCGCCGCTTTCTGGCTGGAGCGCTGCTGGACCAACATCCAACTGGGCATCGGCCAGCGCATCAAGCTGTTCGAACACGATGACCTGAGCGAAGAGGTGCAGGTTCGCCTGCTACGCAGCATCCATGAGCAATTCAACGCCGCCAAGCGCCAGTTGGGCAACCTCATGCCACTGTACGAGCAAACGCCCGCGGCGTTAGAGACCCTGACGCGGTTGGATCAGGCGCTGGACTCCGTCATCGGCAGGGTGACCCAAGACCTGGGCGAACTGCCCAACTATCCTCCAGTCAAGACCCTCGCCCAGCTGCGACGCAATTTGCCCGGGCTGATCGAGACCAGCGAGCATGGTCTGCTTCTGGGAGAGCCGAGCGCCAATGACAGTAACATCGTGCAAATTGCCGGCCCCGACGGGCAGAGTCCGGCGCAAACCTACCGTCTCGATCAAGGCGCCTGGCGTGAGGTTGCAGCGACGGCAGCAGCGCCTTCGCGCAACCGCCAAGCGCTGGCGCAGCTGCTTGGCGAGAGCACCCGCTTGATGGATCGTGCCCGTGCAGAGGTACAAAGGCTTGGCGCCTACAGCGCTAGTAGCTACTTACCGATCGAGCTCGAAGAGTTAGTCCATCATCAGCGCGACAAACTGCGGGCTCAGGTTAGCGCCATCGAACAGCGCCTGACCGAGCACAATCAGGTCGATGAAGCTGGCGACGGTGAGAGTGCAGCCCAGATGATCCAGGCGCTCGACACCCTTGCCAGGCACTTCGATGAGCAAGCCATCACCCTGCGAACTCGCGCCGCGCTTGCCCAGCGCCCTCGCATGGCCGAAGTGCAGTATCTGATCGACAACCATCAGGTGACCGTCAGCCCCATCGGGACACGCACTCGCCTGGCCAAGGTCAAAGGCAGGCCAGACGACTACCTCGATGAGTACGCCATCAATTACCAGGGGCGCCCGCTGTGGTTCGCGCATTTTCACTATGCTGCCAACAACACCGCCAGAGCACAGTTCACCGTAGGTCATCTGAAAACAGCGGCGCAGCGCCATAGCGCCGGCCAGCAGGCCAACGACCCCGTGACCGGCAGGCCGGTTGCGGTGTATCGCGCGCCAATAACCGCAGCTGCCGCGCAGCGTTACTTCTTTTCGACTTGAACCTTGACCGGATCCGGCTACGGCCAGTCCTCGCCCGGCCCCCCGACCAGGAGACGGGGGCGCTGGCCGACCGTGCGTGTGCGCGACATCAGCGATCTTTAAACTGCGCCTCGCGCTTGGCAACGAAGGCCGCCATGCCTTCCTTCTGGTCTTCGGTGGCAAAGGCTGCATGGAACACCCGGCGCTCGAAGCGCACACCCTCGCTCAGGGTCACTTCGAAGGCGCGATTGACGCTTTCCTTGACCATCATGCTGACCGGGATCGATTTGCTGGCGATGGTCGCGGCCACCTTCAAGGCTTCCTCCAGCAGTTCTGCCTGCGGTACCACACGTGCTACCAGGCCAGCGCGCTCGGCCTCTTCGGCGCCCATCAGGCGACCCGTCAGGCACAACTCCATGGCCTTGGCCTTGCCCACCGCACGGGTCAGGCGCTGGGTGCCGCCCATACCCGGCAATACGCCAAGATTGACTTCCGGCTGACCGAACTTGGCGTTGTCAGCGGCCAGGATGAAATCGCACATCATCGCCAGTTCGCAGCCGCCGCCCAAGGCAAAGCCAGACACCGCAGCGATGATCGGCTTGCGCCGATTGGCGATGCGGTCGGCGTCGCTGAACAGGTCATCGACGTAGATCTGCGGGTAAGTCAGATCGGCCATTTCCTTGATGTCGGCGCCAGCGGCGAACGCCTTGGCCGAGCCCGTCAGCACCACACAGCCGATGTTCGGATCCTTCTCCAACTGGTCCAGCGCCTGGTTGATCTCACTGACGATCTGCGCGTTCAGTGCATTCAACGCCTGCGGCCGGTTGAGGGTAATCAGGCCGACTTTGCCACGGATGTCCAACAGGATGGTTTCAAAAGACATGCAGGCTGCTCCTTCAAAGATTGCGCGCAATGACCATGCGCTGAATGTCGCTGGTGCCTTCGTAGATCTGGCAAACCCGCACATCGCGGTAGATGCGCTCCAGCGGGAAGTCGCTCAGATAGCCATAACCGCCCAGGGTCTGCAAGGCATCCGAACAGACCTTTTCGGCCATTTCCGAGGCAAACAGCTTAGCCATCGAGGCTTCTACCAGCGCTGGGCGCCCCGCGTCGCGCAAGGCCGCAGCGTGCAGCACCATCTGCCGGGCGACAGCAATGCGCGTGGCCATGTCGGCCAGGCGGAAGGCCACCGCCTGGTGCTCGATCAATTTTTTGCCAAAGCTCTGGCGCTCGTTGGCGTAATCACGCGCCACCTCGAATGCGGCGCGAGCCATGCCGACCGATTGCGAGGCGATACCGATGCGCCCGCCCTCAAGGTTGGCCAGGGCGATCTTGTAGCCCTCCCCCTCCTCGCCCAGGCGATTGGCCAACGGCACGCGCACATCATCGAAGACGATCTGGCAGGTATCGGAGGCGTGCTGGCCAAGTTTGTCCTCGACCCGCGCCACCTGATAACCGGGTGAATCGGTGGGCACGATGAATGCGCTGATGCCACGCTTGCCCGCCTCAGGATCGGTAACGGCGAAGACGATCACTATTCCGGCGTTCTGCCCGGAGGTGATGAACTGCTTGCTGCCGTTGAGCACGTAGTGCTCGCCATCGCGCCGCGCCCGCGTCTTCAGGCTGCTGGCGTCGGAGCCGGCCTGCGGCTCGGTGAGGGCGAATGCACCGAGCATCGCGCCACTGGCCAGCGGCGCGAGGAACTGCTGCTTTTGCTGCTCTGTGCCAAATTTGAGAATCGGCACGCAGCCCACCGAGTTGTGCACACTCATGATGGTCGAGCAGGCGCCGTCGCCCGCAGCGATCTCTTCCAGGGCCATGGCGTAGGCCACATAACCGGTATCGCTGCCACCATATTGCTCAGGCACCAGCATGCCAAACAGACCCAACCCGGCCATCTCGTCAATCGCCTCGCGGGGAAAGCGATGTTCCTTGTCCCATTGTTCGGCGAAAGGCTTCAGCCGCTCCTGGGCAAAATCACGCACCGCATCGGCAATCTGTTGTTGTTCGTCAGTGACCAGCATGTTTCACCTCAATACAGGCATTCGACCGCGATGGCGGTCGCTTCACCGCCGCCGATGCAGATCGCCGCGACACCACGGCGCAGATTGTTCTGGCGCAACGCCGACAGCAGGGTGACCAGGATACGCGCACCAGACGCGCCAATCGGGTGGCCCAGGGCGCAGGCGCCGCCATGGATGTTGACCTTGGCGTGCGGCAGGTCCAGGTGCTTCATGGCCGCCAGGGTGACCACGGCGAAGGCTTCGTTGATCTCGAACAGATCGACCTCGGACAGGGCCCAGCCGGTACGCTTGATCAGCTTGTCGATGGCGCCGATTGGCGCGGTGGGGAACAGCGCCGGGGTGTCGGCAAAGGCCGCATGGCCATGGATCACCGCCAGCGGCTTGAGGCCACGTTGTTCAGCTTGAGAGCGACGCATCAGCACCAATGCTGCGGCGCCATCGGAAATCGAACTGGAGTTGGCCGCAGTGACCGTACCGCCTTCGCGGAACGCCGGACGCAGTTGCGCGATTTTGTCCAGGCGCGCCTTGGGCGGCTGCTCGTCATCACTGACCAAACGTTTTTCCTTGCCCTCGGTGACCTCCACCGGAACGATCTCAGCGGTAAAGCGACCGTTCTTGATCGCCTGTTGAGCGCGGGTCAGCGACTCGATGGCGAAGGCATCCTGCGCTTGCCGGCTGAACCCACCACTTTGCGCGCAATCCTCGGCGAAGGTGCCCATCAGCCGGCCTTTGTCGTAGGCGTCTTCCAGGCCATCCAGGAACATGTGGTCGATGATCTTGCCGTGCCCCATGCGATAGCCACCGCGGGCCTTGTCCAGCAGGTACGGGGCATTGCTCATGCTTTCCATGCCGCCAGCGACCACCACCTCGGCGCTGCCTGCCAGCAGCAGGTCATGGGCCATCATCGCCGCCTGCATGCCTGAGCCGCACATCTTGTTCAAGGTGGTGCAAGTAGTGCCTTTATCCAGGCCTGCGCCCAGTGCCGCCTGGCGCGCCGGCGCCTGGCCGAGGCCTGCCGGCAGCACGCAACCGAACAACACCTGCTCGACGCTGGCGGCATCGATGCCTGCGCGCTCGACAGCGGCCCGAATCGCCGCAGCACCCAGCTGTGGCGCGCTCAGGCTTTTCAGATCGCCCTGCAGGCCGCCCATGGGCGTGCGCACAGCACTGACGATAACAATCGGATCGTTGGCGAGGGTCATGAGCAATTCTCCTTACTTGGCAGCCATGCGCAGGGCACCGTCGAGGCGGATCACCTCGCCGTTGAGCATGCTGTTTTCAATGATGTGGCGAGCTAGCGCTGCGTATTCGTCAGCTCGACCCAGGCGCGGCGGGAACGGCACCCCGGCGGCCAGCGAGTCGCGTACTTCCTGGGTCATGCCGGCCATCATCGGGGTTTCGAAGATGCCCGGGGCGATGGTCATCACGCGGATGCCAAAGCGCGCCAACTCGCGCGCCGCTGGCAGGGTCAGGCTGGCGATGGCGCCCTTGGAGGCGGCGTAGGCGGCCTGGCCGATCTGGCCGTCGTAGGCGGCAATCGAAGCGGTGTTGATGATCACCCCGCGCTCGCCATCTTCACCCGCCTTGCCCTCGGCCATGGCCGCAGCGGCCAGGCGCAGCAGGTTAAAACTGCCGATCAGGTTGACGTTGATCACCTTGGCGAAGCTGTCCAGGCCATGCGGCCCGTGCTTGCCGAGAACCTTTTCAGCGCCGACGATACCGGCGCAGTTGATCAGCCCGTGGAGGCTGCCAAAGGCGCTGACGGCAGCGTCCACCGCAGCCTTGGCGGCCTGTTCGTCGCTGATGTCGGCGACCGCGTAGCGCGCCTGCTCACCCAGCGCCTGGGCCTTGGCCGCTACCGCTTCGGCGTTGAGATCGACCAGCATTACCTTGGCGCCGGCTTCGATCAGCATCTGTGCGGTCGCCGCGCCCAGCCCGGAAGCTGCGCCGCTGACGATGAAGTGTTTGTTGGCAATGTGCATGATGAGGTTTCCTTCAGGCGCTGGCGGTTGCTGCCAGGGCTGCTTGTTGTTTGGCGATTTCCTGGTTGCGCAGGATGAAGCGTTGCAGCTTTCCACTCGGGGTCTTGGGCAGCTCGCTGACGAATTCGATTTCACGCGGGTAGGCATGGGCATACAAGCGCTGGCGTACGTGCTGGCGCAGGGTCTCTTCCAGTTCAGGGCTACCCTGCACGCCGCTGGCCAGCACCACGAAAGCCTTGATCAGCTCGGTGCGCTCCGGGTCGGGCTTACCAACCACTGCGGCCTCGACCACTGCCGGGTGTTCGATCAGCGCGCTTTCGACATCGAACGGACCAACCCGATAACCGGACGTGGTAATGACATCGTCACTGCGCCCGACGAAGCTGATACTGCCGTCAGTATTGAGCTCGACCGTGTCGCCACTGAGGTAGTACTTACCGACGAAACTTTTGGTCGGCAAGCCGTGGTAGCCACCGAACCAGCACAACGGCGATTGCTCGCGGTCCACCGCAAGGATGCCGGGGACACCGGCAGGCAGTTCGTTGTTGTGCTCATCGAGCACGACGATGCGATGGCCGGGAATGGCAAAACCTGCCGAGCCCAGGTGCACCGGATGGGCCAGGCCATGGTGGTTGCATAGGACCATACCCAGTTCGGTCTGCCCGTAGTGATCGTGAATGGTCACGTCGAGCTCATCGGCAAACCAGCGGATAACCTCGGGGTTGAGCGGCTCGCCAGCACTGCTGACCACCCGCAGACGCCCCTTGATCGGCGCGGAGAACTCGCGCCCAGCGGCGATCAGCAAGCGATAGGCGGTGGGCGAACCTGCCAGGTTGGTGATGCCAAGCTTGTTGATGATCCGCGCACAGCTCTCGACGCTGAACGGCCCATCATAGAAGGTGGTGGCGTGGCCCAGCGCCAGCGGCCCGGTGACCGCGTAATACAGGCCATAAGCCCAGCCTGGGTCGGCCAGGTTCCAGAAGTTATCCTCAGGGCGCAGCTCGATGGCGTCGCGCATGTAGCCCTGGAAGGCAACGATGGCGCGCAGCGGCACCTCCAGCGGCTTGGCCGGGCCGGTGGTGCCGGAAGTGAACATCAACAGAAACGGATCATCGCCACGACGCAGCACCGGCGCGCATTCAGGCTCGGCCGACGCCAGCAGTTGCTGGAAATCAGCATCGCCGGCACGCGCATTGACGCTGATGATCGAAGGGCAGTCAGCCACCTCATCGAGTTTGGCCCGGTTGTTGGCATCGGTGATGACCACCTTGGCCTGCGACTGCTCCAGTCGGTGCTCGATCGCCTTTGGCCCGAAAGCGGTGAATAGCGGCTGATAGACCGCGCCCAGGCGCCAGGTGGCCAGAATCGTGATCAGCAGCTCAGGGGTGCGTGGCATCAGCCCTGCGACCCGGTCACCGGCAATGACGCCCTTGGCCTTGAGCACGTTGGCAAAACGCGCAGCCTGCGCCTGCAGTTGCTCGAAACTAAAGCGCTGGCCATTGCCATCACGATCTTCGTAGATGAGGGCAAGGGAGTTGCTGCCGGTGTGTCGATCACAGCATTCGACACAGGCATTGAGGGCGTTCAGATTGCCGTGCAAGGCCGCCTCTGCGGCTTTGGCGTGTTCGAACGAACGGACGGCCTCGGCGTAATCGCGCATCGTCAGACTCCTGGTTTCTTATTGTTGGAGTAGCACAATCGGTTTGACGATGTTGTCGCCGCACGCCGTTCGCGGCAATGGCCAAACCGCTCAATCGGGATGAGCGGTTTGGCCGCTATGACGCAGGTTCAATCGGCTGGATGCCAGCTACGCATGACCTCGCGGGTCAGTTTCAAAATCAGGTCAGCCTCGGCCTGTTTGAACGCCTTGGCGATTTCATCACTGCGTTTGAGCAGCTCACCTTCCGGTAAACCTTGCAGTGCCTCTTGCTGAATCCAGAACGGCTGCGCGACCTGCTCGAACTGCACTGCGTATTCGCGGCGCAGGTAATCGATCCAAAAATCCCGTTGGCTGATGTAGCTAACCAAATCATTGGTGGCTGACGCCCATCTCACCTGTGCGGCGGCGTTGCTTAGCTGCTGCTGAGTCACTCCGGCAATCTGCCCGAACTGCATCGTGCGCGGCTGGCCCGGTAGGTTCAAGGTACGGGCCAGACCAATGCGATAAGCCAAGCTGACTTCAATTTCATCCACCCGCTCACGCCCTCGCGTGGCGGCGTCTTGCTCTGACAAGCCAGTATTACGCAGCCTATCGGTTTCCATGGTGATGCGCCGTTCGATGTCCAAACGGGCAATACGCTCGACTTCGTCCAGCCGGAACAGGCCACGCGCCAACTCCAGCAACGATAGCTGTTCACTCGCCGAGCTCGCCTGGGCCACCAGCATGCGAATCTCTAATCTGCTGAAACACGAGATCAAGCGATCCACACACCCCCGCGCGGCGGCCAACTCAAATACTTCGGCGCGTAACACGCTGTTATCGCTGATCGCCGCCAGCAAAGCCCACACGCGCCGACTCAGGTCCTGACGGGCATGCTGAAAATCGCTGGTATCAGTCAATAAATCGAGCAGGCGGAAGAACTCTTCACTGTTGGCCTCTGCATGCAGGGCATCCCAGCGTGCTTCGCACGCTGGGCGCTGGGCCTCTTGCAAGGATGCAAGCCATGTCTGCCTGACTGGCGAAGGCTCAACAGCGGTAGACTGTACTATCTGAGGCGCAGGCTCAGGGGCATACAGGCGCTGGCGAACATCGACCGCCAGCGGGTTGTCGCGCAGTTCCAAGGCTTGTCGGGTTTGCGCAGAGGCAGTGAGCAAAGTTTCCGGCACCTGAGCGATCTGGTTATCACGAAGATCGGCCAACTCCAGCATCCCACACCATTCCAACCCCTCGGGTACACTTTGCAGACCCGTCTGGCGCAAGCTGAGTTCGCGCAGACGTGATAGCTGCCGAAACCGTAGACTGATTGCACCCAGTGGATTGAAACTCAGGTCCAAGGTTTGCAGCCTATACAGCTCACGAACGGTATCGGCAGACGCCTGGGTCATGCGAATCCGATTGCGCGCCATGCGCAGCTCCACCAGGCTGGTCAGCTGCGCGATATCATCAGGGATGCCAGTTAGCGCGTTACTGTTCAGATTGAGCCATCGCAGACGAGAGAAGCAACGCAAGAATCCACTAGGAATGGCATGAAGATTCAACCCCACCATAGTCAGGTCGGTCACGTGGCCATAGTCGGTATCGGCCGGCAAGGTCGGGAGGCTTGCGATATCCAACCCAATCAGGCTCAGGCGAACACCGGCCAATTGCCCGGATCTGTTGAGCAACCGTTGCCCCTGAAGCTGCCAACTACGGCGTAATTCAGTCGCAACGTGTCGGCGTCGCGTGTACCGAGTGGTCGCACGCTCTTGCTGCACCCACTCCACCAGCGATTGGTCAAGCTGGCGGTACTGCTGGAACTGCTGAGCCATGTTGAGATAGGCGGTCTCAGGATTCTCCAACAGCAGTGCCACGAAGCGATCAAGGTCACGGTCGTTGAAGCTCGGATAAAGTGCACGCGCAGAGCGCATGAGCAGACGCCGCGAAGGATGACCACCCTGGCCGCGACCACTGAGCAAATACCCAAGCCGCCCATCGGCCAGTCGCTGCATAGGGCTGTGCCATGGTTTGATCTTTGCCATCCCTACCAACTGCGCAAGCGCCGGATTCCCCGAGGGCAGCCAGCTGCGCAGATCATTGATGATGCGCTCACGGGCCGTGGCCCCCTGCCAGTTCAGGCGCGTGCAATCAGCAGCGGACAGAAGCGCAGCCAACGCCTCTGGCAAGCCTTCGGGCTCACTCAATTCCAGTGGGTGTTTAAATCCATCCCGGTTGTAGCAAAGAAAACGCCCTGCGCGTCGCACCAAAATCGCACTGACCTTCTGCGGGTCGTTGTCCGGATACAATCTGGCCAGTAACGGTCCGGTATCGGATTTGTCCCGCAATTCCAGATCTTCTGGCCCGGTCAAGGCGCCATACTGACGCAACAGAGCGAACGCCAGTTGTACAGTCCCTGGTTGATAGCTGGCGTCCAGGTACAAGCCTTCACGCATGCGCGTCAGTTGCGCCAACTGCAAGTGCGCACGCGCTTGCTCGGCAACCGCCAGAGGGATGCGGTTTTGCGTGAGCATGCTCCGGCGCTGCTCATCGGTGGCAAGCTTGAGGACGTCCAGTGCATAGGCGCTTGGTAATCCTTTGAAATGTTTCTGGATCAGGCTCAGCAGAGGGTCTTGTGGCAGGTACTTGACGCTGAAATGCTCGAACAGTCGCTCGCCAAGCTCAGCAGCATTGTCGAGAAAATCAGCCTTCTGCTCCTCGACCGACAACGCATCGAGCTTCAAATAGTCGCTGCACCAGCCAAACAGCTCCAGGTCATAATCTTGGCCGTCGGCCAACTGCTTGAAGAACGCATGGACTCGTGCATCCACGGCAAACCGCTCCAGGGTATCGCGCAGAGCCACCGGCATTGGCCGGTTTTCTACCAATAACCCGCGCAAGTAGTCTTGATCGACATCGGCGACTTTCAAAATGTGCTCGACACGTGCTGCCGACAAGCTAGCGGCGGGCGGCCATAGCCGCCCCAGCAACAAACCTTCACCCTGCCAGGCAAGCGGTTGCTCGCTCGTCAAGCGCCAGCATCGCTCGCCGTTGAACTCAAGCAAAGGCCCAAAACTGGCCTCACCTTGGGGATGGACTAACTGCCAAGCACTGCGCCTGGGCACAGGCCTGACCCTATAGTAGGTATCACCATTTCGCCACCAATGGCCTGTTTGATTGGCCAGCAGGCCGTTCTCGAGTGCCATCAGGTCGCCGGGCGGAGCAAGGACGGCATACGGGCGTAGATCGCCCGACCACAGTCGCGGCTGACCCGCGTCGTTCTCTATCGGCAGCAGTTGGTCAACCACAGCGCTGCGCTTGAAGGCCCGCGCAACCAACGTCGCGCCGCCCGCCACGGCAGCCGCCACCACCACGGTCTCGGCAACCCCGAGCAAGTGCTCGATAGCTTCGTGCTGATGGCCTTGGCTCCAGTCCCAAGCACCTTCACAGACCTGTGACACGGTCTGGCCAACCAAGTCGGCAGCCAGCAGTGCACCGACAACCGGGACGAAAAAGCCGGCTAGGTTGAGTAGGTTCACGCCGACCGTTTGCAAGTTGCGCAACTGGTCGGCGCTGGCACGGGCATTGATCTGCGCGGTCGGTACCGCAAGAAAACGCGCATTGTCTCGGATGCGTTGCACCTGTTGCTCGGCCAAGGTATGGAACAGCGGGTCGTGGATTACCTGGCAGGAAGCCGTAGCATCCGTCTGTGGATCCTTTAGACGAAGCTGCAACACCCCCAAGAAGCTTGCCCGCTCCGATAGACCAATTCGTCGACTGAAGCGCTGTTGGTAACCCTCTTCACGCAGCAGTGTGCCAAGAGTCAGGCTAGCTTCACGCCAAGAGGTGAAGGCCCGCAGCGATTGCTGGCGATCCCCAGGTAAGTACAGGACCACCCCCTCCACGCTGATCTGCGGCACACGTCCTGGAATGGGCACGATCCCTTGCCGCTCGAACGCAAGAGCCCCTTCGACACGACAGTCCAACACTTTCAGGGCTCCGGCATGCACCCGGTCGCTTTGCGCATGGGTGGCAGGTTGCCCGTTGACTACCCGACGTAGCATATCGATGTCGGCTGAAGACAACTGCTTCTTCAAGAACGCAACCTCGATTGCCAACGCCAGTTGCAGGCGTTTGTCCTCGCTCAGCGCAGTGAGTAAGCCTGGGGTGAAGACCGTATTCAGATGCTCCTGGTACTGCCCACCGAGATCTACTGTCCGACAAAGATTGACCAACTCCGTGCTGTCGTTGGTCAGCACCTGTTCCGCCTCGCCGGTCGAGCTATCGGCCGGATAAACCAGGGCAGTCTGCTCAAAAAACGCTTCATCCTGTTTGAAATTCTGCAGAAAGACCTGCACAGCTGGCGTATGCACGAAATACGAGCGGTACTGCTGCGGCCCGGTTGCATCCGCGCGCAGATGACGCCGCTCCTCACGCCACTGGGCCTTGTCGAAGTCGACCGACAGCGATAAGGAGGAAGAACGCAAAGCCTGCTGTAATACCGGCTTGGCGAAGCTGTTCGGGGGCTGCAGCGCGGCTAATGCCGAGTGAACCTGTTGTTGGCTGCGCACATGATTGTCAAAGCTGCTGCGCAGTGCCTGAAACTGATTGAAGCTGGCCTTTTTGAGCCAATCGGGCAGTGTGTGGACGATGAATGCATCAGTTGCCCGTTGAAATTGGGTATCGGTGTTGTTCTGTTCCATGATCAGCACTGTTCGGTTGATGAACCACCTAGAGTGCGGCGCTTCAACAGCCTCGATCAGCGGGAAAGCACACCGCCTAGGGCAGCTCGTCCCCACGGCTATGGACCAGGCTCCGATAGTGCCCTGGGTTGCAGCCGAACCACTTGCGAAACGCCTTGTAGAACGAACTGCTATCAGCGAAGCCAAGACGCTCGGCAATGTCCCCCAGGCTCGGCTCGGCCTGGGCTAGCCAAGCGATCGCCAGCTCTCGACGCACGCTGTCTTTGAGGCCCTGATAAGTCTGCCCCTCTTCGGCCAATCGCCGGCGCAAAGTAGCGCTGGACAGACACAAGTGCCGGGCCAGACTACCGGCGTCTGGCCATTGCGTCGGATCCAGGCCTAGCAGGTCAGCGCGGATACGCCTGGCCAGGCTGGCCGGATCGCGATATTTGACCAGGATATTGCCCGGTGCCTCGGCCAGGAAACGCTGTAGCTCCTGCGCCGAGCGCTTGATGGGCAGGTCCAGGCAATCGCCGGTAATGATCATGCGTGTACGTGGCCGATCAAATTGCAGGTTTTCCGAAAACATTACTCGATAATCATCGCAAAACGGCGGCTCGGCGCAGCGCAGGTCGACTGCCAGGATCGCAATGCGCCGCCCGGCCAGCCAACAGGCCACGCCGTGCACGATCATCCAGAAGGTGAAATAGGTAAATGCCCGGCGCGGCTGCTCGCACGGTTCATTGATCACGATCTCGGCCAGGCTCTGCTGGCGTACCAGGCTCGGTTGCAAGTCGTCGAGCATCAACGAAAGAAAGCCCAGGGCAATCTCCAGCCCCGCCCCCAGGCTCGGTTGGGCCATCGCCGCGCGGGTCATGAAAGCCAGGCTGCCATTAGGCAAACCGCGCCGGTCCATGGCGAAGAACTCATCGTTGCAGCGCCGCGCCAGCAGCCGCCAGAGTCGTGCGTAAGCATTGGCAGAGACCCGCGCCTCTGCCTGCTCCAGCTGCGCTGGATCGATGCCTGCGCGCAGCAGCACACCGGTGTCGGGCTGGCCCGCCGGGCAGGTCTGCAATAGCGCTTCGCGCACCAGTTGCATGGAGATGGTGTCTTTCTCGCTCATCGGCCGTCCAGCGCCAGGTTGCTCGGAGTCGGCCATCTTAGGCCGCTGCGCGGTATTCGTCAGCATGGCTCAAAGATCTGTGGCCAGCCCCAGGAAGGCCTGGATCAAGCGCAGCTCGCGGCGCCGTTCCAGGCAACCGATCATATGCCGGTTGACCAGGCCCGCCCCGCTGATCGGCCGCGCCACCACCCGTGGGTCGTGCGCCACTTCAACCGACGAGACGATGCCAATGCCAAGCTCGGCGGCGACCGCCTCGGTGACCGCCTCGCGGCTGTCCAGTTCGAGCAACACCCGCGGGCTGACCTCGGCCTCGCGACAGGCCTGGTCGAAGGTGCGCCGGGTGATCGAGCTGGGTTCGCGCAGCACCATGATCTGCCGATCGAGATCGGCCAAGGGCAGCTCACCCTGATCGTCGGCCCACGGGTGACCGACCGGCAACAGCGCGCACAGGCGTGAGTCTCCCAAACTTTGCAAGTACAAGCCCTTGCGCGGCTCGACCTCGGTCAGTACCGCCACGTCGGCATGCTCCGAAAGCAGCGCTGCCAAGGTTTCCTGGGCATTGCCCAGGCGCAGGTTGACAGTGATACCAGGGTAGCGGGCACGCAGCTGGGCGAGCATCGGCATCACCCGGTGCGGCCCATCGGCGGCAACCTCCAACCGTCCGGTCAGCAACTGGCGATTGGCTTCGAGCATCGCCTGCGCCTCTTCCGCCAGGCCGAACATGGCCCGGGTGATGGCTGCCAGGCGCGTGCCCTCTTCGGTCAGCTCGACCCGGCGCGCGGTCCGTCGCAGCAAGGTGATCTGGTAATGCTCTTCTAGCGCTTTGACGTGCCCGGTCACTGCCGGCTGGCTGATGAACAAGCGGGCGGCGGCGCGGGTGAAACTGCCTTCGCGGGCGACGGCATCGAAAGCGCGGAGCTGGAACAGGTTCATATTTATCGGCCTGACTTATGGCTGGCATAACGACAAACAATTTGATTGATGACAAGGCCAATTGCAACCTAGCACCCGTAGTTTCAGCACCCACTTATTCGCTGACCACCCGCCGCTTGCGAGGAACTCCGGTATGAGCAACGCCCCTATCCTGCTGACCCCCGGCCCACTGACCACCTCCGCCCGTACCCGCCAAGCCATGCTGGTGGACTGGGGCTCGTGGGATCGCGACTTCAATCAACTGACTGCCAGTGTCTGCGAGCAGCTCCTGGCAATCCTTGACGCCAGCGCCAGCCACCACTGCGTGCCGCTGCAAGGCAGCGGCACCTTCGCCGTGGAAGCCGCCATCGGCACCCTGGTGCCGCGTGACGGCAAGGTCCTGGTGCTGATCAATGGCGCCTATGGCCAGCGCCTGGCCAAGATCTGCAACGTGCTGGGGCGCAACTTCAGCACCTTCGAGACCGCCGAAGACCAACCGACCACCGCCGAAGACGTCGACCGCCTGCTGGCAGCCGATCCGGCCGTGACCCATGTGGCACTGATCCACTGCGAGACCAGCACCGGCATCCTCAACCCGCTGCCCGAGATCGCACAGGTCGTGAAACGCCACGGCAAGCGCTTGATCATCGACGCCATGAGTTCCTTCGGCGCGCTGCCGATCGATGCTCGCCAGGTGCCGTTCGAAGCGCTGATCGCCGCCTCCGGCAAGTGCCTGGAAGGCGTACCGGGAATGGGCTTCGTGTTCGCCGAGAAGAGTGCCCTGGCTGACGCCGAAGGCAACGCCCATTCGCTGGCCATGGACCTCTACGACCAGCACAGCTACATGGCCAAGACTGGCCAATGGCGCTTCACCCCACCGACTCACGTGGTCGCCGCCCTGCACGAAGCCTTGCAGCAATACAACGAAGAAGGCGGCCTGCCGGCGCGTCATCAGCGCTACTCGGACAACTGCCAGACCCTGCTCGAGGGCATGGCGGCGATCGGCCTGAAAAGCTTCCTGCCGACTGAAATCCAGGCGCCGATCATCGTCACCTTCCACGCCCCCAACGACCCGCGCTACCAGTTCAAGGACTTCTATGAGCGGGTCAAGGCCAAGGGTTTCATCCTCTACCCGGGCAAGCTGACCCAGGTCGAAACCTTCCGCGTCGGTTGCATCGGCGTGGTTGGCGCAGATGGCATGCAGGCCGCCGTCGATGCCGTGGCGCAAGTGCTGCGGGAAATGGAAGTGCTGGACATCTGACTTTGCCTCTACCTTTGAAGGATTACTGGACATGAACTACAGCAACCCTACCCGCCTGCAAGCCGCCATCCTTGACTGGGCTGGCACCGTGGTCGACTTTGGCTCCTTCGCGCCAACCCAGATCTTCGTCGAGGCCTTTGCCGAATTCGATGTCGAGGTGTCCATCGAAGAAGCCCGTGGCCCGATGGGCATGGGCAAGTGGGACCACATCCGCACCCTGTGCGACCAGCCGGCGATTGCCGAGCGCTATCGCAACGTGTTTGGCCGCACGCCGACAGACGATGATGTCACAGCTATCTACAACCGCTTCATGCCGCTGCAGATCGAGAAGATCGCCGTGCACTCGGCGCTGATCCCAGGGGCGCTAGAGACCCTGACCGGGCTGCGCCAGGATGGCCTGAAGATCGGCTCGTGCTCGGGTTATCCGAAAGTGGTGATGGACAAGGTGGTGGAGCTGGCCAAGCAAAACGGCTATATCGCCGACCACGTGGTGGCCACCGATGAGACCCCCAACGGCCGCCCCTGGCCGGCCCAGGCCCTGGCCAACGTGATCGCGCTGGGCATCGATGATGTGGCGGCGTGCGTAAAAGTCGACGACACCGTGCCGGGGATTCTCGAAGGTCGCCGCGCCGGCATGTGGACCGTGGCGCTGGTGTGCTCGGGCAATGCCCTGGGGCTGACCTGGGAAGGCTACCAGGCGCTTGGTGCCGAGAAGCTCGAAAGTGAGCGCAAGCGTATTCATGCGCTGTTTGAAGGCTCGCGCCCGCACTACCTGATCGACACCATCAATGACTTGCCAGAGGTGATTGCCGACATCAACCGACGCTTGGCCAAGGGTGATATGCCGCAGGCATTTTGATCTTGTGCCGTCACTTCTGACGCTATCGGGACAAGCCCGCTCCCACGCCACGCCTCAGGCATGAGGTAATTGGCGTGGGAGCGGGCTTGCCCCGCGATAACAGATCAACGACTCACACGGCCCGATTGAGTTTCACCCAGGCAGCAAACTTATCGATAAACGCCTGCAAGAATGGCCGAGTCTTGTCATTGAGCTTGCCAGACTCTTCGAACAAGCTCGCCGCCCCACCGATATACGCCTCGGGCATCTGCATGCACGGCATATCGAGAAACACCAGCGACTGACGCACCGCATGGTTGGCGCCAAACCCGCCAATCGCCCCCGGCGAGACGCTCACCACCGCCGTTGGCTTCCCCCCCCAGGCACTTTGGCCATACGGCCGCGAGCCCACGTCAATGGCGTTTTTCAGGCAACCCGGCACCGAGCGGTTGTACTCCGGGGTGACGAACAGCACCGCATCGCTACGGCGGATCTCGTCGCGAAAGCGCTTCCACGCATCCGGCGCGCCGCTGGCCTCGACATCCTCGTTGTACAGGGGCAGGTCGCCGATCTCGACGATTTTCAGGGCAAGGCTGGAGGACGCCAGCTCACTCAAGGCCCGGGCCACCTTGCGGTTGTAGGATTCCTTGCGCAAGCTGCCGACCACGACTGCTACCGAAAACACCTGGCTCATGGCGATTTACACCCTCTGCTGGCTGATGGACCTAGTAGTTATAGATGACCGTTCCTCGGCGCCGAGGTTTTTTTCCTCTTGATAGAAAACTTCCCAAGGGTTTCACTGGTCTATGTCTGCAGACATTTCCTACATTTTTCAGAGGTTTCCCCCCAAAATGGCAGCAGTACTGGTCGGCCAATTCCACGCCCGTGACGCCGAAGGCCGTATCTACCCCGTCCATGAGTTCCAGGAGTCGACCCTCCAGGCCGATGGCAGCGTGCTTGGCGCGCCGATCAGCAGCTATCGCCTGGCCATCGGTGACCGGGTCAACCACTTGGGTGAGGACCGTTTCGAACTGGCGCAAAGCGGCGTGGAAATCATCCGCATTCCTTGACGCAGTCGACCGTGTAGATGCGCCCTTGGCCACAGTCTTCGCTTTGCAGACCGTGCACATCGGCGACAAAACCGGGGAAGCCCTGGTCGAACGCGCGGGCGAAGGCCAGGTAATCGAGGATCGAGCGCGTCGTTTCGGTGAAGCGTTCGCCTGGCATGATCAATGGGATACCAGGCGGATAGGGCACCAGCATCACCGCCGAGATCCGCCCTAGCAACGCCTCGACCGGCACTGCCTCGACCGCCCCGCGCACAAGATGGTCATAGGCCAGCGCCGGGGTGATGGCCACCTCCGGCAAACGGGTAAACAGGCGCTTGAGCTGCTTGGCCGTGGCATTGCTGCGATAACACTCGTGCAACTGGCCGCACAGATCACGTAGGCCCAACCCCTGGTAACGCATCGGCGCCTGCGCCACCACGCTCGGCAGGCTGACGCTCAAGGGGCTGTTCGCGTCATAGTGGCGCTTGAACTCCAGCAGCTCGGTTAGCAAAGTGCTCCATTTGCCCTTGGTGATGCCCATCGAGAACAGCACCAGAAAGCTATATAGCCCGGTCTTTTCCACCACCAGCCCACGCTCCCAGAGAAACTTGCTCACCACCGCCGCCGGAATGCCATGCGCACCCAGCGCGCCGCCAGCCGTCAGCCCCGGCATGACCAGGGTAACTTTGAGCGGATCGAGCAACACGTAGTCCTGCTCCACCTCGCCAAAGCCATGCCAGGGCGCACCGGGCTGCAACAGCCAGTCCTGGGCGGTAATGTGCTGGATGCCCTCGGCACGCTCCGGCTGCCAGATGCTGAACCACCAGTCATTGGCAGCGATGTGCTCGCGCAGGTTGGCCAGGGCGCGGCGAAAGCTCAGTGCCTCGTCGAACATCTCCTGCAACAGCGAACGTCCAGCAGGGCCTTCCATCATCGCCGAGGCGACGTCCAGCGAGGCCAGGATGCTGTACTGCGGCGAGGTTGAGATGTGCATCATGAACGCTTCATTGAAGCGGTCGCGGTCGAGCTGGCGCGTGGCGCCGTCCTGCACATGAATCATCGACGCCTGGCTGAAGGCGGCCAACAACTTGTGGGTCGAATGCGTGCTGAACAGCAGCGGGCTGTCGGCACTGCGCGGCGTGCCCATGGCGTAACGGCCGGCAAAAAACTCATGAAAGGCGGCATAGGCGAACCAGGCTTCGTCAAAATGCAGCACTTCGACGCTATTACCCAACGCCTGCTTGATCATCCCGGCGTGATAGCACAGCCCGTCGTAGGTCGAGTTGGTTACCACTGCCAGCTTGATCCGCGCCGGTCGGCCTGTGGCCAGCGGGTTGGCGGCGATCTTGGCCTGGATCGACGCAGCGCTGAACTCACTCAACGGAATCGGCCCGATAATGCCCAACTCATTGCGCTCGGGGCACAAGTAAATGGGAATGGCGCCGGTCATGATGATCGCGTGCACCACGGACTTGTGGCAGTTGCGGTCGACGAGCACCAGGTCGTCACGGCCGACCATCGAATGCCAGACGATCTTGTTGGCCGTCGAGGTGCCGTTGATCACGAAGAAGGTGTGATCGGCGCCAAAATTGCGCGCAGCGCGTGCTTCAGCCTCGGCCAAGGGGCCGGTGTGATCGAGCAAGGATCCCAACTCGGGCACCGATACCGACAGGTCCGAACGCAGCGTGTTCTCGCCGAAGAACTGGTGGAATGCCTGCCCCACCGGGCTTTTGCGATAAGCCACCCCGCCGCCGTGGCCGGGGGTGTGCCAAGAATAGTTCGATTGCGCGGTGTGCTGCACCAATGCCTTGAAAAACGGCGGCAGCAGGCCATCGAGGTAGTTGTGTGCAGCCCGCGCGACCTGGCGGGCGAGAAACGGCACGGTGTCTTCGAACAGGTAAAGAATGCCGCGCAGCTGGTTGAGCTCGCTCATTGCCTCGGCGGGGGCGTTCTCCAGGGTGACCTGTTCGCCGAGGGCGAAGATCGGCAGGTTTGGCGCGCGCAGACGCGCCAGGCTGATCAGCTCGGCCATGTTCTGCAACAGATGAGTGTTGTCGCCGACCCCTTCAGCGGCGATCAGCATGCAGGCCAAGCCATGATGGGTAGCGGCGACCAGGCGCGCTTCGGCGTGGTCGGCGGCGGCCAGGATGGTGAAGCCGTCCTGGGCCAATTCAGCAGCGATGGCACGCACGCGCTCACCGGCGACGCTGTCAGCCTTGATCGCCCGGTGAACGATCAGGATCGGGAACTGCAGGTCCTTGTACATGGGCAACCACCACCTGGGCAGAACTGCTGGGTTCTTTCAGGGTAGAAGCTGGTTGCTCAGGCTGCGACGTTTAGTATTTGTGCTGTCAGCCCCGGCCTCTTCGCGGGCAAGCCCGCTCCCACAGGGAGCGTAGCGTTCTTAAGCCGAGAGCCTGGAGCGGGCTCGCCCGCGAAGAGGCCAGCCCTGGCACCACAAAGGCAGACCTGCACATAGCATTCCCCAGACAGGCCCAACATTTACAGGACAACACAAAACCCTGTGGGAGCGGGCTTGCCCGCGAAGAGGCCAGCCCTGGCACCCACAAAGGCAGACCTGCACATAGCATTCCCCAGACAGGCCCAACATTTGCCAGACAACACAAAACCCTGTGGGAGCGGGCTTGCCCGCGAAGAGGCCAGCCCTGGCACCCACAAAGGCAGACCTGCACATAGCATTCCCCAGACAGGCCCAACATTTGCAGGACAACACAAAACCCTGTGGGAGCGGGCTTGCCCGCGAAGAGGCCAGCCCTGACACCCCGCAGGGCTCGATCAACCTTCGGTCAGGCTCTGCCACAAAGCCGGCCCACCCGCCGACTTGGCCACTGCTGCCAGACGCTCGGCATGCGCTTCCAACTCTTCAGCCGAGGCCATGATGATCCGCCCAGGCTGGCGTCCGACGATACGGCGAATCTCACTGCCAGTGCTGTTGCTACCCTCTTCACCGTCAGCGCCATGCCCAGCCAGCGACAGGCTGGTCTGCCCGCCGGTCATCGCCAGGTAAACGTCCGCCAACAACTCGGAGTCGAGCAAGGCGCCGTGCAGTTCACGGCCGGAGTTGTCGATGCCGTAGCGTTTGCACAAGGCATCAAGGCTATTGCGCTGGCCCGGATGGCGCGCACGCGCCAGCATCAGGGTGTCGAGAATGCCGCAGTGCTTGGAGATGTCTGCGCGGTCGTGCTGACCGAGCATGGCGAACTCGTTGTTGATGAAGCCAACGTCGAACGCCGCGTTATGGATGACCAGCTGGGCACCCTGGATAAACTCGAAGAACTCCTCGGCCACGTCGGCAAAACGTGGTTTGCCAACCAAGAATGCATCAGTGATGCCGTGCACACCAATCGCGCCTTCGTCACTCTCGCGGTCGGGCTGCAGATAGACGTGGAAGTGCCGCCCGGTCAGGCGCCGGCCCATGACTTCGACACAACCGATCTCGATGATCCGATGCCCCTCACTGACCGGCATGCCGGTCGTTTCGGTATCGAGGACGACGAATCTGCTGTTCTGCTGCTCCACGCGGGTGGCTCCAACTGGTACTTCGAGGGAAAGCCGGCGATTGTACCCCAGCTCAGCGCTTGGCGCGTACCTCGTCGACGCCGCGATTGGCCAACTGGTCAGCGCGTTCGTTGCCAGGGTGGCCGATATGCCCGCGCACCCATTTCCAGGTGACCTTGTGTCGGTTGACCTGCTCGTCGAGCTCGCGCCACAAGTCAGCGTTTTTCACCGGTTCCTTGGTCGCGGTCTTCCAACCGCGCTTCTTCCAGTTGGCCATCCACTCGTTGATGCCCTTCATCACGTACTGCGAGTCGGTGGTCAGCACCACCTCGCATTCACGCTTGAGCGCCCGCAGGCCCTCGATCGCCGCCATTAGTTCCATGCGATTGTTGGTGGTCTCGAGCTCACCGCCCCACAATTCCTTCTCGACGCCTTTGTAGACCATCAGCACCCCCCAGCCACCCGGGCCAGGGTTGCCCTTGCAGGCGCCATCGGTGTAGATCTCGATGCTATCGCTCATGTACTGCCTTTACTCGCTGTGGATTATCGACCGGGATGGCGCTCCCGCTGGCTAGTTGCCTCGCGGTTGACCTTGGCCAGCGGTAACGGCAGCAACTTACCCATTGGCTCGCGCCGCTCCAGACGCAGCGGCCGCAGGCCGACCACCATCTTGCGCGCCACCAGTAGGTAGACCCCGCCGCCAGAGGTTTGCCAACCGCCGGCCATCCGCTCCCAACCGGCCAGGCGTTGTTGCCAGGCCGGCGAGGCCAGCGGCGGACGATAGCAGCCGAAGCGGCGTTTCTCCAGCGCAAAGCCGAGCAGGTTGAGCCAGTCGCCGACCCGCGACGGCGAGATGCAACGCGCCTTGCGCAGCGCCCCATGGCTAAAGAAATGACGCATGCCCCAGCTAC
Organism: Pseudomonas sp. BT-42-2; assembly: GCF_025847435.2. Classification (NCBI taxonomy): domain Bacteria; kingdom Pseudomonadati; phylum Pseudomonadota; class Gammaproteobacteria; order Pseudomonadales; family Pseudomonadaceae; genus Pseudomonas; species Pseudomonas sp. BT-42-2. The sequence continues at coordinate 48,313 of NZ_JAOYTM010000009.1, forward strand.
TCCACGGGTTGATGCCCACGATCAGCAAATGGCCACCCGGGCGCACAGCGCTGGCCGCCTCACGCAGCAGGCCATGCGGCGACAGGCTGAAGTCCAGGCCATGCTGCAGCACCACCACATCGGCTGCGTGCTCGGAGAGCGGCCAGGCCTGTTCTTCGCAGACGATCTCGACCCCCGGCAGCGGCGCGCCAAGGCGCACGTTGCGGTGCACCTGTGGAGCACTGGGCGGGGTTTCGGCGCAGGGGCCGTAATGCACCAGGTAGCCGCCGAAGAAGCGCGCCAGTTCGTCTTCGAGCAGCTTTTCTTCCTCGCGCAACATCAACTGCCCAAGAGGGCCCTGGAACCAGTCGCGGGCCAGGCTGATCAGTTCGATCCATTCAGGATCGGCCTGGGCAAAGGCTTGGTCGGTCATTGCGTTTTCCCTCCAAGGTTCTCCCGCCGCGCCATCGCGGCTAAGATGCCCTCATGTCCCACGCCAGATGATTCGGATCCGCACCATGATACAGATCGATGCCCTACCCGCTTTCTCCGACAACTACATCTGGTTGTTACAGGATACTGCCAAACGCCAGTGCGCGGTGGTCGATCCCGGTGACGCCGCGCCGGTGCTGGCTTGGCTCGAGGCCAACCCCGACTGGACGCTGACCGACATCCTGGTCACCCATCACCATCACGATCACGTCGGCGGCGTCGAACACCTCAAGCAGGTGACAGGTGCGCGCGTTTGCGGCCCGGCTGCCGAAACCATCCCCGGCCGCGACCTGGCCCTGCAAGACAATGCCCAGGTTACCGCGCTGGGCCTGAGTTTCCAGGTCATGGCGATGCCCGGCCATACCTTGGGACACATCGCCTATTTCACCGCGCAGACGCCCACCCCCCTGTTGTTCAGTGGCGACACCCTGTTCGCGGCCGGCTGTGGTCGCTTGTTCGAGGGCACCCCTGAGCAAATGCACCACTCCCTTGAGCGGCTGGCCGCCTTGCCCGCGGAAACCCAGGTGTACTGCGCCCACGAATACACCTTGAGCAACCTGCGCTTTGCCAAGGCTGTAGAACCAGAAAACCCGCACGTTGTCGCACGCTTTGCCGAGGTTAGCCGCCTGCGTGAGCAAGATCGCATCACTCTGCCATCTACGATCGGTTTGGAACGCTTGACCAACCCCTTCCTGCGTACCGCTGAAACATCCGTTAAACAAAAAGCAGACGAATGGAAGGGTCTTTCAAACGTAGGCCAAGCCGCTGTTTTTGCTGCCCTGAGGTCTTGGAAAGACCGCTTTTGATAACCTCAAGATATATCGCAATCGGTCCCCAAAGGTTGACCGGGCGGGAAGCGGTTCCTAGAATCGCCGAAATTTTTTGCCCGGATACCCGTCCCAGCCGATGTCTTCTCGTAGCCGCAGAACCTCGCAATCCGTCGCTTTGACGCGCCTCGCACAGATCAGTGCGCTGGCCCTGGCCGCCACTTTGGTGGGCTGCCAGAGCACCCGTCAGGTTGACGAATCCGAAAGCGTTCGCGCGCACAACTACCAGGCTCGGATCAAGCACAAACCGGCGCCGCTGATGGTCAAGCCCAAGGAGCAAGCACCCCAGGATGTCTGGGAGCGCATGCGCCAGGGCTTTGCCCTGCAAGACAGCATCGACGTCAACCCGCGCATCGAACAGCAGCGCCTGTGGTTCGCCAGCAACCCACGATTCGTCGAAACCGCCGGCGAGCGCGGCAGCCTGTACCTGCATTACATCGTCGAGCGCCTGGAAGAACGCGACATGCCGCTTGAGCTGGCGCTGCTGCCGGCGATTGAAAGCGCCTACAACCCGATGGCCTACTCGCGGGCCCACGCCGCTGGCATGTGGCAGTTCATCCCGTCCACCGGGCGCCACTTCAACCTGCGTCAAACCAATTTCTACGATGGCCGCCGCGACATCACCGCGTCGACCAATGCTGCGCTGGAATACCTCACCCGCCTGCACGACATGTTCAACGGCGACTGGCTGTTGGCGCTGGCCGCCTACAATGCTGGCGAGGGCACTGTCAGCCGGGCGATCGAGCGTAACGAAAAGCTTGGCCTGCCGACCGATTACTGGAACCTGCCGCTGCCGCAGGAAACCCGCGACTACGTGCCCAAGCTGCTGGCGCTGTCGCAGGTGGTGTCGACGCCTGAGTCCTACGGCGTCAACCTCAACCCGATCGCCAACGAGCCCTACTTCGAGGCCGTGGCTATCAACGACCGCCTGGACCTGTCCAAGGTCGCCGCCTTCGCCAACATGGATGAAGACGAGCTGATTCAGCTCAACCCCGCGTTCAAGAAGCGCATGACGGTCGATGGTCCCAAGCAGTTGCTGGTGCCTACCGCCAAGGCGCAGTTGCTATCGGCCAGCCTGTCCAACCTCAACCCCGAGCAGTTGGTCAGCCTGCAACCGCGCAAAGCGGTGTTCGAGGCAGCGGTGGCTGAAGCCAAGGCGCCTGCAGCGCGTAGCTACCGGGTCAAGCGCGGGGACAACCTGGGCAGCATTGCCAAGGCCAATCGGGTTTCGGTCAAGGACATCCAGCGTTGGAACCGGCTTTCGGGCAACCGCCTGAAAGCTGGCCAGGTTCTGGCCCTGCGCGGCGGTAATGCACCTTCGGCTGCCGGCAACCGGGTTGCGTCGTCCAAGCAGCGCTCGACCCAGTACAAAGTACGCAAGGGCGACTCGCTGTACCTGGTGGCCAAGCGCTTCAATGTCGAGATGCAGCACCTCAAGCGCTGGAATCCGCGTAGTGGCCATGCGCTCAAACCCGGCCAGACCCTGACTGTCTACCTGGGCCATTGATGGAATTGGGGCTGCCTTGCAGCCCCACGTTAGCAACACCGCCAAATAGCGCTGTGCCCTCCCCGCTCCCAGCACTCTTTTTCCAACCCCGCCAAGCTGTTACTGTAGCCCGACCAAAGCCCAAAGCCCTCTGGATCGGATGCCGACTTGATACGTCCCCTCCTGCTGTCATTCAGCCTGGCCTTGAGCTTTCCCGCAGGCGCGATGGTGAGCGAAAGCCACGGTTACGCGCAGTTCGGCACGCTCAAATACCCAGCCACCTTCACCCACTTCGACTGGGTCAATCCGCAAGCGCCCAAGGGCGGTACCTTGCGGGCCATGGCATTTGGCACCTTCGACACGCTCAACCCATACACCTTCAAAGGCTCAAGCCCGGTCACCACGCCAAACTTCCTGCAGTACGGCATCAACGAGCTCAACGAGACGCTGATGGTCGGCACCGGCATGTACGACCCGTCTGGCGACGAACCCACCTCCAGCTACGGCCTGATCGCCCGCTCGGTCGAGTACAGCGAGGACCGCAGCTGGGTGGTGTTCAACCTGCGCCCCGAAGCACGCTTCCACGATGGCAAACCGATCACCTCGGCGGACGTGGCGTTCTCCTACCGCACGCTGCTCAAGGACGGCCACCCGCTGTACCGCACCAACCTGCAGGAAGTGCAACGGGTCGATATCCTCGGGCCGTTGCGCATCCGCTTCGTGTTCAAGCGCGCTGGCAACCCTCTGCTGATCCTACGCCTGGGCGAAATGCCGGTGTTGCCCAAACACTACTGGCAAAAGCGCGACTTCAAGGCCACCACCTTCGAGCCACCGCTGGGCAGCGGGCCGTATCGCATTACTGAAGTGCAGCCAGGCCGGCGCCTGGTGTTCACGCGGGTCAAGGATTACTGGGGCAAGGATCTGCCGGTCAACCGTGGCAAGTACAACTTCAACAGCGTCGAATACGAGTTCTATCGCGACGCCACTGTCGCCTTCGAGGCGTTCAAGGCCGGTGAGTTCGACATCTACATCGAGCACCAGGCCAAGAACTGGGCCAACGGCTACAACTTCCCCGCGGTGCGCCGCGGTGAAGTGATCAAGGCGCAGATCCCGCATCGCATCCCGACCCAGACCCAAGGCCTGTTCATGAACAGCCGCCGGGCGACCTTCAGCGACCCGCTGGTGCGCCAGGCGCTGGGCCTGATGCTCGACTTCGAGTGGACCAACCGCGCCCTGTTCAGCAGCGCCTATCGCCGCTCGACCAGCTACTACCCCAACAGCGAGTTTGCCGCCACCGGCCTGCCGACCGGCAAGGAGTGGCTGCTGCTGGCGCCGTTTCGCGAGCAACTGCCGGCAAAGCTCTACACCGAGCCGTACAAGGTCAGCCACACCAACGGCAGCGGCGTCAGTCGGCAAACCCTGCGCCAGGCCCTGGCGCTGTTCGCCCAGGCGGGCTGGAAGCTCGATGGCCAGCGCCTGGTAGACGCCAAGGGCAAGCAGCTGCGCATCGAGCTGTTGCTGGTCAACCCCAACCTTGAACGGATCCTGCAACCTTATGTCGAAAATCTGGCGAGCATCGGCATCGATGCGCGCTTGCGCACCGTGGACCGCGCCCAGTACAAACAACGGCTGGACCAGTTCGACTTCGACATGATTCTGATGACCCTGAACCAGACCTTGAGCCCCGGCCTTGAGCAGTGGCTGTACTTTCATTCCAGCCAAGCCTCGACCAAGGGCAGCAAGAACTATGCTGGGGTCAAGGACCCGGTGGTCGACCACCTGCTCGACACCCTGCTCGCCGCCCGTACCCGCGACGACCAGGTCGCCGCTGCGCGCGCCCTGGACCGGGTACTGTCGTGGCACTACTACATGATTCCCAACTGGTATCTCGACAATCACCGCTTGGCCTACCGCAACCGGTTCGCCTTCGTCACCACACCGCCCTACACCCTGGGCTTGAACAGCTGGTGGCTCAAGACTTCGGAGAAAGCCAAATGATGCCGACCCACAGCCTACGCCGCCTGGCTGGCAGCTTGCTGCTCGCCTGCCTGAGCGTGACGGCAATGGCCGCGCCGCAACACGCCCTGACCTTGTACGATGAGCCGCCCAAGTACCCGGCGAGCTTCAAGCACTTCGACTTCGTCAACCCCGACGCGCCCAAGGGCGGCACCTTCCGCCAATCCAGCTTCGGCGGTTTCGACAGCCTCAACCCATTCATCAACAAGGGCGTGCCTGCAGAAAACATCGGCAGCATCTACGACACCCTGATGCGCCAAAGCCTGGATGAGCCCTTCACCGAGTACGGCCTGGTGGCCGGCAAGATCGAAAAGGCCCCAGACAATAGCTGGGTGCGCTTCTACCTGCGCCCCGAAGCGCGCTTTCACGACGGCCAGCCGATGCGCGCCGACGACGTGGTATGGACCTTCAACACCCTGGTCAGCAAAGGCGCGCCGCTGTACCGCGTGTACTACGGCGACGTCGCCGAAGCCGTGGCAGAGAACCCGCTGACTGTACTGTTCAAGTTCAAGCACAAGAACAACCGCGAGCTGCCGCTGATTCTCGGCCAACTGCCGGTACTGCCCAAGCACTGGTACGCCGAGCGCGACTTCACCCGAGGCAACCTGGAAATCCCGCTGGGCAGCGGGCCGTACAAGATCGCCCAGGTCAAGGCCGGACGCTCGGTACGCTACGAGCGGGTCCGGGACTATTGGGCCAAAGACCTGCCGATCAACCGCGGCTTCTACAACTTCGACGCCATGACCTTCGACTATTACCGCGACAACACCGTCGCCCTCGAAGCGCTCAAGGCCGGCCAGTTCGACTACATGCTGGAAATGACCGCGAAGAACTGGGCCACCGCCTACAACGTGCCAGCGGTGCGCGAAGGCCGGCTGATCAAGGAAGAGCTGCTCAACGGCAACCCGGTCGGCATGCAGGGCTTTGTCTTCAACCTGCGCCGCCCGGTATTCCAGGACATTCGCGTACGCCAGGCGCTGAGCCTGATGCTCGATTACGAGTGGACCAACAAGCAGCTGTTCAACGGTGCCTACACCCGCACCGGCAGCTACTTCGAAAACTCGGAAATGGCCGCCAAGGGCCTGCCCTCGCCGGCCGAGCTGAAGATCCTCGAACCGCTGCGCGGCAAGATTCCCGAGCAAGCCTTTAGCGAAGCCTTCCACAACCCAGTCACCGACGGCAGCGGCATGATCCGCGAGCAACAGCGCAAGGCTTACAAGCTGCTGCAAGACGCCGGCTGGAAGATCGTCAACGACAAGATGGTCGACACCCAAGGCAAACCGGTGAGCATCGAGTTCCTGGTCGCGCAGACCGAGTTCGAGCGCGTGCTGCTGCCGTTCAAGCGCAACCTGGCCGACCTGGGCATCGAGCTGAGCATTCGCCGCGTCGAAGTCCCGCAGTACATCAACCGCCTGCGCTCGCGCGATTTCGACATGATCGTCAGCGGCTTCCCGCAGTCCAGCTCGCCAGGCAACGAACAGCGCGAGTTCTGGTCCAGCGGCGCCGCCGACAACCCCGGCAGCCGCAACTTCATCGGCCTGCGCGACCCGGCCATCGACCAACTGGTCGAAGCCTTGATCAACGCCGACTCCCGTCAGAGCCTGATCGACCACGCCCGCGCCCTCGACCGGGTGCTGCTGTGGGGCTACTACGTAATCCCCAACTGGCACATCAAGACCTGGCGCGTGGCCTACTGGAACCACATCGGCCACCCCAAGGTATCGCCCAAGTATGACGTTGGCATCGACACCTGGTGGATCAAACCCGACGTCACCCCGGCAGTGACCACGCAGCCGGCAGACGCCGAACAACCCGGCGAGGCGAACTGACATGCTCGCCTACATCCTGCGTCGTTTGCTGCTGATCATCCCAACCCTGCTGGGCATCCTGGTAATCAACTTCATCATCGTCCAGGCCGCCCCCGGCGGCCCGGTCGAGCAGATGATCGCCAAGCTCGAAGGCTTCGACGGCGCCACCAGCCGCATCGCCGGCGGCGGCGCCGAAGTCTCGGTGGCCGGCTCCAACTACCGTGGCGCGCAAGGCCTGGACCCGGCGCTGATCGCCGAGATCGAGCGCATGTACGGCTTTGACAAATCGCCGCCCGAGCGGCTGTGGATCATGATCAAGAACTACGCCCAGCTCGACTTTGGCGACAGCTTCTTCCGCGACGCCAAGGTCATCGACCTGATCGCCGAGAAGATGCCGGTGTCGATCTCGCTCGGGCTATGGAGCACGCTGATCATGTACCTGGTGTCGATCCCCCTGGGGATCGCCAAAGCGGTACGCCACGGCAGCCACTTCGACGTCTGGACCAGCTCGGCGATCGTCGTCGGCTACGCCATCCCGGCGTTCCTGTTCGCCATCCTGCTGATCGTGTTGTTCGCCGGCGGCAGCTACTTCGACTGGTTCCCGCTACGCGGGCTGACCTCGAACAACTTCGAGGAGCTGTCGACCACCGGCAAGGTGCTCGACTACTTCTGGCACCTGGTGCTGCCGATCACCGCGCTGGTGATCGGTAACTTCGCCACCATGACCCTGCTGACCAAGAACAGCTTCCTCGACGAAATCAACAAGCAGTACGTGGTCACCGCCAAGGCCAAGGGCCTGAGCCGACCACGGGTGCTGTACGGGCACGTGTTCCGCAACGCCATGCTGCTAGTGATCGCCGGCTTCCCCTCGGCGTTCATCGGCATTTTCTTCACCGGCTCCCTGCTGATCGAGGTGATCTTCTCGCTCGACGGCCTGGGCCTGATGAGTTTCGAAGCGGCGATCAACCGCGACTACCCGGTGGTCTTCGGCACCCTGTTCATCTTCACCCTGCTCGGGCTGGTGGTGAAACTGATCGGCGACCTGACCTACACCCTGGTCGATCCGCGCATCGACTTCGCCAGCCGGGAGCACTGACATGGCCCTGTCCCCTCTCAATCGCCGGCGCTTCGAGCGCTTCAAGGCCAACCGCCGCGGCTGGTGGTCGTTGTGGTTGTTCATCATCCTGTTCGGCCTGAGCCTGGGCGCCGAGCTGATCGCCAACGACAAACCGATTGCCGTGCGCTACGACGGTGAGTGGTACTTCCCGGCATTCAAACGCTATCCAGAGACCACCTTCGGCGGTGAATTCCCACTCGAAGCCAACTACAAGAGCCCGTACATCCGCGAGCTGCTGGAGAAAAAAGACAGCTGGGTGCTGTGGGCGCCGATCCCGTTCAGCTACCAGAGCATCAACTACGACCTCAAGGTCCCGGCGCCCGCCCCGCCCTCGGCGGATAACTGGCTAGGCACCGACGACCAGGGCCGCGATGTGCTGTCGCGGGTCATCTATGGCTTTCGCGTATCGGTGCTGTTCGCCCTGACCCTGACCGTGCTCAGCTCGATCGTCGGCGTCATCGCTGGCGCCTTGCAAGGCTTCTACGGCGGCTGGGTGGATCTGGCTGGCCAGCGTTTTCTGGAGATCTGGTCTGGCCTGCCGGTGCTGTACCTGCTGATCATCCTCGCCAGCTTCGTGCAACCCAACTTCTGGTGGCTGCTGGGGATCATGCTGCTGTTCTCCTGGATGAGCCTGGTCGATGTGGTGCGCGCCGAGTTCCTGCGTGGGCGCAACCTCGAATACGTGCGCGCCGCCCGCGCCTTGGGCATGCGCAACGGCGCGATCATGTACCGGCACATCCTGCCCAACGCGATGATCTCGACCATGACCTTCATGCCGTTCATTCTCACCGGCGCGATCGGCACCCTGACCGCGCTGGACTTCCTCGGCTTCGGCCTGCCCGCCGGCTCGCCCTCGCTGGGCGAGCTGGTCGCCCAGGGCAAGTCCAACCTGCAAGCGCCGTGGTTGGGCATCAGCGCCTTTGCCGTACTGGCGCTGATGCTCAGCCTGCTGGTATTCATCGGCGAGTCCGCCCGCGATGCCTTCGACCCGAGGAAATGACATGAGTGAACACAACCTGATCGAAGTCCGTGATCTTGCGGTCGAGTTCCTCAGCGGTGACCAGGTCAACCGCGTGGTCGACGGCATCAGCTTCGACATCCGCAAAGGCGAGACCCTGGCCCTGGTCGGCGAAAGCGGCTCGGGCAAGTCGGTGACGGCCCACTCGATCCTGCGCCTTTTGCCCTACCCGCTTGCCCGCCACCCCAGCGGCAGCATCCGCTATGGCGACAAAGACCTGCTGCAGCTGGGCGAAAAGCCCATGCAGCGCATTCGCGGCAACCGCATTGCGATGATTTTCCAAGAACCAATGACCTCGCTGAACCCGCTGCACAGCATCGAAAAGCAGATCAACGAGATCCTCCTGCTGCACAAAGGCCTGACCGGCAAGCAAGCCACCGCGCGCACCCTGGAGCTGCTTGAGCTGGTCGGCATCCCCGAACCGCGCAAGCGCCTCAAGGCCCTGCCCCACGAGCTGTCTGGCGGCCAGCGCCAGCGGGTGATGATTGCCATGGCCCTGGCCAACGAGCCGGAGCTGCTGATTGCCGATGAACCGACCACTGCGCTCGACGTCACGGTGCAGTTGAAGATCCTCGACCTGCTCAAGGAGCTGCAAGCACGCTTGGGCATGGCCCTGCTGCTGATCAGCCACGACCTCAACCTGGTGCGGCGCATCGCCCATCGGGTGTGCGTGATGCAGCGCGGCAAGATCGTCGAACAGGCCGAGTGCGCCACCCTGTTCAGCGCCCCGCAGCATCCCTACACGCAGATGCTGATCAACGCCGAACCCAGCGGCCAGCCCGCGCAAAACCCGGTGGGCGCGCCGCTGCTCGAGGTCGATGACCTGCGCGTGTGGTTCCCGATCAAGAAAGGCTTGCTGCGGCGCACCGTCGATCATGTCAAAGCGGTCGATGGCATCAACTTCAGCCTGCCCCAGGGGCAGACCCTGGGCATCGTCGGCGAGAGTGGCTCGGGCAAGTCGACCCTGGGCCTGGCGATCTTGCGCTTGATCTCAAGCCAAGGCAGCATCCGCTTCCACGGGCAGAACCTGGAAAGCCTCAATCAGCAAGAAGTGCGACCGCTGCGGCGGGAAATGCAGGTGGTGTTCCAAGACCCGTTCGGCAGCCTCAGCCCACGTATGTGCGTGGCGGATATCGTTGGCGAAGGCTTGCGGATTCATCGCATTGGCACGGCTGAGGAGCAAGAGGCGGCGATCATCGCGGCGTTGCAGGAAGTGGGGCTCGATCCAAGCACTCGACACCGCTATCCGCATGAGTTTTCCGGCGGGCAGCGGCAGCGGATTGCCATTGCCCGGGCGTTGGTGCTCAAGCCGGCGTTGATTCTGCTCGATGAGCCGACCTCGGCACTGGATAGGACCGTGCAGCGACAGGTGGTGGAGCTTTTGCGCTCGCTGCAGCTTAAGTACAACCTGACTTATCTGTTCATCAGCCATGACTTGGCGGTGGTCAAGGCGTTGAGCCACCAGTTGATGGTGATCAAGCATGGGCAGGTGGTGGAGCAAGGGGATGCGCAGGCGATATTTCATGCGCCGCAGCATGCGTATACCCGGCAGTTGTTGGAGGCGGCATTTTTGCAGCCCAATGCCGAAGCGGCTATCTGAAATCCCAAGGGCCATAGTGTGCCCCGTGCGCGACGCAATGCCGCGCCTGCGACCTACCCAGATAGGCGACGAACTTATAACAAGAGGTGAAGACCTTCGCCGGCTGAACAGCCGGCGCACCTGCAATCAATCCCTCTTGCGCATCAATAACTCCTCCGTCCCTTTAGCGCAGCAAGCCGATACTTACTACCTCCGAAGATCGCTAGAAGAGAAACTTCCTACACGATTTTAGGAAGTCAAAAATATCACTGAGAAATGCTTCTTCGTTAGTGTCGGGGCTTGCCCCATCAGCAGCTCATTGAGATGCGTTAGATGTGTTCGCTGTTAGCGCATCTTCCCTCAAACCTGCCCGATGGAGAGCCGCCCACAGCAGACAAGGACTTCTCATGCCCCGCCAATCTGATCTGCATTACTGTCGTTTGAGCGCGATTGTTGAATTCGGCCAGCTCAATGCACAAGCCCGTGCCAATACCCGCCTGCTCGCCGACGCCCTGGCCCAGGCGAACATTCAATCGCTGCAGTAAGGACGCTCAGATGATCGCTTGGCAAGACTTCCTCGAGCTCAACCGCAAATCCTGCGAAGAACTCAGCGAGCAGTTCGACCTCGGCCCCGCCGTCAGCTGCACCCGCACCTTCACCATCCTGCCGCTGCGCTACGCCGTGGTTGGCGGCAACCCCGGCCAGCGCAAGCGCTTGCCCGATCTGGCCGAACACCTGCGCCAGCCCCAGCAGGTCGCCGCACTCAAGCATGCGGCCTACGCCATACGCCCTTTGCGCGAAGGGTTTCTGTACGTGATGGAACAACGCACCAGCACTGGCCGCGCTACCCTGCACCGGCCCTATCGGATTGCCGCCAACGGCTCGCTGTCACTCACCGAGCCCGACGCGCCCTGGGAGCCACCGCCAGCCCTCGGCGTCCGGGACGTACTCAGCAACATCGCCTGGGCCTTCAACGTGCACGACCTGGACGATCTGCAATCGCTGCGCGTGTTCTACAGCCCCGACCCGCTGACCGTAGCCGCCCAGGAACAATTGCTGCGCCGGCGGCACAGCCTGCCCGCCGTGAACATCGCCCGCTTCACCGGCACAGCCTGCCCGACGCCCGAACCGCATGTGCTGACCCATGACCAGCTCGAACAAGTCGCCGACTTTGCCGCCGAGTACGATCCGCAGCTGCGCACCTTGCTCCAGCGCCAACTGTTCAGCACACCCAGCGTCCTCTCCCTGGCCGGCGTCCGGCAGATGCTCAGGCCCATGGCAGAACCGCTCAAGCCACGCGGGGTTGCCCTGGTGGTCGAAGATGCCATCGGCATCACCCAAGAGCTCAATGCCTGGCGCAACGCCGGTCTTGAACACCTCAAGGACTGGCTGGAAACCACCGAGCCGGCCGGCCCCGACGGTAAGCCCGGGCCGAGCAACGAGCGCAAGACCCTGGTCGCCCAAGCCTTCACCGAGCTGCACCAGCAGTTCAGCGAACGCAAGGTCGCCGCGCTCATGGGCCGGCACGCCGAAACCTTGCGCGTACAGCTCAAAGACAGCGATCGAGCCTTGCTGCCAGGGATGAACCGCGAAGGCTGGAATCAGTTCAAGGACACCCTCATCGATATCAACAGCGAGCTGGTGCGCCAAGACCTGCAAGCTCGCGCCGAGCGAGGCGAGTTCGCCAAACAGTTCGAACAACGCTACCTGCCCCGGGTCAACCTGGGCGGTATGCGCGTACAGCTTGGCTGGTTCCGCCAGGAGAGCGAAGAGGCGCAACGACTGGCCGAGGCACGCGCCGACGACCATCTGGCCTGGCTGCTCAGCCCCACCTTGCTGGAGGCATTGGCCTACTACGACGACAACGACCTCAACAGTGGGCTGTGCTTCGCTCACCAGAGCGGCTTGTGTGTCATCGGCATGGAAGCGGTGCCAGCCGGCGCACGCCTGTTGGCCCAGTGGTGGCAAGCCGAAGAAATGACCCCAGCCAACCTGGCGCTGCGCTCGTTCGTGTTCAACCAGCGCGACATCGCCCAGGTGCTGGAACAAACCCGGCTGAAGCTCGCCAACCTGCAGGCGCCCGCCGACCCGTGGCAGATGCTCGACACCACGCTCAAGCAGGCCAAGGAACTGGCTGCGCAGTTCAGCCGCGTCGATGGCCACCTCGATCAGCTTGCCGAGCACAGCCAGATCAACACCGCTGGCGCCCTGGCCTGGCTGGGCCAGCTGGGGCGAGAAAGCCTGCAGGCAGGCATGCCCAACAGCAGCGACCACCGGCTGCATCGACGCTTGACTGCCTACCTGGTGGCCTCGCTGGGTGAACAGGCGTTGAACTTGCGCCTGGCCGAACACGCCCAGGATGGCCGCACCCCCTCCCCCGGACGCGTCGCCGCCCCCATCGTGCGCCGCCTGGAGCAAGCCTATGTCGACACTGTGCGGGACGCGCAGAGCAATGCGTTCTACCGATTGCGGGTCGCCAGTGGGTTGTTGCTGCTTGAGGCGAGCCTGCTGTTGCTGCAGGGGCAGCGGGACAACAAGGACCGGCGGTTCTGGAGTGAAGTGGCAGCTGCGGGGTTGACCAGTGCGGCGGCGGGGATGGAGTTACTCGCGGTGGGGACCGAACAGGCGCTGGCCACTGTAGGTCAGGGCTCGGCAGCGGCGCGGGGGGCGCAAGTCAGCCTGGGGCGCTTTCGCTTGTGGGGAGCGGGGATGGCGGCTGCGGGAGGGATTGTTAGCATTTATTGGGACTTTGCTGATGCGAAAACAAAAATTGACCAAGCAGAGCGAGCAGGAAATCACGCAACCAGTCTGGGGGTAGCTTACTCCGCAAGAGCAATGGCAACAGGTGCACTCGTGATAGGCCAAGGAGGAGTCGCTTTTTCGCAAGCGGGCATGTATTTCGAATGGTTAGCCCTACGTGGCAATAATAACCCTGGCTCTATATTTATTCGACTTTCTTCACTATCTAATCGACTTGCCGCAAACCGAGCAGTCATGTTGCTGCTTAGCCGCCTCGGCTGGATTGGCGGATCAATAGCACTGGGCGCAACCACTTACTTACTGATAATGGATGATGACGCCTTGGAGCAGTGGTGCGAAAAATGTTGCTTTAGTCTAAATCCAACAGCGAAGCGCTATAACTCTGATGCAGACGAAATGGCGGACTTCTTAAAATCCGTCACCGAGGTTTTGTAATGTACTTTTTCGAATGGGGATCATGGGAAGCCGCCCTCGAGCCAGATGCGGAAAAGAATGAAGATGCACGCACTCGTAGGCTCCGCAAAAAAATCACACCTTATGAAAATGAACAAGCAGAAGAAGAAGCTGCAGCAAAGTTAAGCGTAAGTGAAACGCCAAAAAGCCGAGGCCCCGTTTACGCCTTCGACAACCGTACCCTAGAAATACGCAGCGGTATGTTTGAGGAAAAACGCGGATTGATTAGTATTTTATCAGCTACAGTAATTTATATCATTACCAATTGCTTTGCCGGCATAATTAGCGGTGCAATATTGACCATCGAGCACTTTCATAGCAAAGGCACCATCGCAAGCGTATATCTATTCATAAGTGCATGGTTTACCCTATTAGCATTACCTACAACCTGGTTCTATTTAAAATACGGACTGCGCTTCACCCGACTGGAAATGTTCACCTCGCGCCACCTGTTGATTCGCTTCAACCGTACTACCCAACAGGTCTATCTTCATCGACCGCCTCACTGTGGCGGTATCGTGGTTCTGCCGTGGGACGGAGTCGCTTCAAGCGGGTCCGCCAACAAGTACGCCATTGCTGACGGCGTGGGCGTGCCGCTGGCGCTCCACTGGTCAGCCCGGGTCACAGGCACTCTGCACCCCGAACTGGCCTGGGTCGGCAAATCAGCAAACCATCAAGGAGAAATCCGCGACGAGTGGGAGTTCATCCGCCGTTTCATGGACGAAGGCCCCGAAGGACTACCGCGCCCGCGCATCACCTCGCACTTCCCCTGGCCATGGCAAGCGTTCACTCCGCAGTTCGAAGGGGTCACGCACTATTTCCGCAACGCCTCGAAGCTCATCAAGGTCGGCCTGGTCCTGATCTCCCCGGCCTTCTTGATCATCGGCGCCGGCCACTGGCTCAGCCTGCTGCTGTGTTGGAAACCGCGCTGGCCCAAGATCATTCGCCAGGCCGGCATGCCAGGCAAACCCGTTCCACCGTTGACGACACTTGCCGACTATCCACCCCACATTCAGCAGCGCCTCCGAGAAAACGCTCACCTTTGGACGGCACACCCTGGGCAGCGCCCGGAGAAAAAGCCGCGAGCGCCCTCCAAACGCCGGAGCACCGACGCCAAGCCTGCTTCCAAGGCTAAGCCGTGATTGCCTGGCAAGATGTCCGTACGCTCAACGGTATAAGGGCTCAAGCCTTGGTATTTTGCATAATCGATATATCCACTACCCAAGTCCCCCGTCTCGGCTCTGATAATGGCCTCGATGCAAGAGCTTAAGATGCTGCGGGTGTCGCTTGAGTCGGCGCTGATTCAGGTGCAGATGCCGGCTGAGGCGCGGGCTGTGCATTGAAACTTTAGCGCGTTGTTGGCTGGTCTGGCCTATTCGCGGGCAAGCCCGCTCCTACAGGGTTTGCGTGTAGGACAGATGTGTACATGGGTTGCATCTGCAGCCTGTCTTGTAGAGAATCGCCGCCCTTCTGCTCGAAAGGATGCGCGCAATGAAGTTCGAAAGGACTTTCCAGTACATGGCCCAGCACGGGATCATCTTCACCGTCTCGCAAATCACCCTCACCGACAATGAGCGCGGCAATCTGCGCGAACTGCATTTTGGCGAGGCGAAAAGCGCCCATTATCAGGTCAACAGCAAGGTCGTAGAGATTTACGACAAGATGCAGGCCAACAACCGGCCATGCCTGATGATGGTCGGTATCTCCAAACCGCTGACCCGGCAACAGGCCGATGCCCTCAACACCCGTCGCACCAGCATCGCCAATGCAGCCGGCTCGGCCGCTGGTGGCGCTGCCGGAGCCGCCGGTAGCTTGGCTGGCCCCGCTGCCGGTTTCGTCGCGGGGTTGGCGGCAAAGACGGGCGTGAGCTCGTACGTCAACGGCGCGCTAAGCACCCATCATGCTGGCGACGTTATCGTCAGCATCGAGGCGCAGGTCAATGGCGGCATTGGCCCTCAACGCACGACTGAATCCCTGCTCATCAGGGCCTGACGGGAGTTGCTCATGTCCGAAGTTACCCAGACAGTTATCGTCGTAGTACTGGCCTTTGTACTGCATTGGTGGGTGAAGCCGTACCCGCTGCGCAAGTGGCTCGGGGTGGCGCTGGTGATACTTGGCGCGGTCGGCTGCATTGCATTGAGCCAAACCCAGCTGCTGGGCTTTGACCTGGGCTTGATGGCGTCTTTTGCGGTGCCAATTGGCGTAGTGCTGTTCATGACCCGTCGGCACTATGCAGCGGACTGATCTTCACTGCAGAGATGCAAGCTCATTGCCTGAGCAGGGACCCTGTGGGAGCGGGTTTACCCGCGAACGAGGGCGTAGCCCTCGCCGTAAGGGGATGGTGGCCATGCCCGCTTCTTCGCGGGTAAACCGCTGCCACTGAGGCTGAGGGAGACAGGTTGCAGCTTAAGGCGCGACCAATCGATACCCAACCCCAGGCTCGGTAATGATGAAGCGCGGCGCGGTTGGGTCATCGCCAAGCTTTTGCCGCACATGAGCGACGACGATGCGCAGGTAATGGCTGTCGTCGACGTGGGTCGGGCCCCAGATGTCCTTGAGCAGTTGTTGCTGGGTAATCACGCGACCGGGGTGCCCGGCCAGCTGGGCCAGCAGCGCGTACTCTTTGCGAGTCAACGCCACTTCGACGCCATCGAGGGTCACTTTGCGAAAAGCAAAATCGACCAGCAGCGGGCCGAAGCTGGCCGTCGCCTGCCCTACTTCGGCTTGCGGGGCTTGGCGTAACAAGGCGCGAATGCGCGCGAGAAACTCCTGGATGCCAAACGGCTTGGTCACGTAGTCGTTGGCGCCGCCATCCAGCGCATCGACTTTCTGCACTTCGCTGGCGCGCACCGACAGCACCATCACCGGCACCGTGCTCCATTCGCGCAGCTCGCGCAGCACTTGCTGGCCGTCCATATCAGGCAGGCCGAGGTCGAGCACCACCAGGTCCGGTTTGGCCAGCGCGGCTTGAGCCAGGCCTTCGGCGCCGGTGGCGGCTTCGATCACTTTGTAGCCCTGGGACACCAGGCTGATGCGCAGGAACTTGCGAATCTGTGGCTCATCGTCGATGACCAACAGGGTGGCGGCTTGGCTCATGAGTCTTGGCTTTCGGTTTCAGGTTGGGTGGGCAGCGGCAAGCATAGAGTGATGCAGGTGCCCTGGCCATCGATGCCTTCGCTGACCAGGATGCTGCCGCCGTGGGCGCCGATCATGCCTTGGCAGATCGCCAGGCCCAGGCCGGTGCCTTGGCCACCGCGGTCGCCACGGGCAGCGGTGTAGAACATGTCGAAGATCTTCTCGCGCTCGGCCACCGGGATGCCTGGGCCTTGGTCGCTAACGGCAAAGCACAGTTGCTCGTCGCGCACCTGTACGTGCAGTTCGAGGCGGCCGTTGTTGGGCGAGAAGCGCGCGGCGTTTTCCAGGACGTTGACCAATGCCTGCTCGATCAACGCAGCGTGCACGAACAGCAGCGGCAACTCAGTGGGCACGTCGGTGCTCACCCGCAGTGGCGCCAGCACCACACGCAGGCGGTTGAGGGCGCTGCCGACGATGTCAGCCGGGGCGACCCAGTCGCGGGCCAGCTTGAGACCGCCATGGCCGAGGCGAGTCATGTCGAGCAGGTTCTGGATGTAGCGATCGAGACGCTCAGCTTCGTTGCGGGTGCCTTCGAGCAACTCGCGGCGGTCCTCGGGAGGGATCGCATCGCCCAGCGCCAGCAGGCTGTCGATGCTGCCGCGCATGGCGGTCAGTGGGGTGCGCAGGTCGTGCGAGACCGAGGCGAGCAAGGCGCTGCGCAGTTGTTCGGTTTCGCCGTGCAGGCGCGCCGCTTCCAGTTGCTCGCCCAGGCGCGCGCGGGCCAGGGCCTGGGCCAGCGGTTGGGCCAGGGCCATCAGCAGACGGCGGCGCTGGGCGCTCAGGCTGTCGTTTGTGCGCGGGCGCACGCCTAGCAAGGCCAGCGGCTGGTCTTCGACCGCCAGCGGCCACCACCACCAGCGGCCATGGGGCAAGGTATCGCTGCCGTGGCCGGCGGCCTGGCCATGTTGCCAGGCCCAGTCGGCCGCGGCGCGTTCGTTATCGGTCAGCGCCGGCGGCTGGCCACTGGCGACCTGCAGCAGGCCTTCGCTACCACGCTCCATCAGGCACACCTGCACGTCATGCCAGCCGTCGAGGTGCTGGTTGGCGGCGTTGAGCACGGCCTGACGATCGGTGGCCACGGTCAGGCGGCGCGACAGGTCGAGCAGCTGATTGGTCTGCGCCTGGGTCTCGCGCAGGGCTTGCAGCTGGCGACGCTGGCGTGCGGCGAGGTTGCCGGTCAGTGCGGCCATGAGCAGGAAGAACACCAAGGTCAGCACGTCTTCTTCGCGCTGGATGCTGAAGGAGAAGTTGGGCGGGATGAACAGAAAATCGTAGGTCAGGAACGACAGCGCGGCGCAGGCCAGTGCCGGGCCGAGGCTACTGCGCACCGCAACCAGCAAGACAGCGGCGAGGAACACCAGCGAGATATTCGGCAGCGCCAACACCCTGGACACCGCCCAGGCCAGACCCGCTGCCAGCGCGGTGGCGAGCAGCGCCAGCAGGTAATGGCGCCAGACCCAGACACGCTTGACCACCGCCCGCGCCGCTACCGGCTGCACATCGCGGTCGAGCACGTTGATCTCCAGGCCATGGCTTTCGCGCAGCAGGCGCGTCGCTACACCCGCGCCGAACAGACGTCGGCGCCAGCGGTCACGCGATTGGCCGACCAGCACCAGGCTGGCGCGGCGTTCGCTGGCGTGTTGGATCAACGTGCGCGCGACTTCGCCAGCGCGCAGCAACACCACCTCGCCGCCCAGCCGTTCGGCCAATTGCTGGGCCGCTTGCAAGCGTTGCCGGGCACTCTCGTCGCGCAGCTTGCCGTTATCGACATGGACCAGGCTCCACGGCAGGTGGCGGCGCTGGGCGACGCGGCTGGCGTGGCGCACCAGGCGCTCGGCCTGCTCGTCGCCGTCGACACCGACCAATAGCCGGCCGCGCAAGGCGGGGGCTTCCTGGCCGCGTTGGCGGTAGCCGTGAGCGAGGTCGGCATCGACCTGTGCGGCAGCGGTTTGCATGGCCAGCTCGCGCAGGGCGCTGAGGTTGGTTTGCGAGAAGAACGCGTCGATGGCGGCGCGGGCCTGCTCGGGTACGTAGACCTTGCCTTCGCGCAGGCGCTCGAGCAGCTCACGCGGCGGCAGGTCGATCAGGACCAGTTCGAAAGCTTCTTGCAGGACCCAATCCGGCAAAGTTTCGCGCACTTGCACGCCGGTGATGTCGCGGACTTTGTCGTTGAGGCTTTCCAGGTGCTGGACGTTGACCGTGGTGTAGACGTCGATGCCGGCTGCCAGCAGTTCCTGGACGTCTTGCCAGCGTTTGGCGTGGCGGCTGTTGGGGGCGTTGGTGTGAGCCAGTTCATCGACCAGGACCAGTGGCGGTGCGGCCTTGAGCAGGCCGTCGAGGTCCATCTCTTCCAGGGTTACCCCGCGGTAGTCGCTGCGTAGCAAGGGTTGCTGGAGCAGGCCGGCGAGCAGCGCTTCGGTTTCGCCGCGGCCGTGGGTTTCGACCACCCCGGCGACCACTTGCACGCCTTGGCGTTGCTGGGCGTGGGCGGCCTGGAGCATGGCGTAGGTCTTGCCTACGCCGGGGGCGGCGCCGAGAAATACCTTGAGCCTGCCGCGGCCTTCGCGGGGCAAGCCCGCCAACAGCGCGTCGGCGCGGGCGGAATCACTCATGTTGCATCCTTCACTTTTGCGGCGGTCAGTCGGGCTTGGGCCGCGTTGCGGCCCCACAATCAATGTGGCCATTTTTCCAAGGCCTGATTCAAGGCCAGGACGTTGACCACTGGCGGGCCGATCAGTGGGTGGAGGGTGGCCTCTTCGAGCAGGGCTTGCAAGCGCTCTACCGGTACTTGCCGCGCCGCTGCCACCCGCGGGATCTGATAGGCCACCGCCGCTGGCGGCAGGTGCGGGTCCAGACCGCTGCCGGAGGTGGTCAGCAGGGCCAGCGGCACAGGGCCAAGATCTGCGCGGTGAAGCGCACTGGCATCGGCCGTTATCCGCTGCGCCAGCGCCGGATTACTCGGGCCTAAGTTACTCGCACCACTGGCCACAGTGGCATACGCTGCCGCCGAGGGCCGTGGGTGGAACCAGCCATCGCCCGTGGCCTGCTGGGCGATCAGGGCCGACCCGCGCACCTGCCCTTGGGCGTCGCGCACCAGGCTGCCATTGGCCTGTACGGGAAAAGCGAGCTGGGCAAGGCCGGTCACCGCCAGGGGATACAACGCACCGGTCACCAGGGTCATCAGCAGGGCCAGGCTCAAGGCCGGGCGTACATAAGCAGTCATGTTGGTTTCCTTCACACCAGGTGCAATGCGTTGAGCAGCAGGTCGATCAGCTTGATTCCGGCAAACGGCACGATGAGCCCGCCCACGCCGTAGATCAGCAGGTTGCGCCGCAGCAGGTGGGCGGCACTGGCGGCTTGCACGCGCACGCCGCGCAGGGCCAGCGGGATCAGCACGATGATGATCAGCGCGTTGAACACGATCGCCGAAAGGATCGCACTCTGCGGGCTGGCCAGATGCATCAGGTTGAGCACGCCCAGTTGCGGGTAGATCGCGGCGAACAGCGCCGGAAGAATGGCGAAGTACTTGGCCACGTCGTTGGCGATCGAGAAGGTGGTCAGCGCGCCACGGGTGACCAGCAGTTCTTTACCCACCTGGACCACGTCGAGCAGCTTGGTCGGGTCGCTGTCCAGGTCAACCATGTTGGCCGCCTCGCGGGCCGCCTGGGTGCCGTCGTTCATGGCCATGCCGACGTCTGCCTGGGCCAGGGCCGGGGCATCGTTGGCACCGTCACCACACATGGCGACCAGGCGGCCGTCGTTCTGCTCCTGGCGGATGCGGGCGAGCTTCTTCTCTGGAGTGGCTTCGGCGAGCACGTCATCGACCCCAGCCTCGGCAGCAATGGCGGCGGCGGTCAGCGGGTTGTCGCCGGTGACCATCACGGTGCGGATGCCCAGCTTGCGCAATTGGGCGAAGCGTTCGCGAATGCCGGGCTTGACCACGTCCTTGAGGTGGATCACGCCGAGCAGGCGTTTGTCGACGCAAACCAGCA
Organism: Pseudomonas sp. BT-42-2; assembly: GCF_025847435.2. Classification (NCBI taxonomy): domain Bacteria; kingdom Pseudomonadati; phylum Pseudomonadota; class Gammaproteobacteria; order Pseudomonadales; family Pseudomonadaceae; genus Pseudomonas; species Pseudomonas sp. BT-42-2. Next base: position 68,975 of record NZ_JAOYTM010000009.1, read on the forward strand.
AGGGCGTACCGCCGCTCTGGGCGATGCGCTCGACCTCCTTGGCCAGCGGCACGGGCATCTCCAGGCGTTGCATGCCGACGAAGGCCAACACGGCATCGACGGCGCCCTTGCGGTAGCGGTGTTGTTGCAGGTCGACGCCGGAGAGACGGGTCTCGGCGCTAAAGGCGATCGGGGTCAATTGCTCAGGCGAGGGCTCGATGAAGTCGTGCAGTTGGCGCAGGTACTCGACAATCGACTTGCCTTCGGCGGTATCGTCGGCCAGCGATGCGAGCAAGGCGCCCTCCCCCAGCTCTTTGGCGGTAATGCCGGGTGCCGCGTGCAGTGCGCTGCAACGACGGTTGCCGAAGGTGATGGTGCCGGTCTTGTCGAGCATCAGCGTGTGCACATCACCCGCGGCCTCGACGGCGCGACCGGAGCGAGCGATCACATTCAACCTCACCAGACGATCCATGCCGGCGATACCGATCGCCGACAGCAAGCCACCGATAGTGGTGGGGATGAGCGTGACCAACAGTGCGGCAAGGAAGATCAGCGGCAGGCTGCCCCCTACGAAATGGGTGAACGGCTGCAAGGTCACCACCACGATCAAGAAGATCAGGGTCAGGCCAATCAGCAGGATGTCCAGGGCAATTTCGTTGGGGGTTTTCTGCCGTTTGGCGCCTTCGACCAGGGCGATCATGCGGTCCAGGGTCGACTCGCCGGGGTTGCTGCTGATGCGGATCAGCAGCCAGTCGGACACCAGCCGGGTGTTGCCGGTGACGGCCGAGCGGTCGCCGCCGGACTCGCGGATCACCGGCGCTGACTCACCGGTAATGGCCGCTTCATTGACCGCAGCGATGCCTTCTATCACTTCGCCGTCACCGGGGATCAACTCACCGGCAATCACCTTGACCACGTCGCCCTTGCGTAGCTCGCTGGCGGCAACCTGCTCGAACTGGCCAGCGGCGTTGCGACGGGTGGCTTGCAACCCTTGGCTGCCGGCCTTGAGGCTGTCGGCTCGGGCCTTGCCACGGCCTTCGGCGAGGGCTTCGGCGAAGTTGGCGAACAGCACGGTGAACCACAGCCACAGGGCGATCTGTACCGCCACCGCGGTACTCACGCCGCTGTCCGGCGCGAAGCACAGCAGGGTGGTGAGGATGGCGGTCAGTTCGACCACCAGCATCACAGGCGAGCGTTTGAGCTGGCGTGGGTCGAGCTTGACCAACGCCTGGATCAGGGCCGGCCGCCACAACGCGGCGAGGCGGGTCTGGTCGGCGCTGACGCGCGGCGCTTTGACTTCAGCAATGGGCATGTTCATGGTTGATTCCTCAGAAACCCAGGCTCAGGTGTTCGGCAATGGGGCCCAGCGCCAGCGTTGGCAAGAAGGTCAGGCCGCCGACCAGCAGGATGGTGACCAGCAGCAGGCTGGTGAACAGTGGGCCGTGGGTGGGGAAGCTGTTGTGCCCCAGCGGCGTGCTTTTCTTCGCCGCCAAGCTTCCCGCCAGGGCCAGCACCGGCAGGATGTAGCCGAAGCGGCCGATGAGCATGGCCAGGGCGATCATCACGTTGTGGTAGACCGTGTTGGCGCCGAAGCCGGCGAAGGCCGAGCCGTTGTTGGCGGTGCCGGAGGTGTAGGCATAGAGCAGCTGGCTAAAGCCGTGCGCGCCGGGGTTGCTTACGGCAGCGGCCGGGCCTGGCAGGCTGGCGGCGATGGCGCCGAGCACCAGCACGCCGACGGGCATCACCAACAACGTCGCCACCAGCAACTGCACTTCGCGGGCCTGGAGCTTCTTGCCCAGGTATTCCGGAGTACGGCCGATCATCAGCCCGGCCAGGAACACCGCGATCAAGACGAACAGCAGCATGCCGTACAGCCCAGCGCCGACGCCGCCGAAGATCACCTCGCCGACCATCATGTTGACCATCGCGACCATGCCGGTCAGCGGGTTGAGGCTGTCGTGCATGGCGTTGACCGAGCCGTTGGAAGCGGCGGTGGTGGTGACCGTCCATAGCACCGAACCGGTGGTACCGAAGCGGCTCTCCTTGCCCTCCATCGGCGCCGATTGCTGCACCTGAGGGTTCTCAAGCGCGGGGTTGGGCTGATATTCGGACCACAGCGCGGTGCTGCCACCGATCAGGAACAGCGCCAGCATGCAGGCAAGAATCGCCCGGCTCTGGCGCAGGTCCTTGACGTAGTGGCCGAAGGTGAACACCAGTGCGACCGGGATAAGGATGATCGAGGCCACCTCGAACAGGTTGCTCCAGGCCGTTGGGTTCTCGAACGGGTGCGCCGAGTTGACGCCGAAGAAGCCGCCGCCGTTGGTGCCCAGCTGCTTGATGGCGATCTGGCTGGCGGCAGGGCCCAGTGGAATGGTCTGCTCGCTGCCTTGCAGGGTCAGCGCGTGGGCATAGTCGGCGAACGTCTGCGGTACGCCCTGCCAGACCAGCAGCAGCGCCAGCACGATGCACAGCGGCAGCAGGCCGTAGAGGGTAGCGCGGGTCATGTCGACCCAGAAGTTACCGAGGGTGGTGGCCGAGCGCCGGGCGATGCCACGGCACAGGGCGACCAGCACGGCAAGACCGGTGGCGGCACTGACGAAGTTCTGCACGGTCAGGCCCAGCATCTGGCTCAGGTAGCTGACCGAGGCTTCACCGCTGTAGGCCTGCCAGTTGGTGTTGGTGACGAAGCTCACCGCCGTGTTGAACGCCAGCGACCACTCTTGGCCCGGCAAGTGCTGCGGGTTCAGGGGCAGGTAACCCTGCAACAGCAGCACCGCGAACAGCAGGAGGAAGCCGGCCAGGTTGAATGCCAGCAGCGCCAAGGTGTACTGCTTCCAGTTCTGCTCCTGCTCGGGGCGCACCCCCGCCAGGCGATAGCAGCCCTGCTCCACTGGCGCGAGAACGGGTGACAGCCAGGTACGCTGGCCTTCCATGACTTTGTAGTAGAACCTTCCAAGCCACGGTGCTGGCAGCAGCACAATGGCGAAGAACGCCAGCAACAACGCGAAATCATAACTGTGCATGGCCGCTCCCTAGCTGCGATCGGCGCGCAACAGCGCCACCAGCAGGTAAACCGCCAACGCCACTGCCAACAGCAGTGACACCCCGTCGAGCATATTCATGAGCGATCTCCCCGAATTGCGGCGTTGGCCGCTTTGGGGAAATTGTCCGAGGGAGGGGCGTAAAGGGGCGAGATCGGGGGGTGGCTCAAGCCATAAAGAATGCGTAAAGACCAGCAGTTGGCTGTTAGCAGCAGCTGAGCCTGCAGGCTTGTCCCGCCCCAGTAATGCTGTTCACTTAAGGCCCTTGTCGCCTGCTTTGGGGCCGCGTTGCGGCCCTTCGCGGGCAGCCCGCTCCCACAGGTATAGCGCCGCTCGGACGGTCAGCGCCGTACCTGTGGGAGCGGGCTTGCCCGCGAAGGGCCGCAACGCGGCCCCAAAATCTTAAGTGAACAGCATTACGCTCCTACAGGGATTGTGCAGGCCGGATTAGCGCTGCGGGGTGTGCTGCCCGGCGCTACGGCTCCAGTCCAGCAGCAGGCTGTAGGCTACTGCGAGCAAGGTCGGCCCGATGAACAGGCCAATGAAGCCGAACGCGATCAACCCGCCAAATACCCCAAGCAGCACGATCACCAACGGCAGGTTGCCGCCGCGGCTGATCAGGTAGGGCTTGAGCACGTTGTCCACACCGCTGATGACGAAGGTACCCCAGATACCGAGGAACACCGCCATCCCATACTCCCCCTGCCACACCAGCCAGGCCGTCGCGGGGATCCAGGCCAACGGTGGCCCCATGGGGATCAGGCTGAGCATGAAGGTGACCAGGCCAAGCACGATAGCGCCAGGAACCCCAGCGATCAGGAATCCGATCATCGCCAGCAGCCCTTGCGCAGCCGCGGTACCAATCACGCCGTTGACCACCCGCTGCACGGTGCCGGCCACCAGGTCGATGTAGTACTCGGCACGCTCGCCAATCAACCGCTGCAACAAGCGCAAGACGAACGCCGCCAGGCGTGGCCCGTCACGGTAGAAGAAGAACACGAACACCAGGCTCAAGGTCAGCTCGAGCACGCCGCTGCCGATCTGTGCACTGCGCGCCAGTAGCCAGTTGCCCACCTGGCCCAGATACGGTTTGATCGATGCAATCAGCGCAGCGCCTTGCTGGTCGACAGAGTCCCACATCGCCACCAGCCGTTCACCGACAAAGGGAATACCCCCCAGCCAACTCGGTGCGTCGGGCAAGCCATCGACCTGGACATCGCGCACGAAGGCCGTGGCATCACGGATATGGTCGGCCAGGTTGAACCCCAGCCACACCAGCGGCAGCGCCACCAGCAAGATCCACATCGTGGTCAGCACGCTGGCGGCGAGGGTCTCGCGCCCGCCGAGCAGGCGCGTGAGCAGGCGCATCAATGGCCAGCTGGCGAACGCCAGGATAGCGCCCCACAGCAGCGCGGAAATAAACGGCGCCATCACCCACAAGCCGGCACCGAGCAGCGCCAGCAGGAGGATCTGGACCAGCAGGCGATCATTGTTGGCCATGGTGACTCACTTTCAGCGGATCAATTCCAGGTGCAAGCCTTCTGTCGGTGCCGTGCCCACTTCCAGGCGCGCGCTACGCACACCGGCCTTGGCCAGTTGTTCGCGCCAGGCTTCGGCTTGCTCGCCGCTCAAGCTCACGCGCAGGGTGCTGTCGAGGTTGAGGCTGCGGCTCAGCAGGGTCACCCAGGCATCCTTGGGCTCAGCAAGATCAGGGTAGTCGAGCTTGCCGGTGTCGCGCAGCTCGCGCATCACCGTAGCCGAGGTGGGCAGCAGTTCGCCCAGCGGTTGCTCGGCAACGAACTCTTCCACATGCAGGTAGGCGCGCTTGTTGCCAGCGGTGACGCTGTACAGCGCTACCAGGGTGTTGGCCTCTTCTGCCGAGCGCCGCAGGAGGATGAACGCCTGCTGGTCGTCGCCGCCATTGAGCCGAGCGTTCTTGAACACTTCATTGGCCCACAGGCTGGCTTCACCGCAGTCACGCTTTTCACACCAGAACAACGGGTAGCCGCCGTCACGCTGCAGCGCTTCGCGGGCGCTGGTGAAAGCTTCGCGCGCGGTACGCTCGGTGGGCAACAGGTAAGTGACGGAATTGACCTGGCCACGGCTCTCGACCTTGCCTTCAACGCGCAGGCGGCCACTGATCTTGCGCAATGCGCCCATCGGATAGACGCGCTCCTGCTCGACCGCAGGGCGCTCATCGACCACTTTGCCGTCCAACGGTACCGGCAGCGTGCCGGCCCACACTATCGGGCTGGCCAGGCCCAGGCAGGCGGCGATGACGATTCGAATGCTCATCGGCCACCCATGCCGCACGCAGCGCCGGTGATCGATGGATGGATGTCTGGCATGTACATGGTTGTCTCCCTGTTCAACCCGCCAAGCCTCGACACTTGTCCGGTGCAAGTCAAGGAAACCCGAAAAAGCGATTGATACAGTCTGCGACAAGGGTCGCGCCGTGCTCGTCATTCAGGTGCAGGTGATGGCCGCCTGGCAGTGAAACCTGTTCAAAGGGTAGCTGCTCCAGCAGCGCCGTGTGCCGGGCGAGCATGCCATCGGCGGCCACCACCAGGCAGGCCTCGCACTGTATGCGTTTGACGAAGGCCATGGCCTGGGTTTCGCTCAGCCGCACGGGTGACGGCAGGGTCAGGCGGCTGTCGCTGCGCCAGCTGTAGCCGCCGGGCACCGGCATCAGGCCGCGCTGGGCCAGCAGTTCGGCGGCTTCGCGACTGACTGCGACCATGCCTTTCATGCGCGCCTCGACGCCCTCTTCCAGGTTGGCGTACACCGACTTGCGCTTGCCATCCAGGCGCAACTGGGCCTGCAGCGCCATGCCTAGCCGTTCGGCAGCGTCTTGCTCGACGCCGGTCGGCGGAATGACGCCGTCGATCATCAGCAAATGGCTGACCCGATCAGGCAAGGCGCCGGCCAGTTGCACGGAAATGATCGCCCCCAATGAGTGCCCAAGCAGGCCGAAGCGCTCCCAGCCGAGCTGCTGGGCAACCCGCACTACGTCGTGGGCGTAATCGGCCAGCGCATAGCTGGCGCCGGCCGGGCGATGCTCCGAATAGCCATGCCCGGCCAAGTCCAGCGCGACGATGCGCAGCCCTTTGAGACGAGGTGCCAGGCGGGCGAAGCTATTGGCATTGTCCAGCCAGCCATGCAGGGCGATCACCGGGATGCCGTCGGCGGGACCGAACAGGTGCGCGGCCAGTTCGATATGGCCCAGGTTCAGGCGGATTTCCTCGACCTGCGCGCTCATGCCTGGCTCCAGCGATCGAACAGGCCCTTGATCAGGCTGGCGGTGTCGTCGGGGCGCTCCAGCGGGAACATGTGCCCGCCCGGCACGCTGTGGTATTCGCCCTGGGGCATGCCGCGCACGGCCAAGGCATGGTGGCGGCGGATCACCCGACTGCGCTCGCCGCGGACCATCGCCAGCGGCACCTGTAGCTGGCGCGCCGGAGCTGGGCTGAGGTGGGGAATGCTGCGGTAGATGCTGATCTCGGTGGCCGGATCGAAGCGCAGGCGCAGGCCGTCTTGCGCAGCTTGCAGGCCGTGTTCCAGATAAGCTTCCAGGCAATCCGGGTCGAAGTGGCGGAACAAGGTCTTGCCGGCAAAGTAGCCACGGGCGCTGTCGCGATCACTGAATGACTCGCGCCGGCCCAAGGTGCGCCCTGCCGGGGTGATGCGGTCGATGAAGCCAAAGCGCTTGGCCGCGCGGATTACCCATTGATCGGCGCGGGTCAGCACGGGGGAGTCGAGCATTACCACGCCGCGGTAGTACTGCGGGCAACGCAGCGCCGCATGCAAGTGCAGCACGCCGCCCAGCGAGTGGCCGACGCCCCAGACCGGCGCGTCCTGCTGGGCCAGGTGATGGAGCAGCTCATTGACCAGGTTCAGCCAGTTGTCATCGACCGGAAAGCGCGGATCGTGCGCATGCTGCTCCAGGTGCTGGACCTGGTAGTCCGGCGCCAGTGCGGCGAACAGCTTGCCGTAGGTGGCCGAGGGGAAGCCATTGGCATGGGCGAAGAAGATCTGCTGCGACATGGCCGGCTGCTCTGCTGGGGGAATGATGGCCCATTGTCGGCAAGCGCGGCGATGGCGGCAACGTTTGGATAGGTCATCGCCAAGGGCGATCAGGTCATCGAAGTCAATCGAAACTGGCCATCGAGCGGCGCAGACAGGCGTGCATATACGCCAGCTGATACTCCAGCGCCTCACGCGCCAGGCCTTTATCGCGCTCACTGAGCTTGAGCCTGCGCAAGGCCAGGCAGCTGGTTTGCAGCAAGTGCGCCATGCGCATACTGGCCTGGCGCAGCTGTTCGAGTTCGTATTGGCCCTCGAACTTGCGCAGCAACAGGTTGAAGCTGGCATCTGCGCAGTCTTGCAACAAACGGTGCTCGGCAAAATCCGGGACGCCCCGCTCATTGAGTTTGTCCAGTGCCGCCTGCGGCTTTACCGACTGCACCAACTCCAGACGCCGACTGCTCATACAATCCTCCCTGGCCCACTGCTCGCTTGATGTGCCGGCAACGCTAGCAACGCGCCCAACGCCAAAGCAACTGACAAAACTACCAGTTGCCAGGGATCAGCCTGGGTGGCTAAGGGCGCGCAGGGTCATCAGGCCCGCCAGCGGCCAATCGCCTTCCAGCTCAGCGAGGCTGGCGGTGCTCATTGGCGCAGCTTGTTGCCCATGGCCATGCTCGAGCATGCCGACCAGCGCCCCAACCAAAGGCTGGTGGCTGACCAACAAGACATGCTCCAGGCCCAACCGCTCGATCTCACCGATAACTTTTTGCACATCGCTTTCCGGAGTCAACCAGGGCACGGTGCGCACCGGCTCGGCGAAGCCCAGGGTGTCATGCACCAGTGCTGCGGTCTGCTGGGCGCGCACATAGGGGCTGGCGATGATCGCCTGCAGCGGCTGGCCGAGCAGCCGCGCAGCGCTGTGCAACACTTGCTCGCGGCCATGGGCGGTGAGGCGTCGCTCGGCATCGGTATTGGCGCGCGGCTCGGCCTCACCATGGCGCAGCACCCACAGCTTCACAGCTTGGGCTCCTCGTCACGCACCGGATGGGGCGCTGGGGCAACGGCATGCGGCGCCTCGCCTTCCGGGGTACGCGGGGTTGGCCAGTCGGCGAACGGCCATGGCTTGCTATCGGTATGGAAAGTGCCGAAGCGACCGATCTGCGCCAGGTACTGGCTGAGGCTGTCGCCAAAGTTCATCAGGCTGGCGCTGGGCGCGCCATAGATCAGCCGGTAGATCAGCTGGACCAGGACCAGGCCGCCGAGCAGCAGCTCGGCCAGCTGCCAGACCACCAGGAACACCAGCATCCACAGCACCCGCAGGATGATCGACTCGCGCTGGGCGCGCTCGGGGGTATCGTTCATGTATTGCTCCTTGCTCTGGTCAGAGCCGCTGACGGCTCAGTTGAAACCGCTGGTGGAAATGAAGTCGACGTCGGTTTTCGGTTCGGCGCGCATCAGGTGTTCAATGACCTGGTTGAGCGTTCGCCCCTCGAACAGGATCGCGTGCAGGCCGGCCACCAGCGGCATGTACACCTGCGCCTCGTGGGCCTTGACCTTGAGTACCTTGAGGGTGTTGACCCCTTCGGCCACTTCGCCCAAGCGGCTGACGGCCTGTTCCAGCGACAGTCCTTGGCCCAAGGCATGGCCGACCTGGTAGTTGCGGCTTTTGGGCGAAGAGCAGGTGACGATCAGGTCGCCGACCCCGGCCAGACCAAGGAAGGTCATCGGGTTGGCGCCCAGGCTCACGGCAAAGCGGGTCATCTCGGCCAGGGCACGGGTAATCAGCATGCTCTTGGTGTTCTCGCCCATGCCCAGCGCCACAGCCATGCCGGCGATGATCGCGTAGACGTTCTTCAGCGCACCGCCCAGCTCGACGCCGAAGCGGTCGGCGCTGGCGTAGACACGGAAGGTGCGGCCATGCAGCACCTCTTGTACGCGCTGGCACAGCGCTTCGTCTTCACTGGCGACCACGGTGGCGGTCAGCGCGTGCTCGGCGATCTCGCGGGCCAGGTTCGGCCCGGACAGCACGCCAATGCGCGCCTGCGGGGCAATCTCTTCGAGGATCTGGCTCATCAGCTTGAAGCTCTGCGCCTCGATGCCTTTGGTCAGGCTGACCAGGCATTTGCCCCGCAGCAGCTCGGCATGCGGCGCCAGCACGCTGCGCAGCGCGCTGGATGGCAGGGCGACGAAGATCAGCTCGGCGGCTTGCAGGGTAGCCAGCAGGTCGTTGACTGGCTCGACGCCGTCCTGCAGGCGAATGCCTTTGAGGTAGCGCGGGTTCTCGCGATTGACGCGCATGGCCTGGGCCTGGTCTGGATCGCGCATCCATTGGCGTACCGGGTTGCCGTTTTCCGCCAGCAGGTTCGCCACGGCGGTGCCGAAGCTGCCGCCTCCCAGCACCGCAACAGGTTGCTGTTCAGTCATATCCAATCCGTTAAAGCCATAAGTTAAGTGGCAACCGCTGCATTATACGGCCCGTGTGCGTCAGAACCAGTGGCAGACGCGTGCGAGCTGCGAAGTCGCAGGCAGCCTGCACGCGTGAACAAGCCAACACAGTACTCAGCCTTGACCTGAGCCGCTGGAAAAACCCGCAAGGTCAGTTAACATGCCTGTTTCAACACTGATACAAGGCCGTACCGTGTTTCCTGGCCCGCCACCGGTTCCTCGCCTGCTATTGCTGACTGCCCTGCTCGGCGGCCCTGCTGTGGCCGACGATCTGTTCATCGACAACCAGGACCTGCCGCAAGTTCTGACCGCCACCCGCCTGAAACAATCCCCTGCCGCAGTGCCGGGCAGCATGACCGTGCTCGACAGCGACCTGATCCGCGCCAGCGGCGCCCGGGATATTCCCGAGCTCCTGCGCCTGGTGCCAGGGATGATGATCGGCTACGGCGCCGGCAACCAGCCGACGGTCAACTACCACGGCAGTAACGTCAGCGAAGCCCGGCGCATGCAGGTGTTGATCGATGGCCGCTCGGTGTACCGCGCAGGCCTGGCCACGGTGGACTGGAGCGATATCCCGGTAGCCCTCGAGGATATCGAGCGGATCGAGGTGTTTCGCGGCCCCAACACCGTCAGCTACGGCGCCAACGCGCTGATGGCGGTGGTCAACATCCTCACCCGCAACCCCGCCGACAGCCACGGTACGCGTCTGAAAATGACCCGCGGTGAAGATGGCATCAATGACTTCTATGCCAGCCAAGGGCTTGGCTGGGACGGTGGCGACCTGCGCCTGTCGCTGTCTGGCCAGCAAGATGACGGCTTCGATCAGGACCAGTACGGCCGTGACTACCGCGACAGCCGCCGGCTGAACCGGATCAACCTCAATGTCAGCCATATGCTCGCGCCCAACCAGACCCTGGAGTGGCAGTTGGCGGCCAAGGAGGGCAGCAACCAACGGCCTTACACCTACAAACCGGTGTTCCCCTTCGTCACCCGCGCCGGCGACAGCGCTGATGTCAACGCCAAGGACTACGCGGGCTCGCTGCGCTGGAGCATCGATATCAACCCCGAACACAGCCTGTACGTGCAGGGTTCGGCGCAGCACTTCGACCGCCAGCAGGTCTGGCGGGCCTGTGATGCGGCGCTCTCGTTCAGCCAGGAACTGACTCGTCTGTGGCAGCTGGACTCGAACTATGCCGAGCAGGTGGCACGCAACATCACCAATCCCCCGGGCAACAGCAACCCCGCCTTGCAGGCGTTGCGTGACCAGGTGAAACAGCAGTGGGACAGCCAGGGTGGCAGCCAGGTGGTGTGTGGCGATGTCGACCAGAGCACCCGTGAAACCCGCTATGACCTGGAGATCCAGGACACCCTGAGCCTGACCGACAACCTGCGCCTGCTCAGTGGTGCCAACTTCCGCTATGACAAAGCCGACTCGCAGACCTACTTCAATGGCACCCTGGACGATCAGACCTGGCGCCTGTTCGGCCAACTGGAGTGGCGCGCGGACGAACACTGGATCCTGCAAGGCGGGGCGATGTTCGAAGACAGTCGCCTGTCCGGCAGCTCGCTGACGCCGCGGGTCGCGGTCAATTACCTGATCACCCCGCGGCATGGCTTGCGGGCCGTCTACTCTGAGGCGGTGCGCTCGCCAGACATGTTCGAGAACAACGTCAACTGGAGCTACACGGTCAACAACCTGACGCCCTATCAACCCTGGATGGGCAATGGTGAGTACTTCGTCAAGACCCGCGGCCCGGGCGATCTGGACCAGGAGCGGATGCGCTCGCGCGAGTTGGGTTACAACGGTAACTTCAGCGATATCGACCTGAGCATGGATGTGAAGCTGTTCTACGACGAGATCACCGGAATGATCAGTGAACCGCTGCGCAACAACCAGTACATTGCCAGCAACGCCAACAAGGCCAATTTTCGCGGCACCGAAGCGCAGGTCGACTGGCGCCCGAGCCGGCGCGATCGCCTGCGACTGAGCTACGCCTACGTCGACGCCTGGGCCAGCAACCGCAACGACAGCCAGAACAGCGCACGCAACAGCGGCTCGGCTGGCTGGATGCGTGACTGGGGCGCGGGTTGGTCCAGCGCGCTGTTCTACTATGGCGATGCCAACCTCAACGACTATCGCTTCGAGCGCATCGACCTGCGCGTGGCCAAGCGCCTGCGCATTCAGGGCACCACCCTGGAGCTTGCCGCACTCTGGCAGCAGCGCCTGGACGACGAGCCGATCACCCTGCCCCAGAACCGTTATGACAGCCGTCACCGCCTGAGCGTCAGCGCGGAGCTGGAATTCTGATGCTGCGTCTGCTGCGCCTGCTGCTGCTCTGCCTATGGCCACTGGGGACGCTGTCAGCCAGCGAAATCCTGTTGGTCGGGGGTGACGATCAGCCTGGCATCCGCAGCTTCGTCGAGGCCATGCAAAGCCGTCGCAGCCATGACCAGGTGCGCTTTCAAAGCGTGGCCGAGCTGCCCCGCCCCAGCCAGCTGAAAAGCGATATTCGCCTGATCCTGCTCGACAGCGCCGCGCTGGAATGGCGCCTGGGCGAAACCGCCGGGCCGCCGGCTTTGGCCATGCGGGTCAGCCGGGTGCAAGTTGAACAGCGCCTGGGAAAGTCGCGTCCGGCCTATTTGTGCCTGCTCTGGAGTGACCCGCCGCTGGCCCGGCAACTGCGCCTGACACGCTTGCTGCTGCCCCAGGCCCGCCGAATTGGCGTGCTGTACGGTGAGCAAAGCCGCTTTCTGCTCGACGAACTGCGCCAGGCCGCCCAGCCCCTGGGCCTGGAGATAGTCGCCCAGGACTGGCCCGACCTGCGTGACAGCCGCCCGCTGCAGCACCTGTTGGGCAATAGCGACGTGCTGCTGGGGATCGATGACCCCGACCTGTACAACTCCAAGACCGCCAAGAACGTCCTGCTCAGCAGCTATGGCCGCCAGCTGGCACTGATCGGCCCCAACGTCGGCTTCGTCCGCGCTGGCGCCCTGGCCAGCACCTACAGCGACCAGGACGACTGGCTGGCGGTGCTCGACCGGCTGCTCGACCAGTCCCCGGCGCGCTGGCCGCGTAGCCTGTATCCCTCGCACTTTGGCGTCAGTGGCAACCAACAGGTCGCCCGCGCCCTGGGCCTGGAGCCGATTGATCCGAAGGCCGCCGCCCTGGCCCTGGCCGAAGGAGAACCCACCCCATGAGAAAGCGCCTGAGCTGGGACATCCATACCCGCACGCAAATCATCAGCCTTGGCCCGGCCTTGTTGCTCACGCTGTTGCTGATCAGCTTCTTTACCTTCGTGCGTATCCAGGACTTGCGCCAGGAGCTCAACCACACCGGCCAGCTAATCGCCAACCAGCTGGCGCCGGCCTCGGAGTACGGGGTGATCTCCGGCAATAACGAGGTGCTGGAAAGCCTGATGCGCGCGACCTTGAGCATTCCGCACGTGCGTTTTCTGGAAGTGCAGGACAGCCGCAACCATATCCTGGTGTACGTCGAGCAAGCCGATGAAAGCGCCAACCGCGCGCAGCGCGTGGAAGTGTTTCAGGCGCCGATCCGCCTCCAGCAGATCCGCCTGGACAACGACTTTCTGCAGCAAGGCAAGACGCCGATGCCGCGCATTGGCGATGACTACCTGGGCCGGGTAATCGTCGGCATGTCGGACGACGCCTTCAGCCAGCGCCAGCAGGAAATCGTCATCAAGGCCGGGATCCTGGCCCTGTTCGCCCTGCTGTTCACCTTCCTCCTCGCGCGCCGCTTGGCCATGAGCCTGGCCAAGCCCATCAGCGACATGGGCCACGCGGTCAAGGCGATCCAGCAGGGCGAGTTCAATGCCCCGGTGCCGGTGGTCGACGACAGCGAGCTGGGCCATCTGGCGCATCATATCAACAACCTGGCCAGTGCCTTGGAGCAGGCCAGCCAAGAACAGAAGCAGGCAATCGCGCAGTTGATCCAGGCCCGCGAAGAGGCCGAACAGGCCAACCGCGCCAAGTCGGACTTCCTGGCCATGATGAGCCATGAACTGCGTACGCCGATGAACGGTGTATTGGGCATGCTGCAACTGCTCGAAACCACCCAGCTGACCCACGAGCAGGCTGACTACACGGCAGTGGCCAGCGAATCGACCGGCCACCTGCTCAAGGTGATCAATGACATCCTCGACTTCTCGCGGATCGAGCGCACCAGCCTTGAGCTGGAGCATATCGATTTCAACCTAGGCGAGCTGATCAGCAGCAGCGTGCAGTCGTTCCAGCACAGCGCCCAGCAGCGCGGACTGGACCTGCAGTTGAAACTGCCGACAGGCCTGGACCGCCTGGAAGTTGTCGGCGATCCGACACGCATCCGCCAGATTCTCCTGAACCTTATCGGCAACGCCTTGAAGTTCACCGAGCGCGGCCAGGTCGAAGTCGAGCCGCGCTGGCAGGTGCTCGACCGCCAGTTGATCTGGTTCAGCTGCGCGGTACGCGACACCGGCATCGGTATCGACAGCGACCGCCTGGAAATGATGTTCGTCGCCTTCCAGCAGGCCGACAGTTCGATCTCCCGACGCTACGGCGGTACTGGCCTGGGTCTGGCAATTGCGCGCACCCTGGCCGAACGCATGGGCGGCCAGTTGCGCGCCGAGAGCCGCGAGGGTTTGGGCTCGACCTTTACCCTGGAAATGCCTCTGGCCCTGGCCAGCAAGCCCGCCGCCCTGCTCCCAGGCCGCGCGGCGCAGGACCAGCAGGGCGAGGCTGGCGGGCGGATCCTGTTGGTCGAGGACAACCCGGTCAACCAAAGCGTGATCGAGGCGATGCTGCGCAGCCTCGGCTTTGAGGTCAGCGTGGCCATGGACGGCGCGCAGGCGGTAGAGCAGGTCGACCAGCAGCGCTTCGCTGCGGTACTGATGGATTGCCGCCTGCCGCTGATGGACGGCTATGAAGCGACCCGGCGCATTCGTCAGCTACGCCAAGGCGCCGGGCTACCGATCATCGCCTTGACCGCCAGTGCCTTGCAGGGCGATCGCGAGCGTTGCCTGGCGGCTGGCATGGACGATTACCTGAGCAAACCCTTCAAACGCACGGAACTGCAGCGGATCCTGCAGCGTTGGTTACCCGGACAGACAGCCGCGACTGGCGATAAATGCTAAAGTGCGGCAGTCTTAGACTAGACAGGACCGCCGCTGGGCCTGAAAATACTGGTTTCAGTGAACACCTGTACTTCATTTGCCAGGTGCGCTGTGACTTTCACCACAACGCAATAGTCTACCTGTAGGCTGCCGCCTTGAGCTCATAGTGCTCTGGGATGGCCGGGAAGATTCATCCCCTGCCGCATGGGGATTATTGAGGAGCTCGCATGACCAAACAAAACGCCTTTACTCGGGAAGACCTGCTGCGCTGCAGTCGCGGTGAGCTGTTCGGCCCAGGTAACGCGCAACTGCCCGCCCCGAACATGTTGATGGTCGATCGCATCACGCATATCAGCGAGGAAGGCGGAAAGTTCGGCAAAGGTGAATTGGTCGCCGAGCTGGATATCACCCCAGACCTGTGGTTCTTCGCCTGCCACTTCGAAGGTGATCCGGTGATGCCGGGCTGCCTGGGCCTCGATGCCATGTGGCAGTTGGTCGGTTTCTTCCTCGGCTGGCAGGGTCTGCCGGGCCGCGGTCGCGCCCTGGGTTCGGGCGAAGTGAAATTCTTCGGTCAGGTGCTGCCTACCGCCAAGAAAGTCACCTACAACATTCATATCAAGCGCGTCCTGAAGGGCAAGCTGAACATGGCCATCGCCGATGGCTCGGTCAGCGTCGACGGCCGCGAGATCTACACCGCCGAAGGCCTGCGGGTCGGCGTGTTCACCTCCACTGACAATTTCTAAGGGTTATTCGCATGCGCCGCGTCGTTATCACTGGTCTGGGCATCGTATCGTGCCTGGGCAATGACAAAGAGACCGTCACCGAAAACCTGCGCAAGAGCCGTCCGGGCATTCGCTACAACCCGGAATATAAGGAAATGGGGCTGCGTAGCCAGGTTTCCGGTTCCATCGACCTCAACCTCGAAGAACTGATCGACCGCAAGGTGTTCCGCTTCGTCGGCCACGCGGCTGCCTACGCCTACCTGGCGATGCAGGACGCGATCAAGGACTCGGGCCTGACCGAAGAGCAGGTTTCCAACCCACGCACCGGCCTGGTAGCAGGCTCCGGCGGCGCATCGACCCTGAACCAGATGGAAGCGCTGGATACCCTGCGCGAGAAGGGCGTCAAGCGCGTCGGTCCATACCGTGTCACCCGGACCATGGGCAGCACTGTATCGGCGTGCCTGGCAACGCCGTTCAAGATCAAGGGCATCAACTACTCGATCTCCTCGGCTTGCGCTACCAGCGCCCACTGCATCGGCACCGCACTGGAGCAGATCCAGTGGGGCAAGCAGGACATCGTCTTCGCCGGCGGCGGTGAAGAAGAGCACTGGAGTCAATCGTTCCTGTTCGACGCCATGGGCGCGCTGTCCACCAAACGCAACGACACCCCTGAGCTGGCCTCGCGCGCCTACGACGCTGACCGTGACGGTTTCGTCATCGCCGGCGGCGGCGGCATGGTGGTGGTCGAAGAGCTGGAACACGCCCTGGCCCGTGGCGCCAAGATCTACGCCGAAATCGTCGGCTACGGCGCAACTTCCGATGGTTACGACATGGTCGCCCCGAGCGGTGAAGGCGCCATCCGCTGCATGCAGCAGGCACTGTCCACCGTCGACACACCGATCGACTACCTGAACACCCACGGCACCTCGACTCCGGTCGGTGACGTCGCGGAAATGAAAGGTGTGCGTGAAGTGTTCGGCGACAAAGCGCCGAAGATCAGCTCGACCAAGAGCCTGTCCGGTCACTCGCTGGGCGCCGCTGGCGTGCACGAGGCGATCTACTGCCTGCTGATGATGGAAAACAACTTCATCGCCGGTTCCGCCAACATCGATGAGCTGGACCCAGAGGTCGCTGACCTGCCGATCCAGCGCGAAACCATCGAGAACGCCAAGATCGATACGGTCATGAGCAACAGCTTCGGCTTCGGTGGCACCAATGCCACCCTGGTACTGAAGCGTTGGGAAGGCAAGTAAGACCTTAGCGCTCAAGCGAAAACGCCCCGACTGGTTCGGGGCGTTTTTGTTTGTGGCGTTGTTGGGCTGTGCCGACGCTATCGCGGGGCAAGCCCGCTCCCACGTGGAAGTACGCGCATGGCGTGGATCTAGGCGCATTGCGTGGATGTACGCGCATTACGTGGGAGCGGGCTTGCCCCGCGATAGGGCCGGTACAGCCAGCTCAATGCCCCTTGGGCAACACCGCCAGAAAATTCTCCCTCGCCACCTTCTGCGCGACCTGCTCGGGCAATGCATCCAGGAACGGATCAAAGCCATGCAACTGCTCGCCCAAGCTGCCAAACCGCCCCACCACATCCGAGCCGAGCATGAACCGATCAGGATAGCGCTCGACCAACGCCAACCAAGCCTGGCGCGGCCTACCCTGCTCATCAAGCAAGTACGGCTCAAGCACGCTCCACGACAGATCAATGTACAAGTTGGGGTAATCCTTGAGCATTCGGGTCAGCACTGGCAAGAGAAAGTCCATCTGCGTCTGGTGCCGATGAATCTCCATGCTGGTGCCGGCATGCGCCCAGATGAAGCGGGTGTGCGGATGGTTGCGCAGCGGCTCCTCGATCTCGGCCAGGTACAGCGGGTTGCGCTCGCGCTTGGAGGTGATGTTGGAGTGAATCAGTACGGGTAGATCGCGCTCGGCCGCCAGGTGATAGATGCGCGTCATCGCCTCGTTGTTGGCCCTGGGCGTGTCACCGCTGGTCAGGGCAGTAAGGTCATCGTGGCGGGTGAACACCTCGCCAATGCCTTGCCACAGCCCCGGATACAGCTCAAGCATGCGCTCGATATGGCTGACAGCATTCTTGTCCACCGGATTGAAGCCGGTCAGAAACGGATGAAAGCGTTTGCGCTGCTGCGGCGTTAACTTTTCAAGAGCAGCCGCCACATAGATATCAGTGGCGCTGTACCAATATGCATCGGCGTCGTCACCCGCGTAATAGCGTGGGCGCTTGGGTTCGTCTTCATGCCATTTCTTGGCCACCGAAACCCCGGAAATCATCGACTGGTCGATCCCTGCCTGGTCCATCGCCTTGAGCAAGGCCGGCATGCCTTCGGTTTCCTGGAAGAAGTCGACGTAGTGCAGGTGGGCATCGCTGTAGCGGTACTCGCGGGCCTGGGCCAGCTGGCACAGCAGGCCCGAAACCAGCACGGCAGCCAGTGTTCTGGCGATCATGGCAGCATCCTTATCCTGATTCGAACAGAGTAGACCCGCGCGCGCTCGCCGCGGTTCAGCAATCGACCTCAACCCGTTATGCTGGTGGGCACTTACCGCGCCGCCTGGAGCCGAACATGAGCAACCCGTTGATCATCCGTCCGCGCGCCGAATCGGTCGAGGGCCAGCCGATCCTGCGCCCACTGCCTTCGGCGCAGTGCCGCAGCGTCGGCCCGTTCGTATTCTTCGACCATATGCTGGAGACCGATTATGCGCCTGGCAGCGGCATGGATATCCGCCAGCATCCGCATATTGGCCTGTCGACCCTGACCTACTTGTTCGAGGGCGAAATCCTGCACAAGGACAGCCTGGGCTCGGATCAGCGGGTACTGCCTGGCGATGTCAGCTGGATGACGGCCGGGCGCGGCGTCGCCCATGTCGAGCGCACGCCCGCGGAGGGTTTTGCCAAGGGCTCGCGCCTGCATGGGCTGCAGGTATGGCTGGCCTCGCCACGTGAGCATGAGCAGGGCCTGGCGAGCTACAGTCATCACCCGGCGGCGAGCCTGCCGGTCAGGGAAACGCTGGGCGTGCGCATCTGCTTGATTGCCGGCAACGGCTTTTGCCTGGAATCTCCGGTGCCAGTGCTCTCCCCTACCCTGTACGCCCATGTGCGCATGCAACCTGCGACAACCCTGCTGGTGCCGAATGAGCATGCCCAGCGGGCGCTGTACCTGCTCGATGGCGAGTTGCAGCTCAATGGGCAGGAGGTCGAGCCGTGCAGCCTGCTGGTGTTGCCGGAGGGTGAAGAGGTGACGCTGTATGCCGAGGGCGAATGCCAGTTGGTGCTGATCGGTGGCGCGCCGCTGGATGGTCCGCGGCGGATGAACTGGAATTTTGTCGCGAGTGATCCGGCACTGATCGAACAGGCCCGAGTGCGCTGGGCTGCTGGGGATTGGCCGGTGGTGCCTGGGGAAATCGAGCGGATCGAATTACCGCGCTAGTTGGGGCCGCTGCGCTGCCCTTCGCGGGCAAGCCCGCTCCCACAGGGATAGCGGCGCTGCGCCGGTCAGGGGTGAGCTAAGTTAGATCCGCAAAGAGCTTTATTAAAAGCGTTGGGGCTGTTTTCCACTCCTTGCGGCGGTTCGGCGGCCCGGCAAGCCCGCACCAATCAGGGCGTCTGGTCTAGCTCACCACTGACCCCACAGCGCCGCTATCCCTGTGGGAGCGGGCTTGCCCGCGAAGGGCCGCTGTGCGGCCCCGGCACACTCAACCTCTGAACACTTCTGTCAGCAGGTTGTGCATCGCCTTGAACGCCCGCTCTGAAGTCTTGCGGTCGTACTGCATCTTGCCCGTCACATTGGCATTCGGATCAGTGAACGAATGCACCGCCCCGCCATAGCTGAGCAATTGCCAATCGACCTTGGCGGCATTCATTTCTTCCTCGAACGCCGGCAACTGCTCACGCGGCACCAAGGGGTCCGAGGCACCATGCAGCACCAGTACCGAGCCTTTGATGCGCTTGGCGTCCTCTGGGTTCGGCGTATCCAGGGTGCCGTGGAACGACACGGCAGCCTTGAGATCCGCCCCGGTACGCGCCAACTCCAGCGCACAGCAACCGCCAAAGCAGAACCCGAAGGTTGCCACCTTACCCGGCTCCAGCAGCGCCTTGGACTGCCCCAGCAGTTGATCCAACGCCTCTTTCATGCGCTTGCGCAGCTCGGCGCGATCATTCTTCAGCGGCATCATCGCGTTGCCTGCCTCATCGGCATTGGCCGGGCGCACCGACTGGCCATACAGGTCAGCGATCAGTACCACATAACCTTTCTCGGCAACTTCCTTGGCAATACGCTCGGCACCTTCACCGATGCCCATCCAGTTCGGCGCCATCACCAGACCTGGTCGCCCCAGCGCACCGGGCTCATACACCAAGCGGCTCTCATAGGTCTTGCCGGACAGGTGATAGACCAGCGATTCGACGATTACCTTGCTCATCAAACTCCTCCTTGCACCATGAAAAAAGCCCGCCGAAGCGGGCTTTCCTAGCAACTAACTCAAGCAGACAGCTCGACCAGCAGCTTGTTCAAGCGACGAACGTAGGCCGCTGGGTCCTTCAGGCTGTCGCCAGCCGCCAGCGCGGCCTGATCGAACAGGATGTGCGAAAGTTCGGCGAAGCGGTCTTCGCTCTGCTCGTTGTCGAGCTTGTCGATCAGCGGATGAGCCGGGTTGAATTCGAAGATCGGCTTGGAATCCGGCACCTTCTGCCCACTGGCTTCGAGGATCTGGCGCATCTGCAGACCCAGGTCCTGCTCGCCAATGGCGAGGATCGCCGGCGAATCGGTCAGGCGATGCGAGACACGCACCTCGGCGACGCTGTCACCCAGGGCCGTCTTCAGACGCTCGACCAAGCCTTCCTTGTTTTTGGCGACTTCCTCCTGGGCCTTCTTGTCCTCTTCCGAATCCAGCTGGCCCAGGTCCAGGTCACCGCGAGCGACGTCGACGAAGCTCTTGCCGTCGAAATCGCTCAGGTAGCTCATCAGCCACTCATCGATACGGTCGGTCAGCAGCAGCACTTCGATGCCTTTCTTGCGGAAGACTTCCAGGTGCGGGCTGTTCTTGACCTGCGCGTAGGTTTCGCCGGTGAGGTAGTAGATCTTGTCCTGACCTTCCTTGGCACGCGCCAGGTAGTCAGCCAGCGACACGCTTTGCTCGCCGCTGTCGTCATGGGTCGAAGCGAAACGCAGCAGACCGGCGATCTTCTCTTTGTTGGCGAAGTCTTCAGCCGGGCCTTCTTTGAGCACCTGGCCGAAGTTCTTCCAGAAGCCCTTGTACTGCTCAGGCTCGTTCTTGGCCAGTTTCTCCAGCATGTCCAGCACGCGCTTGGTCAGGGCCGTTTTCATCGAGTCGATGATCGGGTCCTTCTGCAGGATTTCACGCGAGACGTTCAGCGACAGGTCGTTGGAGTCGACCACACCCTTGATGAAGCGCAGGTACAGCGGCAGGAACGACTCGGCCTGGTCCATGATGAATACGCGCTGTACGTACAGCTTCAGGCCGCGTGGCGCTTCGCGCTGGTACAGGTCGAACGGCGCGCGGGCCGGGACGTACAGCAGCGAGTTGTATTCAAGCTTGCCTTCGACCTTATTGTGGCTCCAGGCCAGCGGGTTCTCGAAGTCATGGCCGATGTGCTTGTAGAACTCCTGGTACTCCTCGTCCTTGACCTCGGTCCGCGGACGGGTCCACAGGGCGCTGGCGCGGTTGACGGTTTCCCACTCTTGCGTAGGTTGCTCTTCGCCTTCAGCGGCTGCGGCTTGCTCTTTGGGCAGCTCGATCGGCAAGGCAATGTGGTCGGAGTACTTCTTGACCACGTTGCGCAGACGCCAGCCATCGGCGAACTCTTCCTCACCCTTTTTCAGGTGCAGGACGATACGGGTGCCACGCTGTGGCTTGTCGATGGTGGCGACTTCGAACTCCCCCTCGCCCTTGGACGACCAGTGCACGCCCTCGGCAGCTGGCAGACCGGCGCGGCGGCTGTAGACGTCGACTTTGTCGGCGACGATGAACGCCGAATAGAAACCCACGCCGAATTGGCCGATCAGGTGCGAATCTTTCTTCTGGTCGCCACTGAGGTTCTTCATGAAGTCGGCGGTGCCAGACTTGGCGATGGTGCCCAGGTGGGCGATGACGTCTTCACGGCTCATGCCGATACCGTTGTCCTCGAGGGTCACGGTGTTGGCATCTTTGTCGAAGCTGACGCGGATCTTCAGGTCGGCGTCGCCTTCGAGCAGCTCAGGCTTGGCCAAGGCTTCGAAACGCAGCTTGTCAGCGGCGTCGGAGGCGTTGGAAATCAGCTCGCGCAGGAAGATTTCCTTGTTCGAGTACAGCGAGTGGATCATGAGGTGCAGCAGTTGCTTTACCTCGGTCTGGAAGCCCAGGGTTTCTTTTTGTGTCTCCACACTCATGGTCTTCAAAACTCCGATCTGATGGCAGTTGTCGCCCGGCGGCCCGATTGGCCAGCTTTTACGGCGGGATGACAAGCAGATGGGGGCTGGCCTGACTATTTCAAGGGCTTTTCTGGTTCGATCTTGAAATGGGCACGGGCGGTGGCGATCGGCGTGTCCCGATCAGCCTGCCAGGCAGTGATGGCGACGTTGGTCACCCGCCTGCCCTGGCGCCACAGCTGGCAGTGGGCAAAGGTGTCGCGCAGGTGGCCGGCGCGCAGGTAATCGATGGAAAAATCGATGATCTTGGGAATGCTCACGCTTTCGCTGTAGATCAGCAGGTACAGCGCGGCGCTGAGCTCCATGAAGCCTGCGATCACCCCGCCATGAATCGCCGGCAACAGCGGATTGCCAACGTTGTCCGGGTTGGCCGGCAGGCGGAACAGCAGCTCGTCGCCGCGACGTTCGCACTCGATGCCAATCAGGCCTGCATAAGGGATCAATGCCAGCAGCGGCCGGTAGTCGCCCGCCGCGTGCGCTTCGTTAAGGCGCTGGCGAACATCGCGGGGGATCATACGCCCTGCTCCTTGTTCAAGCTGTTTCCAAAGCGGATGCCCCCTTTGACCTCCTGGCCCAGGCGCATGAAGGTGCCGACCACCTGGCAGATGGGTTGCTCGGGGTCATCCTGATAGGCCGTGCCGCGGGTGAAGATCACATCACGGGTCACCCGATAGCAGTATGCGTGACCGTGGATAGCCTTGCCGGGCTCGGCCGGGTGCATGTAATCGATGCGCAAATCCAGGGTCGGGCACACCTCGAACTGCTCCAGCGCGCAGAGCGTGGCCATGCCGCAGGTTGTGTCCATCAGCGTGGTCAGCGCACCGCCATGCACGGCGCCGGACTGGGGGTTGCCGACAATCATTGGCGACCAGGGCATTACCAGGGTCATGCCACGGGCGTCAGCGTGATGCACGCGCATCTGCAAAACCTGACAATGTTTCAATGCTGAGAGAAAGCGCTCAGCCATGGCTATCAAGGGCGTGTCGCTCATCGG
Organism: Pseudomonas sp. BT-42-2; assembly: GCF_025847435.2. Classification (NCBI taxonomy): domain Bacteria; kingdom Pseudomonadati; phylum Pseudomonadota; class Gammaproteobacteria; order Pseudomonadales; family Pseudomonadaceae; genus Pseudomonas; species Pseudomonas sp. BT-42-2. The sequence continues at coordinate 91,724 of NZ_JAOYTM010000009.1, forward strand.
GCGATTTCCTTGTACCGATTGGTCAGCGGCACAAAATCAGTGAAAAGTCTATGTAGAACGGGGCGTTATATATCTGTAATCTTCGCGGAACTTATTCCGCTTACTTGAGCTCGAAGGAACAAGTAAGTTATTCCACCAAGGAGAGACACCCCCATGCGTAAACCTTTTGCTTTTGCTCTGATGCTGGCCGCTGCCATGGGTCTGGCCGCTTGCGACAAGGCAAGTGAAGACAAAGCCCAGGATGCACAGCAACACGCTGAGCAAGCCCAGGAAAAAGCGGGCGAAGCTCAGGATAAAATGAACGAGGCTGCCAAGGAAAACGCCGAAGCCGCCAAAGATCAGGCCGAAGCGCAGCAAAAAGCTGCTGAAGAAGCCGCTGAAGAAACCGCACCTGCTACCCCGGCTCCAACCGAGCCAGCTAAGCAGTAATCGGTTTAAACAAAAAAACCCGACATTGTCGGGTTTTTTTGTGCCTGAAGTTTAAGGGTTAATCGTTTCAGTCGATGCGATGGAACTTTCTTTAGCCGCGTCGATCGGTGCACTTTCGGTGGGTGTGAACACCATCACTTCCAACACATCCGAATGGAACTCGCGGCGATAAAGAATCAGCACTACGCCGATTGTAGTGGCCATGAATATCCAGGGGCTGATGAACCAGGTGAGCATGGCCATGCCGAAGTAATAAGAGCGCAAGCCCAAGTTGAACTGGTTGGCCGCCAGCGACAACACCCGCGCCGCGCGCGAGGCAAACGCCTTGCGCTCCAGTTCATTGACCAGGCGTTCGCCGATCATCGGCGCCGAACCGACCAGCACGGCGGCAAAGTTGTATTGGCGCATGCACCAGCTGAAGGTGAAGAAGGCATAGACGAACACCGCCGCCAGGCTCAACAGCTTGATCTCCGAGACGCCCTGCGACGCCTCCTGCACCAAGGGCAGGTCGGCCAGCAGCGACAAGGCCCGATCCGAGGCGCCAAGCACGGTGAGGATACCGGCCAGGATGATCAGGGTACTGGAGGCGAAGAACGAGGCGTTGCGCTCCAGGTTACCGATTACGCTGGCATCGGCGATGCGGTTGTCGCGCAGGAGCATGCGGCGCATCCAGTCCTCGCGGTACAAGTGCAGGACGCTGGCCAGGCAAGCGGTGTCGCGGCCCTTCCAGATGGCGTAGCGGGTGTAGCCACCCCAGCACAGGGCGAACCAGCAGACCGCCAACAGATTGCTCAAATTGCTTTGGATGAAGCTCATGCAGGGTTCTCGACCGTTCAGGTGCAAAGAAGGATGTTGACCGGTTTTCGACGTTTGGATTCGGTAAAAGGCACGTACTTGAGAGAATAATCTGCTTTGCTCGTGCGGGCCTTATCGCGGGACAAGCCCGCTCCCACGTACGACGTCTGCGCAGATGCCTGAGTGGGGACCGACCAGAAAAAAACCCCGCATCCTGACGGATACGGGGTTTTTGGTCTCAACCATTTGCAGGTGCCCTTCGGCTTGTGGCCGGCCCTGCCTCCTGGTTTCAATCCATCAGGCCATGGCCTCGCGCGGCTTGCCGAGCATGCGGTCGCAGACCACGGCCCCAGCCAGGGTGATGACCGAAGGCACCAGCCAGGCCATGCCTTCATTGCTGAACGGCAGGTGAGCCATGAAGTCTGGCAGCACGTGAGCCAGGCTGCTGCCCTTGATCGCATCGACTACGCCAAATACCAGCGACACCAACATCACCGGCGCCAGAATGCGCGTCGGCGAGTTCCACAGGTCTTTGACGAAGCTCAAGCCCACCACCACGATGCATGGCGGGTAGATGGCGGTCAGCACCGGAATCGAGAACATGATCAGCTTGGTCAGGCCCAGGTTGGAGATCAGCAGCGAGAAGCCTGCCAGGATCACCACCAAGGCGCGATACGACAGCGGCAGGATCTGGCTGAAGTACTCGGCGCAGGCGCAGGTCAGGCCTACCGCAGTTACCAGGCAGGCCAGCGCGATCAACACCGCCAGGAAGCCACTGCCCAGCGATCCGAAGGTGTGCTGCACATAGGCATGCAATACCGCTGCGCCGTTAGTGGCATCCGCCGCAATGTCGTGGCTACCGGCACCCAGGCGGAACAGGCTGATGTACACCAGGGCCAGGCCGACACCGGCAATCAGGCCGGCAATGATGGCATAGCGGGTAATCAGCTGCGGCGACTCGACACCGCGCGAGCGGATGGCATTGACGATGACGATACCGAACACCAGGGCGCCCAGGGTATCCATGGTCAGGTAGCCATCGGAGAAGCCCTTGGAGAAGGCTGCGGCAGCATAGGCCGGTTGCGCTTCGCCAATGGTCCCCGCTGGCAGCGCGAAGGCAGCGATGCCCAGCACAGCCAGGGCAATGATCTTCAGCGGCGCCAGGAAGCGGCCAACGGTATCGAGCAGCTTGCCCGGATACATCGACACCGCCAGCACCACCAGGAAGTACACCAGGCTGTAGATGAACAAGGCCAACGGGCTTTCACCGGTCAGCGGCGCCACGCCTACCTCGAACGACACCGTAGCGGTACGCGGGGTGGCGAACAGCGGACCTACCGACAGGTAGCAGACAGCTGCCAGCAGGCCGCCGAAGAACTTGCCGATCGGGCTGCTCAACGCATCCATGCCGCCGCCGACCTTGGCCAGGGCAACCACGGTGATGACCGGCAGGCCGACTGCGGTGACCAAAAAGCCTAGGGCTGCCATCCACACGTGCGGACCGGACTGCAGGCCGACGATAGGCGGGAAGATGATATTGCCGGCGCCTACGAAAAGCGCAAACGTCATAAAGCCAAGTGCCAGGATATCCTGGCCTTTTAACACTTTCATTTAGGGTCGTACCACACTGCTGAAATCGGGATTCGAGAAGGGATTTCCCTATGGGTGAGGGAAATGCTGCCCGGCTTGATAGGCCAGACCCGTTTAGCGTGTCGTTCCCTTTTGGGGCACGGGCACAGAGTGAGCGCGTAGGTTAAACGTTTTGCCTGGAAAACGCACTGTAACAGTGCTGCTTGTCCGATGTGCGTATGTGTTTGTCGTCTGCGCGACCGAGGACGCGGGCAATTATCGCAGGACTGGGAACGGCGTAAGCTTAAAATTCTATTGAAGCGATCGATTTTCTGTGGGCTGATCCGGTCTCTTCGCGGGCAAGCCCGCTCCCACAGGGACTTAATGTGCGCTGTGGGAGCGGGCTTGCCCGCGAAGAGACCGGATCAGCCCACAGCAATCTTGCCCCCAGAAACGACAAAGGCCACCCGAAGGTGGCCTCTGTGCGCGTGGGGGGTACTACGTGTTACTTACTTCTTGGCTTCCCAGCCAGTCAGCTCGGCCAGGGCCTTGCCGATGTCTGCCAGGGAACGCACGGTTTTCACGCCAGCGTCTTGCAGGGCAGCGAACTTCTCGTCTGCAGTACCCTTGCCGCCGGAGATGATCGCGCCAGCGTGGCCCATGCGCTTACCAGCAGGTGCGGTAACACCAGCGATGTAAGACACGACAGGCTTGGTGACGTTGGCCTTGATGTAGGCAGCCGCTTCTTCTTCAGCCGAACCGCCGATCTCACCGATCATGACGATCGCTTCGGTCTTCGGGTCTTCCTGGAACAGCTTCAGGATGTCGATGAAGTTGGAGCCTGGGATCGGGTCACCGCCGATGCCGACGCAGGTCGACTGGCCGAAGCCGGCGTCGGTGGTCTGCTTGACCGCTTCATAGGTCAGGGTGCCGGAACGCGAAACGATACCGACCTTGCCTGGCAAGTGGATGTGACCTGGCATGATGCCGATCTTGCACTCGCCCGGAGTGATAACGCCTGGGCAGTTAGGGCCGATCAGGGTAACACCCAGCTCGTCGCACTTGACCTTGGCATCGAGCATGTCCAGGGTAGGAATGCCTTCGGTGATGCAGACGATCAGCTTGATGCCGCCGAAGGCCGCTTCCAGGATCGAGTCTTTGCAGAAAGGCGCCGGAACGTAGATCACCGACGCGTCAGCGCCGGTAGCTTCTACAGCTTCTTTCACAGTGTTGAACACTGGCAGGCCCAGGTGAGTGGTGCCGCCTTTGCCTGGGGTCACGCCGCCAACCATCTTGGTGCCGTAGGCGATGGCTTGTTCGGAGTGGAAAGTACCCTGCGAGCCGGTGAAGCCCTGGCAGATGACTTTGGTGTCTTTATTGATCAGGACGCTCATTACTTGCCCTCCGCAGCTTTGACAACTTGTTGAGCAGCGTCGGTCAGGCTGGTTGCAGCAATGATGTTCAAACCGCTTTCTGCCAGTACTTTAGCGCCGAGTTCGGCATTGTTGCCTTCCAGACGGACGACAACCGGTACTTTGACGCCGACTTCTTTCACAGCGCCGATGATGCCTTCGGCAATCATGTCGCAGCGAACGATGCCGCCGAAGATGTTGACCAGTACGGCCGCGACATTGCTGTCGGACAGGATGATCTTGAAGGCTTCGGTCACGCGCTCTTTGGTAGCACCACCACCTACGTCGAGGAAGTTGGCTGGCTTGCCGCCGTGCAGGTTGACGATGTCCATGGTACCCATGGCCAGGCCGGCACCGTTGACCATGCAGCCAATGTTGCCTTCCAGGGCTACGTAGTTCAGTTCGAACTTGGCAGCGTGAGCTTCACGGGCGTCGTCTTGCGACGGGTCGTGGAAGGTTTTCAGCTTAGGCTGACGGTACATGGCGTTGGCGTCGATGTTGATCTTGGCATCGAGGCAGTGCAGATCGCCATCGGCCTTGATCACCAGCGGGTTCACTTCCAGCAGGGCCAGATCGTGATCCTTGAACAGTTTGGCCAGACCTACGAAGATCTTGGCGAACTGAGTGACTTGCTTGCCTTCCAGGCCCAGCTGGAAAGCCAGCTCGCGACCCTGGAACGGCTGAGCGCCGACCAGCGGATCGATGGTGGCCTTGAGGATCTTCTCAGGAGTGTCATGAGCGACTTTCTCGATGTCCACGCCACCTTCGGTGGAAGCCATGAACACGATACGACGGCTCGAACGGTCGACTACAGCGCCCAGGTACAGCTCTTTGGCGATGTCAGTGCAGGATTCGACCAGGATCTTGGAGACTGGTTGACCGTTGGCATCGGTCTGGTAAGTGACCAGATTCTTGCCCAACCATTGCGCAGCGAACGCCTTGGCGTCTTCTTTGCTGCGAACCAGCTTGACGCCGCCCGCTTTACCGCGACCGCCAGCGTGAACCTGAGCTTTTACAACCCACTCGGAACCGCCGATCTTTTCGCAGGCTTCTGCTGCAGCTTCAGGGGTGTCGACTGCGAAACCCTTGGAAACTGGCAGGCCGTATTCAGCGAACAGCTGCTTACCCTGATACTCGTGAAGATTCATGCTTTTTACCGTCTTCGTTAGGTACTGCGCTTCGGCGCTGCGCCAGTTACGGCGCCGCACCACCTGTGACCTTTAACCATTGGGTGGTCCCAAAGGCCCGGTCCGGCGGACGTTCCGCGGTGAGTCATGCACGCAAGACTCACGACGGGCAGCCCGCCGTGGTTTCTTATAATTAACGCTTCTTACGGTTGGCTACGTGAATGGCACCGCCATTCACTGCCAGCGCGGCTTCATGCAGCGCTTCGGACAGGGTCGGATGGCTGAACACCATCATGCCGATGTCTTCGGCGCTGGTGCCGAATTCCATCGCGATTGCGCCCTGCTGCACCAGTTCGGCAGCCGATGGACCAATCACATGCACACCCAGAACGCGGTCGGTCTTGGCATCGGCGATGACCTTGACGAAACCACCGGTGTCGTTGGCCGCCATCGCACGGCCGCTGGCCGCGAACGGGAAGGTGCCCACGTTAACCTCAACGCCTTCAGCCTTCAAGGCCTGCTCGGTCTTGCCGACCCACGCGATTTCCGGGTGGGTGTAGATAACCGATGGGATCAGGTCGTAGTTCATCTGGGCTTTGTGGCCCTTGATGCGCTCGACGACCATGATGCCCTCTTCCGAGGCCTTGTGCGCCAGCATCATGCCGCGTACCACGTCACCGATGGCGTAGACGCCCGGAACGCTGGTAGCGCAGTAGTCATCGACGAAGATGTAGCCACGTTCGTCGATGTTGACGCCGCTGTCAGCCGCCAGCAGCTCGGTGGTCACAGGGCGACGGCCGACCGCAACGATCAGCTTGTCGAAGGTGATCTTCTGCTCGCCGTTGGCATCGGTGTAGGTCACTTCGACTTCGTTGCCGTTGACCTGCGAGCCGGTCACGCGAGCGCCCAGCTTGATGTCCAGCCCTTGCTTGGTCAGGGTTTTCTGGGCTTCCTTGGCAACCGCGGTGTCTGCGGCCATCAGGAAGGTGTCCAGTGCTTCGAGAACGGTGACCTGGGCACCCAGGCGCGACCATACCGAACCCAGCTCCAGACCGATCACGCCAGCGCCGATGACGCCCAGACGCTTAGGCACTTCCTGGAATTCCAGGGCGCCGGTGGAGTCGACGATGACCTTCTGGTCGACCGGAGCCGGCGGAATGTCGATCGGGCGCGAGCCGGAAGCGAGAATGACGTTCTCGGCTTCGATGACTTCGGTGCTGCCGTCAGGCTTGGTGACTTCGACTTTCTTGCCAGCCAGCAGTTTGCCGTGGCCTTGGATCGAAGTGACACCGTTAGCCTTGAACAGGGTGGCAACGCCACCGGTCAGGTTCTTGACGATGCCAGCCTTGCGGCCAACCATCGCGGCCACGTCCATCTTCACTTCGCCAGTGGAGATACCGTGAACGTTGAAGCTCTCTTTGGCTTCCTTGTACTTCCAGGAGCTGTCCAGCAGAGCCTTGGAAGGAATGCAACCCACGTTCAAGCAGGTACCGCCCAGGGCCAGTTTGCCCTCGGCGTCGGTATATTTCTCGATGCAGGCGGTGCTCAAGCCGAGCTGAGCGGCCTTGATCGCGGCTACATAGCCGCCAGGGCCTGCACCAATCACTACCACGTCGAATTTCTGGGTCATAAAAGATTCCTTTTAAGCTTCAAGCGGCAAGCCTCAAGCGGCAAGTGGCGCACTCCCCCTGGAGCTTGCCACTTACCGCTTGCAGCTGCGTTTTAGATGTCCAGCAGCAGACGAGCCGGGTCTTCCAGCAGGTTCTTGATGGTCACCAGGAAGGTTACCGCTTCCTTACCGTCGATCAGGCGGTGATCGTAGGACAGCGCCAGGTACATCATCGGGCGAATGACCACTTGGCCATTGATCGCCATCGGACGCTGGATGATGTTGTGCATGCCCAGAATGGCCGCCTGCGGTGGGTTGACGATCGGGGTCGACATCATCGAGCCGAATGTACCACCGTTGGTGATGGTGAAGGTACCACCGGTCATTTCTTCGATGCCCAGCTTGCCGTCACGCGCCTTCTTGCCGAAGGTGGCGATGCCGTTCTCGATTTCCGCCAGGCTCATTTGCTCGGCGTTGCGCAGTACCGGTACCACCAGGCCACGGTCGCTGGAGACGGCGACGCCGACATCAGCAAAGCCGTGGTAGACGATGTCGTTGCCGTCGATCGAGGCGTTGACTGCTGGGAAGCGCTTGAGGGCTTCGGTGGCGGCCTTGACGAAGAACGACATGAAGCCCAGGCGCACGCCGTTGTGGGACTTCTCGAACAGGTCCTTGTACTTCGAACGCAGGGCCATGACTTCGGTCATGTCAACTTCGTTGAAGGTGGTCAGCATGGCCATGTTCGACTGGGCTTCGACCAGACGCTCGGCGATCTTGGCGCGCAGGCGGGTCATCGGCACGCGCTTCTCGGTGCGATCGCCAGCGGCGGTCACAACTGGGGCGGCGGCAGCGGCAGGCTTGGCAGCAGGTGCTGCGGCAGGTGCGGACTTCTTGTTGGCAACGGCTGCAACCACGTCTTCTTTAGTGACGCGACCGCCTTTGCCGGTGCCAGCGACCGACGCCAGGTCGATGCCGTTTTCTTCAGCCAGCTTGCGTGCGGCAGGCGCAGCAACTGGATCGTCTTCGCCAGCATCGGCAGCAGCGGCCGGAGCAGCGGCGCCGGCAGCCGGGGCGGCAGCAGGCGCAGCGGCAGCAGCGCCGCCTTCAACGATCGAGCCCAGGACTTCGTCGGACAGGACGGTGTCGCCCTCGCCCTTGACGATTGCGCCCAGCACGCCATCAGCGGTAGCCAGCACTTCCAGAACGACTTTGTCGGTCTCGATGTCGACGATCAGTTCGTCACGCTTGACGGCTTCGCCCGGCTGTTTGTGCCAGGTGGCAACGGTGCCATCGGCAACCGATTCCGGGAAGGTTGGGGCTTTGATCTCGATAGCCATTATCAGTGTTTCCTTAAATTCGGTTTCAGGTGCGCGAAAGCATTAAACAGTGAAGGCGTCTTGCAGCAGTTTCTCTTGCTGCTCGGCGTGCTTCGATGCGTAACCACAGGCTGGCGCGGCGGAAGCGTCGCGGCCGGCGTATTCCAGGACCAGTGCCTTGTTGTGGCGGCCCAGGATACGGCGCATGTGGTGCTGGCTGCTGTACCAGGCGCCCTGGTTCATCGGCTCTTCCTGGCACCACACTGCAGCCTTGAGGTTGCTGTACGGGGCAAGGATCTCCACCAGGTCGTCCTCAGGGAACGGATACAGCTGCTCGATACGCACGATGGCGATGTCTTCGCGGCCTTCGGCACGGCGTTTTTCCAGCAGATCGTAGTAGACCTTGCCGCTGCACAGGACGATGCGTTCGACCTTGGCCGGATCGAGCGTGTCGATTTCCGGGATCACGGTCTGGAACGAGCCTTCGGCCAGGTCTTCCAAAGTCGAGACGGCCAACTTGTGGCGCAGCAGCGACTTCGGCGTCAGGACCACCAGCGGCTTACGCAGCGGACGGATCACCTGGCGACGCAGCAGGTGGTAGATCTGGGCCGGGGTAGTCGGTACGCAGACCTGAATGTTGTGCTCAGCGCACAGCTGCAGGTAACGCTCCAGACGCGCCGAGGAGTGCTCAGGTCCCTGGCCTTCATAGCCATGCGGCAGCAGCATGGTCAGACCGCACAGACGGCCCCACTTGTGCTCGCCACTGGTGATGAACTGGTCGATCACCACTTGCGCACCGTTGGCGAAGTCGCCGAACTGGGCTTCCCAGATAACCAGCGCGTTTGGCGTGGTGGTCGAGTAGCCATATTCGAAGGCCAGTACCGCTTCTTCCGAGAGGAAGGAGTCGTACAGGTCAAAGCGCGGCTGGCCCGGGAACAGGTTCTGCAGCGGCACGTAAGTGCTGGCGTCCTTCTGGTTGTGCAGCACCGCGTGGCGGTGCGAGAAGGTGCCACGGCCGATGTCCTGGCCGGTCATGCGGATCGGGTGACCTTCGAACTGCAGGGTGGCGTAGGCCATGGTCTCTGCATAACCCCAGTTGATCGGCAAGCCACCGGCCTGCATCTTCTGGCGATCTTCGTAGATCTTCGCGACCTGACGCTGAACCACGAAGCCTTCCGGCAGCTCAAGCAGCTTGGCCGACAGGTCCTGCAGGGTCTTGAGGTCGAAGCGGGTGTCGTGACGCGCGGTCCAGGCGTGGCCCAGGTATGGACGCCAGTCGACGAACAGCTCGCGGTTCGGCTCCTTGACCAGGCTCTTGACCACATGCAGGCCGTTGTCCAGGGCGTTGCGGTACTCGTCGATCTTGGCCTGAGCGCGCTCGGCGTCGATGCGACCGGCCTGGATCAGCGCCTCGGCATACAGCTCACGGGTGGTGCGCTGCTTGCTGATCTGCTGATACATCAGCGGCTGGGTACCGTTTGGCTCGTCGGCCTCGTTATGGCCGCGACGACGGTAGCAGACCAGGTCGATGACCACGTCACGCTTGAACTGCATGCGGTAATCGATGGCCAGCTGGGTCACGAACAACACCGCTTCCGGATCGTCACCGTTGACGTGCAGGATCGGCGCCTGAATCATCTTGGCGACGTCGGTGGCGTACTCGGTGGAACGCGAGTCCAGCGGGTTGCTGATGGTGAAACCGACCTGGTTGTTGATCACGATGTGCACGGTACCGCCGGTCTTGAAACCGCGGGTCTGCGACATCTGGAAGGTTTCCATGACCACGCCTTGGCCGGCGAAGGCAGCGTCGCCGTGGATCGAGATCGGCAGCACCTTGTCGCCAACGGTGTCGTTGCGACGGTCCTGACGGGCGCGCACCGAACCCTCGACCACTGGCGATACGATTTCCAGGTGGGACGGGTTGAACGCCATGGCCAGGTGAACTTCGCCACCGGTGGTCATCACGTTCGAGGAGAAGCCCTGGTGATACTTCACGTCACCGGAGCCCAGCTCGTTCATCTTCTTGCCTTCGAACTCGTCGAACAGCTCGCGCGGGTTCTTGCCGAAGGTGTTGACCAGCACGTTCAGGCGGCCGCGGTGGGCCATGCCAATCACGACCTCCTTGGTGCCGTAGGAGCCGGAGCGCTGGATCATTTCGTCCAGCATCGGGATCAGGCTTTCGCCACCTTCAAGACCGAAGCGCTTGGTGCCTGGGTACTTGGTGCCCAGGTATTTTTCCAAGCCTTCGCCTGCGGTCACGCGCTCCAGCAGGTGCGTTTGCACATCGGCGGAAAATTCCGGACGCCCACGCACGCTTTCCAGACGCTGCTGGAACCAGCTGCGCTGCTCGGAATCGACGATGTGGGTGAACTCGGCGCCGATGGTGCGACAATATGTCTTCTGCAGCGCATCGAGGATTTCGCGTAGGCTCGCTTCCTCTTTGCCGATGAACAGGTCGCCGGCACGGAAGGTCGTATCAAGATCGGCATTGGTCAAGCCGTAGTGATTGATCGACAGGTCTACGGGCGCAGGACGCTGCCACAACCCCAAGGGGTCGAGCTTGGCAGCTTGATGGCCGCGCATACGATAGGCCTGGATCAGTCGCAGAACTTCAACCTGCTTCTTCTCGTGTTCACTGCTCACGCTCCCGGCGGAAACCGGTTGGGCGCGGCGCTGGTTCTTCGCCAGCAGTACGAAATGGTCGCGGATTGTCGAGTGCGATACATCGGTAGCGGTGCTGCCGTCGGCGGGCAACTTCTGGAAGTAGGTGCGCCACTCTTCTGGCACAGCGTTAGGGTCGTGCAGGTAGAGCTCGTAGAGCTCTTCCACATATGCAGCGTTACCACCTGAAAGGTGGGCGCTTTCCCACATGCGCTGCATCACGCTTTCTTGCATGCTTGGTCACCCTCGTTCGGGGACGGATCGGCAAGCGCCTCAGCACACATGAGAAAGCCCGAGAACAGCGACTAACCACGCCACCGAGGATCCTGCAGATTTTCCGGGTACCAGCCCGGAAAGCCCCTGCTGGTCTCATATCTTCATAGGTAATGAGCGCGGGCTTTGTGGGCCCTTGCTCGGGTTTCACCTCAGCGCGGGCTCACCACCCGCGCCTTGGTGTCTTGCACTTGCAACAGCTTTGAATCAGGTGCCGCTTTGCAGCAGCATGTTACGTACGTGACCGATTGCCTTGGTAGGGTTCAGGCCTTTCGGGCAAACGTTTACGCAGTTCATGATCCCGCGGCAGCGGAATACGCTGAACGGGTCATCCAGGGACGCCAGGCGCTCCTGGGTCTTGGTGTCACGGCTATCGGCCAGGAAGCGATAAGCCTGCAGCAGAGCAGCTGGGCCGAGGAACTTGTCTGGGTTCCACCAGAACGACGGGCAGGAAGTCGAGCAGCAAGCGCACAGGATGCACTCGTACAGACCGTCCAGCTTGTCGCGGTCTTCCGGCGACTGCAGACGCTCGATGGCCGGAGCCGGGGTGTCGTTCTGCAGGAATGGCTTCACCTTCTCGTACTGCTTGTAGAAGATGCTCATATCGACCACCAGGTCACGAATGACCGGCAAGCCTGGCAGCGGACGCAGAATCAGCTTGTTGCCCTTGACCACGCCCGACAGCGGAGTGATGCAGGCCAGGCCGTTCTTGCCGTTCATGTTCATGCCATCGGAACCGCACACGCCTTCACGGCAGGAGCGACGGTACGAGAAACCCTCGTCCTTTTCTTTGATCAGTGCCAACACATCCAGCACCATCAGGTCTTTGCCGCCGGTATCGACGTCGAACGACTCCATTTTGGGCGCCGAGTCGGTGTCGGGGTTGTAACGATAAACTTCGACTTTCAACATAGCAGCCACCCTTAGTAAGTCCGGATTTTTGGCTCGAAGGCCGGAACGGTCTTCGGCGCAAAGTTGACGCCGCGCTTGGCAACGCGCTTCTCACCCGGGTAGTACAGGGTGTGGCACAGCCAGTTTTCGTCGTCACGGTCTTCGAAGTCTTCACGGGCGTGAGCGCCGCGCGACTCTTTACGGGCTTCGGCCGCGATGGCGGTAGCTTCGGCGACTTCCAGCAGGTTCTGCAGCTCCAGCGCTTCGATACGCGCGGTGTTGAAGGCCTGGGACTTGTCGTTGATCTTCACGTTGGCGATGCGGTCACGCAGGCCAGCCAGCTGCTCGATACCCTTCTGCATGTATTCGCCAGTACGGAATACACCGAAGTAGTTCTGCATGCAGCTCTGCAGCTCGCGCTTGAGGCTGGCAACGTCTTCGCCAGTGGAGCGCTCGTTGAGCTTGTTCAGGCGGTTCAGGGCAACTTCGATGTCGGTGTCGCTGGCGTCGAGATGCTCGATGCCGTCGCTCAGCGCCTTCTCCAGGTGCAGGCCGGCCGCACGGCCGAACACCACCAGGTCGAGCAGCGAGTTACCGCCCAGGCGGTTGGCACCGTGAACCGATACGCACGCCACTTCACCTACGGCGAACAGGCCAGGGATGATGTGATCCTTGCCTTCTTCGTCCATGGTGATGGCCTGGCCATGGATGTTGGTGGCAACGCCACCCATCATGTAGTGGCAGGTCGGGACAACCGGAACCGGAGCGACGACTGGATCGACGTGAGCGAAGGTCTTGGACAGTTCGCAGATACCTGGCAGGCGGCTGTGCAGCACTTCCTCGCCCAGGTGGTCCAGCTTCAGCAGTACGTGGTCCTTGTTCGGGCCCACGCCGTTGCCGGCGATGATTTCCTTGACCATGGAGCGGGCGACAACGTCGCGGCCGGCCAGGTCTTTCGCGTTCGGCGCGTAACGCTCCATGAAGCGTTCGCCGTGGGCGTTGATCAGGTAACCACCTTCACCGCGGCAACCTTCGGTGACCAGTACACCGGCGCCGGCGATGCCGGTCGGGTGGAACTGCCACATCTCGATGTCCTGCACCGGTACACCGGCACGCAGGGCCATGCCGATACCGTCACCGGTATTGATCAGGGCATTGGTGGTGGAGGCGTAGATACGGCCCGCACCGCCAGTGGCCAGAACGGTGGCCTTGGACTTGATGTACATGGTTTCGCCGGTTTCGATGCAGATCGCGATCACACCGACAAAGGCGCCTTCCTGATTCTTCACCAGGTCAACGGCGTAGTACTCGTTGAGGAAGGTGGTACCGGCTTTCAGGTTGCCCTGGTACAGGGTGTGCAGCAGCGCGTGACCAGTACGGTCGGAAGCGGCACAGGTACGGGCGGCCTGGCCACCTTTACCGAAGTCCTTGGACTGACCACCGAACGGACGCTGGTAGATACGGCCGGTTTCGGTGCGCGAGAACGGCAGGCCCATGTGGTCCAGCTCGAAGACCGCAGCCGGGCCTTCCTGACACATGTATTCGATAGCGTCCTGGTCACCGATGTAGTCGGAACCCTTGACGGTATCGTACATGTGCCAGCGCCAGTCATCGTTCGGGTCGGCCGAAGCGATGGCGCAGGTGATGCCGCCCTGGGCGGATACAGTGTGCGAACGGGTCGGGAAGACCTTGGTCACGACGGCAGTCTTGTGACCGCCCTGGGCCAGCTGCAGCGCTGCGCGCATGCCGGCGCCGCCGCCACCGATGATGATGGCGTCGAAGGAAATGGTTGGAATGCTAGCCATGGATCAGATACCCCAGAGAATCTGCACACCCCAGACGAAGTACGCGAACATTGCAACGCCGCATACCGCCTGGAACAGGAAACGAATCGCAGTCGCCGACTTGCCGAACGCCATTGGCGTCAGGTAGTCAGTGGCGATGGTCCACATGCCGACCCAGGCGTGAGCGCCCAGGGCCACCAGGGCCAACAGACTGAAGATACGCATCGCGTTGTTGGAGAACAGGATGTGCCACTGGGCGTAATCAATGCCCGGGTGCACCACCAGGTAGCCGATCAGGAAGATGAAATAAGCCGCGAGAACGACCGCAGAAACGCGCTGCGCCATCCAGTCATAGAGGCCCGAACGCGACAGGTTCGTGACATTGGTTACCATACCCAAACTCCCGCCAGAACGATCACCACCACGGAGATGACAATCACGATTTTCGAGCCCAGTTTGCCGCCTTCCAGCGTCTCACCGATGCCCATGTCCATGATCAGGTGGCGCACGCCTGCCACCAGGTGATACAGCAGGGCGGATAGCAGGCCCCAGGTCACCAGCTTGGCCAGCGGGCTGGTCAGACACGCTTTCACCTCAGCGAAGCCTTCCTCGGATCCGAGCGACTTGCCCAATGCATAAAGCATGATGGCAATACCCACGAAGAGGATGACACCGGAGATACGGTGAAGAATGGACGTGTATGCGGTGACAGGGAGCTTGATGGTCCTTAGGTCTAGGTTTACAGGTCGTTGGCTTTTCACGGCTTTTTTCACACTGAAGAGCCCCTAGCTAACAGGGCAAAGTTGTTGGTAAGTGTACTGGTCAGGTACCCACCACCCAGAGAACGGCGACCCCCATCAGGTCGGGCTTGCAAGCCCCTGGCGGTCGGCTGCCGAGTATAGACAGTTAGGCTGCTTATGACAACGTGAGGGGCTACCCCAAATAGCGCATTGCCTTTAGCGAGCAAAAGGCGTAAATGGGCGACAATTTCGTGAAAAATCAGGGCATAGAGGGCATTTCAACCAGCCTTTAGGCAAATTGACATTCGAATTTATCCCTCTATAGTGGTGCGGGCCCTGCGTGGGGGGTCTGTCTGATGATTTCTAGCATTAATAGGAGGCCACATGGCTGACAAAAAAGCGCAGTTGGTCATCGAGGGCGCTGCCCCCGTCGAGCTGCCCATTTTAACCGGCACCGTTGGTCCCGATGTAATCGACGTCCGCGGGTTGGGGGCTACCGGTCACTTCACCTTCGACCCTGGTTTCATGGCGACTGCCTCGTGCGAGTCGAAGATCACCTATATCGACGGCGACAAGGGTGTCTTGCTGCACCGCGGCTACCCGATCGAACAACTCGCCGAGAAATCGGACTACCTCGAAACCTGCTACCTGCTGCTCAACGGCGAACTGCCGAACGCTGAGCAGAAGGCCCAGTTCGTCAGCACCGTGAAGAACCACACCATGGTCCACGAGCAGCTGAAGTCCTTCTTCAACGGTTTCCGCCGCGACGCTCACCCGATGGCGGTGATGTGCGGCGTGGTTGGCGCCCTCTCGGCGTTCTACCACGACTCCCTGGATATCAATAACCCGCAACACCGCGAAATCTCCGCGGTGCGCCTGGTCGCCAAGATGCCGACCCTGGCCGCGATGGTTTACAAGTACTCCATGGGCCAGCCGATGATGTACCCGCGCAACGACCTGTCGTACGCGGAGAACTTCCTGCACATGATGTTCAACACCCCGTGCGAGATCAAACCGATCAGCCCGGTGCTGGCCAAGGCAATGGACCGGATCTTCATCCTCCATGCCGACCACGAGCAGAACGCCTCCACCTCGACCGTGCGTCTGGCCGGCTCTTCCGGTGCCAACCCGTTCGCCTGTATCGCAGCCGGCATCGCCGCACTGTGGGGCCCGGCACACGGCGGCGCCAACGAAGCCGTACTGACCATGCTCGATGAGATCGGCGATGTGTCCAACATCGACAAGTTCATCGCCAAGGCCAAGGACAAGAACGATCCGTTCAAGCTGATGGGCTTCGGTCACCGGGTCTACAAGAACCGCGACCCGCGCGCCACCGTCATGAAGCAGACCTGCGACGAAGTCCTGCGCGAGCTGGGCATCAAGAACGACCCGCAGCTGCAACTGGCCATGCGCCTGGAAGAGATCGCCCTGACCGATCCGTACTTCATCGAGCGCTCGCTGTACCCGAACGTCGACTTCTACTCGGGGATCATCCTCAAGGCGATCGGCATTCCAACCAGCATGTTCACCGTGATCTTCGCCCTGGCACGTACCGTGGGCTGGATCTCGCACTGGAAAGAAATGCTCTCCAGCCCGTACAAGATTGGCCGCCCGCGCCAGCTGTACACTGGCGAACCGCAGCGTGACATCGTCAACCTGACGGATCGCAAGTAAGCTCATCGAGCTGAACGCAAAAAGGCTGCCCTCGGGCAGCCTTTTTTGTTCGTCCGGTTCGCAGCCCGTCTCAGGGCTTCTCAGCGCGCTCACGCAGCGCTTTAAGCGTATTGAACGGCGCATCGACCACAAACTTGTTGGCGACCATCGCCGGCACGCTGCCACCTGGCTCGGTATGCACCTGGTAGGTCACCTCGGTGCTGTCACCCTGGGGCACCAGCTTCCAGAAACCCTCGACCTTGGCCACCCGCACATAGCCCTGCTCTTCAGGGAGGTACTGCGGTTTCTCTTCCAGCTTACGGGTCAAGCTGCCGTCCGCCCCTTGAACCGTGGTCACTTGCAGGATCGAGTCGCGTGGGGTTACTGGCCATGGCGTATTGAACTGGGTGTAGGTCCAGCTCTGGTCACCTTCGTGCTTGAGCAGTTTCTGCGACTTGCACTCGTGAATCCAGGCGCAGGCCCCAACCACATCCTCCTGCAACGCCTTGACCTTGGCCAACGGCGCCTTGATCACGGTCACCCCGCGATACGCCTTGTACTTGGAGCCTGCGACCTCACTGAGGGACACCTTGATGCCATCCTCGTTCTTGGCCACCTGCCAGTTCTCGGCCCAGGCGGCAGGCGCCAGCAGGACACCCATGCCACACAGCAGTGCAATACGCTTGAACGATCTCATCATCTTTATCCTTGTTGTCGAAGATCCAGCCAATCACGCCGCCGTCATCTGCTCCAGCCAACCGAGTAATCTGATCGCCTCATCACTGTCACTGCCACACACTTGCACATCCGCCTTGAAGCCGCCGCACACCGCCGGGCGCTCTGGTCGGCCGAACAGCTCGCAAAGATTCTGCGCAGTCAGGTGCAGGCAACGCTCTCCGGCCGGCTTGCCGTTGGGCATGCGCGGCATCGGCGAACTGATGGAAGGGGCAATGCAGCAGGCGCCGCAACCCTCTCGGCATTTCATGAAAACAGGACTCCCTGGAGCGAAACGGGACGAACGTCCCTGGATAGTAACCGCTCAAACATACGTTTGAAATTACTGTCCGAATGAAATTGCCGTGACCTGGCAGTCAGTTCCAGCTACTGGCGAAACTCGAAATCGATGGCCGCACCTTCGACATCATGGCGACTGTCATTGCGCAGCTGCAGCTGCATTTCGTTGCTGATCAGCCGGCCATTGAGCTGGAACGGGCTGTCATCGACCGGCGGGGTCTGCGGGAACATCGACGGCAGCAAAGGCTTGCGCCGCGATTTGCCGGTGGGTTTCGAGGTATTAACGTTGGGCTCGAGCTGATTGACCATTTCCAGGGGCAGACTCAGGTCGAGCTTGGGCTTGGCCAGCGGCTTGGCCACCGCCTTGCTGACCGCCTTGCGTTTCACCTTGGCCGCAGGCTTGGCCTTGTTGCGACTGACAGCCTTGGCCGGGGCCTTGTTAGTCTTGGTCGCGACAGGCTTTTTCGCGGGCTTGGCCGGGGCACTTTTGGCCGCTGCCGCCTTGGTTTGCGGCTGGGCAGCCTGCAACATACCGCTGGACAGGCACAGCGGCGCAAGACAGAGCAACAGGGCAAAAGAGCGAAGCGCTTTCATGGACATCAGGTACTGGCATAAAGATGCGTATGCTGTCTGTTCCGCCCGCATCTGGCAAGACAGGCTTTGTGCGAAAAGTCACTATTGGGCGACAGTGCGCACAACGCCTAGACCAGCGAGCCGGTCGACTCCTTGCACAACTGATGAGCCAACAAGCCAAGGGTGATCACCGCCCGCTCCGCCTCTTTGTTCCACGGAATACCGCAGTTCAGGCGAATACAGTGATTGAACTGCTCGGTATTGCTGAAGATCAGCCCTGGCGCAATGCTGATGCCCTGCTCCAGCGCACGCACGTGCAAGTCCTGGGTATTGACCCGCCCTGGCAGGCTGACCCACAAAATGAAGCCGCCGGTAGGCCGGGTCATCTGTGTACCTTCAGGGAAGTGCTGCTGCACCGCCAACTGATAAGCGCTGAGGTTCTTGCGGTATTCCTGGCGAATGAAGCGCAGATGGCGATCATAGCCGCCGTTCTCCAGATAGGCCGCCACCCCCATCTGCGTCACGCTGCAAGCTGAGTGGGTAGTGAAGGTCTGCAAGCGCTGGATCTCGGCCTGATAGCGCCCAGCGATCATCCAGCCTACCCGCACACCCGGCGACAAGGTCTTGGAAAAGCTTGAGCAATAGATCACCCGATCGAGGCGATCGAACGCCTTGAGCGCCTTGGTCCGCCCCTGCTCGAACATCAGCTCGCCGTAGATATCGTCCTCGACGATCTGGATGTCGAAATCCGACGCCAGGCGCAGCAGTTGCTTTTGGCGCTCTTCAGGGATGGTGCCGCCGAGCGGATTACTCAAGCGCGCGGTCAACACCAAAGCCTTGATCGACCACTGGTTAGCCGCCAGCTGCAAGGCTTCCAGGCTGATCCCAGTGGACGGGTCACTGGGGATCTCGATGACCTTCAAGCCCAGCAAGTCGGCCAATTGCAGCAAGCCATAATAAGTTGGCGACTCAGCGGCGATCAGATCACCCGGTCGGGTCAACACCCGCAACGACATCTGCAAGGCATCGACACAGCCGTGGGTCACGATCACTTCACGCGGATCGACCAGCACCCCGGCATCACGCATGCGAATGGCAATTTGCCGGCGCAGTGGCTCAAAGCCGGGGCTGAACATGTAACTGAATGCCCGCGGGCTATGAAAGCGAGTGACTTTGGCCAACTGCTGATGCAGCGCCCTGACCGGCAGGTAATCCACATGTGGCACCGCCGCGCCGAACGGAAACACGCCATCGCGACGGGCCTCGGTCAGCACTTGCTGAATGATGCTGGCACGCGTGACCAAGCCGGGGCGCTCGACCCGGGCGATATCCGGCGTCTGCGCGGTCAGGGCTGGAGTCTGGTGCACATAGTAGCCAGACTGCGGCCGGGCGCGGATCAAGCCCTGATCTTCGAGGTTGGCGTAGGCCTGCAACACCGTGGCATGGCTGACATTGAGCTGGGCGCTCATCTTGCGCACGGAGGGCACGCGCTCGCCTGGCTGGTAGACACCGCGACGGATGTCATCGGCCAGTTGCTGGGCGATGCGCTGGTACAGCAGCAGGTTGGTCATGACGGTGTTCTCGAAGCGCGGACAGGTCGTTGTTGTTGTGCGACACACTGAGAGGCAGAGTACCGGAACAGTTGCAAAGTGTACTGGGACAGATTGCAGAATAGTCGACAACACAGTGGCGTGACTAGCGCCTTGAAGCGCCGATGTCGTGCTCAGAACAACCGAGGCGGGAGGCGTCTTGTCGCGGCGAGCTCTGCCGCAAAGGGGCGCCAGGCGCCCCACCCTGCTCCACGATCACCGCGGGGCGGCGAGCTTGCCTTTATCGTCAGAGAACACGATCTCAACCCGGCGATTCTGCGCCCTGCCCCGCTCCGAGGCATTGGCTTCGATCGGATATTGATCGCCATAACCTTCGACCTGGATACGCTTTTCATCGACCCCCAGGTCGACCAGCATGTCCGCCACCGACTGGGCACGATCACGCGACAATTTGAGATTGTCTTGCGCCGTACCGGTGCTGTCGGTGTAGCCTTCGATTCGCACCACTCGACGCGGATTGAGCTGAAGGAACTGCACCAACTTGAGTACGGTGCGGCTAGCCGAATTCTTCAGATCCGCCCGTCCGGTATCGAACAACACATCGCCCAGGGTCATCACCAAGCCACGATCGGTCTGCTCGGAGGCCAGCGCAGCGATTTGCGCCTCAACCCACTTGCCTTGTTGCTGCACGCTGGCCAACTTGGCCTCGCGCAGGGCCAGCTGCAGGCGCTGGCGATCCAGATCGAGCTTGGCGATACGCTCCTGATTGAGCGCAAGCTTGGCATGCTCAGCGGCAATCTCACTGTAGCGCTGGCTCAGGTAGGCGTAGTGACGCACATCGGCACCGGTGCCGATGTAGCTGGACAGGCGCTCGGCCCGGGCCAGCGACTCACCGGCACGGATCACATCACGCGGCGCACTGCGCAGCACGTTGGAATCGTCCTTGACCTTCTGGAACGCCGCACTGGCCTCCTCCAGGGCCGACTCGCTGCGCTGACTGGCGCAGCCCTGCAAGCCGACCAGGGCCAGCAAGGTCAGCGCGGCCATTGGCTTGTAGCGCATCATGGCTGCACCTCCAGCTGTTTGCGCAAGCGTTTGACGCGCGACTGCAGCAGTTCGAGCTGCTCCTCACTCTTGTGGGTCAGCACCCGCGCCTCGGCCAGGCGCGCATCGAGCTCGGCCTGTTCGGCGCGCATGCGCGCATCGCGATGGTCTTCGGTGGCCAGGTTGCTCTTGGCTCGGGCCAGCTTGTCTTCAGCCAGCTTGAGCTCGGGCACCTGCTCGGTGGCACCGACCGCCTTGGCCTGCTCCAGCGCCTGCTCGGACAGGCGCAACTGTTCATTGGGCGCCGGGTCATTGGCGCAACCGGCCAGGCCGAGTGCGGCCATCGCCAGAATCAAGGGTTGGATTCTCAACGCAATCTTCCTACTGTTTGGGGGCGTCCAGCGGCGCCTGCATCTGCGCCTTCCAGCGCTCGACATTACGTTGCAGGACAGCCTCGGACGCACCGGAGATCGGCAATTCTGTCAGCTTTTTAGCCAGTTGTCCGCGCAACCAGCTGTCGTTGCAGGCCGAATTGTGCGACAGCGCCAGGTACAAGCCCGGCCGATCCACCGGCAGGCCGCGCGCGATCAGGTCATTGGCCATGCCCAACCCCTGCACCATGGCCATGCCCGAGTAACGCCCAGCCAGCACATAATCGACCTGGCCCAGCACCAGCTTCTGGAATGCCTGGGTCAGGTTCTGCGACGGCGCCAGCTTGAGCTGGGCCTTGGCGAAGGCATCGAAGGCCGGCGTCAGCCGAGCGCGCTCGGACAGGCTGCCCTGGTACTGGGCCAGGTCCGCCGGGCCGTCGAGCTGCACATTGCCATCGTGGCGAGTCCACACCAGGTATTCGTTCAGTTGCAGGGGCGGATGGATGTAGTCCAGTGCGGTCAGCTGCTGCACTTGCATGGGCGTATCAAGCAACAGGTCCATACGCCCGCTGCGCACTTCTTCCAGGGCCTGATCGCGCTTGCCGGCATGCAGCACTTCGACCGTCACCCCCAGCTCACTGGCAACTTGACGCAGCAGATCGACATTGGCGCCGATCAGATGGCGAGGGTCTTTTGGGTCTTGCCAGGAATAGGGGGGAGCATCCGGGCTGCCGGTCGCCACCAGGCGCTCGCATTTACCCGCCGCCATCGCCAGCGGCGACAGCAACGCCGCCAGGCAAGCCAGCAGCCGTCCCGTTCCGCGATACTTCATGCGCTACTCCTTGCAGCCATAAAAAAAGCCCGACCCTCGATGAGGGTCGGGCTTCTTTATAAGTGAAGCAGGCGAATCAGACCAGCTTTTCCAGCTCTGGAACGGCTTCGAACAGGTCCGCGACCAGGCCGTAGTCAGCCACCTGGAAGATCGGCGCCTCTTCATCCTTGTTGATCGCAACGATCACCTTGGAGTCTTTCATACCGGCCAAGTGCTGGATTGCGCCGGAGATGCCGACCGCGATGTACAGCTGCGGGGCGACGATCTTGCCGGTCTGGCCGACCTGCATGTCGTTGGGCACAAAACCTGCGTCGACCGCGGCGCGCGAAGCACCGACGGCGGCGCCAAGCTTGTCGGCCAGGGCATACAGGTGCTTGAAGTTGTCACCGTTGCCCATGCCACGACCGCCGGAAACGACGATCTTGGCAGCGGTCAGCTCAGGACGGTCGGACTTGGCCAGTTCTTCACCGACGAACGCCGATTTGCCCGCATCGTGCGCCGAGGCAACTGCCTCGACAGCAGCCGAACCACCCTCGGCGGCGACAGCGTCGAAGCCGGTGGTACGCACGGTGATGACCTTGACCGCAGCGCTCGATTGCACGGTGGCAATGGCGTTACCGGCGTAGATCGGACGCTTGAAGGTATCGGCCGATTCAACCGAGATGATCTCGGAGATCTGGTCGACATCGAGCAGCGCAGCAACGCGTGGCAGGATGTTCTTGCCGTTGGTGGTGGCGGGGGCCAGCACGTGGCTGTAGCCCTTGGCCAGCTCAGCTACCAGCGGCGCGACGTTTTCCGGCAGCAGGTGGGCGTAGGCTGCGTTATCGGCAACCAGCACCTTGGCCACGCCAGCGATCTTGGCCGCAGCCTCAGCGACGCCACCGACGTTCTGGCCTGCGACCAGCACATTGACATCGCCACCGATCTTGGCAGCAGCGGCGACAGTGTTCAGGGTAGCCGGGGCAACGGCACCGTTTTCGTATTCAGCGACAACCAGGATAGTCATTTAGATTACCTTCGCCTCGTTCTTCAGTTTCTCGACCAGTTCGGCCACCGATTTGACCTTGATGCCAGCGCTGCGAGCAGCCGGCGCTTCAACTTCCAGGGTCTTGGTGGTGGAGGCGGTGGAAACGCCCAGCGCGTCTGGAGTCACGGTTTCCAGCGGCTTCTTCTTGGCCTTCATGATGTTGGGCAGCGACGCGTAGCGCGGCTCGTTCAGACGCAGGTCGGTGGTGACGATCGCTGGCAGGTTGAGCGCAACAGTCTGCAGGCCGCCATCGATTTCACGGGTGACATTGAGCTTGTCGCCAGCCACTTCGACCTTGGAGGCGAAGGTGCCTTGGGCGTAGCCTGTCAGCGCCGCCAGCATCTGGCCGGTCTGGTTGTTGTCACTGTCGATGGCCTGCTTGCCGAGGATCACCAGCTGTGGCTGCTCCTTGTCTACCAGGGCCTTGAGCGCCTTGGCCACGGCCAGCGAGTTCAGCTCGTCGCTGGTCTCGACCAGGATGGCGCGATCAGCACCCAGCGCCAGCGCGGTGCGCAGTTGCTCTTGGGCTGCGGTCGGGCCGACGGCGACGGCGACGATCTCGGTCACAACGCCCTTCTCTTTCAGGCGCACGGCTTCTTCCACGGCGATTTCGCAGAAGGGGTTCATGGACATCTTGACGTTTGCAAGGTCGACGCCGGAGTTGTCCGCCTTGACGCGAACCTTGACGTTGTAGTCGACCACTCGTTTGACAGCTACAAGAACCTTCATGGATTCCTCGTTACTCTCCGGTGAAAAGAATGTCGCCTGGGGCTGGCCCGGCGATTGCGCGTGGGTACAAGGGCACCTCTAAAAACGTTGCGGGGCGAGCGATCTTCACAGTGACCAATCAGTCTTGTTCAGACCCTGCCGGCAAAACCCGCGAGTCATTTTCTGTCGTGGCGTGTAAACTCCACTACACAACGGGTTTTAGCTTCAAAACCCTGCTCTACGCCTGATCTTTAGGGGTGCACCTGCGCTCGACGGTCAGCCTACGGCGAGCGTAAAACCGCTCGTATCTTGACCGTAACACCCATCCCGGTCAATACGGCAAATCGGCCAGCCTCCAGCCGCGTCCCTGTGATTTTACTGGGCTGCGGCAAATTCAAACAAACGTTTGTATTGGACCCGCCGAGTGGTGTAGATATAATGCGCGCCAAGACAAAACGGTGTAGTCCGCCATCCGCAAAGCTACAGCATAGATAGCTGCGAGTGACCCACCGATAAAACCCACAAGACAAGCAACAGCGATGAGCCTTGAGTAGGAGAGAACCAGTGGAACGCGAATACATGGAATTCGACGTGGTCATTGTCGGCGCCGGGCCGGCAGGCCTGTCCGCCGCCTGCCGCCTGAAGCAGAAGGCCGCCGAAGCCGGTAGCGAGATCAGCGTCTGCGTGGTCGAGAAAGGCTCCGAAGTCGGTGCGCACATCCTCTCCGGTGCGGTGTTCGAGCCGCGCGCGCTCAACGAGCTGTTCCCAGACTGGAAAGAACTCGGCGCGCCACTGAACACCGAGGTCAAGCGCGACGATATCTATGTGCTCAAGGACCAGGGCAGTTCGGTCAAGGTACCCGACCTGTTCGTGCCCAAGACCATGCACAACCAAGGCAACTACATCATCTCGCTGGGTAACCTGTGCCGCTGGCTGGCCCAGCAGGCCGAGAACCTGGGCGTGGAAATCTACCCAGGCTTCGCTGCTCAAGAAGCCCTGTTCGATGAAAACGGCGTGGTTCGCGGCATCGTCACCGGCGACTTGGGCGTCGACCGCGAAGGCAACCCCAAAGACGGCCTGTACACCCCAGGCATGGAGCTGCGCGCCAAGTACACCCTGTTTGCCGAAGGCTGCCGTGGCCACATCGGCAAGCAGCTGATCAAGCGCTTCAACCTCGACAGCGAATCCGACGTCCAGCACTACGGCATCGGCATCAAGGAAATCTGGGAAATCGACGCGGCCAAGCATGAGCAAGGCCTGGTGGTGCACACCGCCGGCTGGCCGCTGGATGTGGTCAGCAGCGAAAACACCGGTGGCTCGTTCCTGTACCACCTGGAAAACAACCAGGTGGTGGTCGGTTTGATCGTCGACCTGTCCTACGCCAACCCGTACCTGTCGCCGTTCGACGAGTTCCAGCGGCTCAAGCACCACCCGGTGATCAGCCAGTACCTCGAAGGCGGCAAGCGCATCAGCTACGGCGCCCGCGCCATCTGCAAGGGCGGCTACAATTCGCTGCCCAAGATGGTCTTCAACGGTGGCGCGCTGATCGGTTGCGACCTGGGCACGCTGAACTTCGCCAAGATCAAAGGCAGCCACACGGCGATGAAATCCGGCATGCTCGCCGCCGATGCAGTGGCCGACGCGTTGATCGCCGGTAGCGAGGGCGGCGATGCGCTGAACGCTTACGTTGACGCCTTCAAAGCCAGCTGGCTGCATGACGAGCTGTTCGCCAGCCGTAACTTCGGCCCGGCCATGCACAAGTTCGGCCCGCTGTTTGGCGCAGCCTTCAACTATGTCGACCAGAACTGGTTCGGCGGCAAGCTGCCGTTCACCCTGCGCGACACCAAGCCCGATTACGCTTGCCTGAAGCTTGCGGCCGACTCGAAGAAGATCGACTACCCCAAACCCGACGGCAAGCTCAGTTTCGACAAGCTCAGCTCGGTATTCCTCTCCAGCACCAACCATGAAGAGGAACAACCCTGCCACCTGAAGCTGAGCGACCCGAACATCCCGATCGCCAGCAACCTGCCGCTGTACGACGAGCCGGCCCAGCGCTATTGCCCGGCCGGGGTCTACGAGGTGGTCACCCAGGAAGACGGCGCCAAGCGCTTCCAGATCAACGCGCAGAACTGCGTGCACTGCAAGACCTGCGACATCAAGGACCCGGCCCAGAACATTACTTGGGTCACCCCTGAAGGCGCTGGTGGGCCGAACTACCCGAACATGTAAGTGCATCGCGCTGTATGAAAAAGCCCCCTGGCCGCGAGGTCAGGGGGCTTTTTTGTCCGACTGGCGGTGGTCCGAGACGCATGCCCAAGTGTCTGCGTCGCGTGAGCGCGAGCGCCACCCGCTTTATTTTTCAGCACACATGACCGGCACCGCCTGC
Organism: Pseudomonas sp. BT-42-2; assembly: GCF_025847435.2. NCBI lineage: Bacteria > Pseudomonadati > Pseudomonadota > Gammaproteobacteria > Pseudomonadales > Pseudomonadaceae > Pseudomonas > Pseudomonas sp. BT-42-2. The sequence continues at coordinate 117,488 of NZ_JAOYTM010000009.1, forward strand.
GAATCGAACACCAACCGCTCCCGCCCCTTGAAATAAAGAGCCGTAAGCAAGCCAACCATGCCCATCAGCAGACAAAAGCCGACACACACCCACGGGCTCCACGGCATCAAGGCAATCAGCGCCAACGGCGTGGTACTGGCCCACAAGGCGTAGGCGACGTTGTAGGTGAAGGAAATACCCGACACGCGGATCTGCGCCGGAAACAGCCCGACCATCACCGACGGCACCACGCCCACCACCCCACAGCACAGTCCGGCCAGGGCATAGGCCGGCCAGATCAGGCTCCACTGCCCCACCAGGCTGGCATACAGCGCGCCAATCCCAACAGGCAGCAACAGGCTGTAGATCTTCAGCGCCCGCCAGGCGCCCAGGCGGTCGACCAGCAACCCGGCCAACACGCAGCCGATATTCAAGAACACGATGCCGACGCTGCTCAAGGCAAAGGTCTGCCCGGCCGCAATGCCAAAGCGTTGCTGCATCACGGTCGGGGTGATCACCACCAGCACCACCACCGCCGAGGTCAATACACAGGTCAGCAACGCCGCCGGCAGCAACGCCCGGCGATGCTCGCGCAACACCTGGCGCAGCGGGAACGCCACCGGCTGCTCGCGACGCTCGCGCAAGGCGAGAAATACCGGCGTCTCGCTCAGCCAGCGGCGCAGCCACACCCCGATCACCCCGAACACCCCGCCCAGCAGGAACGGATAGCGCCAGGCGTAATCGAGAATCTCCTGCGGGCTGAACAGTTGCGCCAGCAAGGTCGCCGTCAGCGCGCCAAGCAGGTAACCGAAGGTCAGCCCCGCCTGCAGAAAGCCCAAGGCATAGCCGCGCCGCCCTTCGGGTGCATGCTCGGCGACGAAGGTCCAGGCACTGGGCACCTCCCCGCCCACGGCTGCGCCCTGCAAGATACGCAACGCCAACAGAATCAGCGGCGCCGCATAGCCGATGTCGGCATAGGTCGGCATCACTCCGATCAACAGGCATGGCAGGGCCATCATCAGGATGCTCAGGCTGAACACCCGCTTGCGCCCCAGATGATCGGCAAAGTGCGCCATGAGGATGCCGCCCAATGGGCGCGCAAGATAACCGGTGACGAAAATCCCGAAACTCTGCAGCAGGCGCAGCCACTCGGGCATCTCAGGCGGGAAGAACAATTGGCTGAGGGTCAGGGCGAAGAACACGAAGATGATGAAATCGTAGATCTCCAACGCCCCGCCCAACGCCGCCAGGCCCAGGGTCCGGTGGTCGCCACGGGTAAACCGGGGCTGGCGAGCGGTATCGATGGCAGTCATGACAGGGGTCCGCAGATCGGCAAAGGGCAAGAGGATAGCAAATGCCCGCGGCCTGTTGCCGCATGCCGTTCAGCTTGAGCGACTGAATACCGTCTGGGCGAAGTTCAGCCGCTGGCGCGGATAGGCCGAATGACCGGTCAGCCCCGGCGGCAGGGCCACCTGCCCGACCACCACCGGCAAGTCGATGATCGACATGAACGACTCCAGCGCCTCGCTATCTGGCACCTTGGGCAGGCTGATGCTCACCGCCTTGCGCTCGTTCTGCGCCACCGCCGGTACTTTCAGGTGTTGCGAGTGATATAGCAAGGCGTGCTGGATCTGCGTGCTGACCCGACAAAAGCGCGCCAGGTCGACACCGGCATGGCTGGCCAGCTCGATATTGCCAATCAGCAGGTTGAACGGCTGCAATGCGCATTGCACCAGGCGCTGCAGGTCATCGAAGTTGTCTACCGGGGCGATCCGGTAATAACCCAGGGCATTGAGCATCTTCTCCAGCTGCAAGCGTTGGCTGGGGTGCTCGTCGGCGATGAGGATGCGCATGCATTTGTTTGGCATCGATCGAACCTGGGCAGCAAGGTGATGGGAACTCCCTGACCATACTGCGCCAGTACAGGCAATCGCCAGGGCGATGCCTGGAGAGGGTCTTCATTGATAGTTGTCCTGAAACCCGGAGAAATCAAGTCGCCAGCACCGGGATTTGTCGCCCATCGCCCAGGTTTTGCTCAGGATTCCCACTGACGCATGCGCACCCGGCAGTGCTTCATGGCATTGACGATGTGCTTTTCCACGAGACTGCGCGAAATACCCAGGTGTTCGGCGATCTGCTGGTGCGACATGCCGTCGAGTTTACGTAACAGAAAACTGTCACGACACGGTGCACTGAGCTCATCCAAGGCGCGCTGCATCAGCGCCAGGCGCTGGTTCATTTGCATGCTCTGGGACGGGGCCGGGCTGTGCCAGCGCTCGTCAAGGTCGAGCACCTCCAGCGGTTCGGCCTTGCGTACCAGGTGGCGCCGATGGCGATCGATCACCAGGTTCATCGCCGTGCGATAGAGGAAGGCACGCGGGTTCTCGATCTGCTCAGGCTCGTTACGCTCCAGCACCCGCACGTAGGCATCATGGATGACATCTTCCGCCGCCTGACGATTACCCAGACGCGCACTGAGGAAGCTCACCAACTCGCGATAGTAATGTTCCACGACGGCACCTGGCATGTCCCTGCACAACGGCGAAGGAGGAAAAGCTCGAAGGAGTGATATCAAGCTGGAATCTTACAAATTATAATGATTCTCAGCAACAGACCGGCACTCGCCTAGGCTAAATCATCTGCGCTGCGCTTCGTTTATCTGGGACCTCCGTGCGCGTCCACTTGGCAGCGCGTGGCCATCCTTCTGGCTGGAAGTCCACATGAGTCGCACATCCAATACCCGCCGTCGTATCCTCCTCGGCGGCCTGGGCCTGCTTGGTCTGGGCAGCCTGCTGGCGTGGCAGGCGCTGCCCTTCGGCGCCCTGCCCGTCAGCACCGTCGCCGTGACCCGCGCCGACATAGAGAGCAGCGTCACCGCCCTTGGCACCTTGCAACCCAGGCGCTATGTCGATGTCGGCGCGCAGGCATCCGGGCAAATCCGCAAGCTGCACGTAGAAGCCGGGGATGAGGTGCGCCAAGGCCAGCTACTGGTCGAGATCGATCCTTCCACCCAGCAGGCGAAATTCGACGCCGCCCGTTTTGCGATCGACAATCTCAAGGCGCAACTGGCCGAGCAACGCGCCCAGTTCCAGCTGGCTCGCCAGCAGTACCAGCGCCAGCGCAGCCTCGCCGCAGCCGGCGCCAGCCGCGATGAAGACCTGCAGATCGCCGATGCCCAGCTCAAGGTGACGCAAGCGCGAATCGACATGTACCAGGCGCAGATCCACCAGGCCCAGGCCAGCGTGCGCAGCGATGAGGCCGAACTTGGCTACACCCGCATCTATGCCCCCATGGACGGAACCGTGGTCGCAGTGGATGCCCGCGAGGGCCAGACCCTCAACGCCCAACAGCAGACACCCCTGATCCTGCGCATAGCCAAGCTCTCGCCAATGACCGTCTGGGCCCAGGTGTCCGAGGCCGACATCGGCAAGGTCAAACCCGGCATGACCGCCTACTTCACCACCCTTGCCGGCGGCAAGCGGCGCTGGACCAGCACGGTCAGGCAGATCTTGCCGATCCCGCCCAAGCCGCTCGAACAGACCAGCCAAGGCGGCGGTAGCCCGATCAGTGCTAGCTCCGGAGGCAGCGCCAGCCAGGTAGTCCAGTACACCGTGCTGTTGGACGTGGACAACCCCGATGGCGCCCTGATGGCTGAGATGACGACCCAGGTGTTCTTTGTCGCAGGTCACGCCAGCCAGGTCCTCACGGCGCCGTTGGCCGCCCTCGACGACAGTGATGGCGACGGCCTGCGCCTGGCCCAGGTGCTCAACCGCCAGGGCAAGATCGAACAACGGCAGGTGCGCACCGGCCTTAGCGACCGGCTGCGGGTGCAGATCCTCGATGGCTTGAGCGAAGGCGAGCAACTGGTCATTGGCGCGCCTCGCGCCAGTGGAGGATAAATGTCAATTCCCCTGATCGAGCTGAGCGACATCCGCAAATCCTATGGCGGCCTCGACACCCCCACCGTCGAGGTGCTGCGCGGGGTCAGCCTGAGCATCTACCCTGGCGAGTTCGTCGCCATTGTCGGTGCGTCGGGCTCCGGCAAGTCGACCCTGATGAACATCCTTGGCTGCCTCGACCGGCCCACCAGCGGCACCTATCGCTTTGCCGGCAAGGATGTTGCCGAGCTGGGCAGCGACGAATTGGCCTGGCTCAGGCGCGAAGCCTTCGGCTTCGTGTTCCAGGGGTATCACCTGATCCCCTCGGGATCAGCCCAGGAAAATGTCGAGATGCCTGCCATCTATGCCGGCATCCCACCGGCCCAACGTCACAGCCGAGCCAGCGCCCTGCTCGAACGCCTGGGCCTGGCCAGCCGCACCGGCAACCGCCCCCACCAGCTCTCCGGCGGCCAGCAACAGCGCGTGTCGATTGCCCGGGCCTTGATGAACGGCGGCCACATCATCCTCGCCGACGAACCCACCGGCGCCCTGGACAGCCAGAGCGGCGCCGAAGTCATGGCCCTGCTGGACGAATTGGCCAGCCAAGGCCATGTGATCATCCTGATCACCCACGACCGCGAGGTGGCGGCCCGTGCACACCGGGTGATCGAGATCCGAGACGGCCTGATACTCAGTGATTCGGCCGCAGATCGGCTGCCCGACGCGCTCCACCCCGGCCTGCAAGCGCAGGAGCTACGCCAGCGCCTGGACCGCGGCGCGACCTTGCGCGGCGCCTGGAAGGGCGAACTGCTCGAAGCCCTGCAAGCCGCCTGGCGGGTGATGTGGATCAATCGCTTTCGCACCGCCCTGACCCTGCTCGGCATCGTCATCGGCGTTGCCTCGGTGGTGGTGATGCTGGCCGTCGGCGAAGGCAGCAAGCGCCAAGTCATGGCGCAAATGGCCGCGTTCGGCTCGAACATCCTCTACCTCAATGGCGCACCGGCCACCCTGCGCGAGCCCGCCGGCACCATCACCCTGGACGATGTCGCCGCCATCGGGGAACTGCCCCAGGTCAAGCACATCATGCCGGTCACCGGCGAGAAGATGATGGTCCGCCACGGCAACAACAGCCAGCAGTTCTACGTGGGGGGCAACAACACCTGGTTTCCCGAGATCTTCAACTGGCCGGTGGCCGAGGGCGCTTTCTTCAGCGAAGCCGACGAAGCCAGCGGCGCCGCTGTTGCAGTGATCGGGCAGAAAGTCCGGGAAAAAATGCTCGACCCCCAGGCCAACCCGCTGGGTCAGTACCTGCTGATCGGTAACGTGCCGTTCCAGGTAGTCGGCATTCTCGCCGGCAAGGGCGCCAGCTCCGGTGACCAGGATAGCGACGGGCGAATCGTCATACCCTACTCGTCGGCGGCCATGCGCCTGTTGGGTCATCGTGACCCGGACTACATCACCATCGCGGCAGCCGACTCCAGCCGGGTAAGCGAAACCGAGCGCGCCATCGATCACCTGCTGCGCCAGCGCCACCAAGGCAAGCACGACTTCGAACTGACCAACGACGCCGCCCTGATCCAGGCCGAGGCCCGTACCCAGAACAGCCTGTCGCTGATGCTCGGCGCCATTGCCGCCATCTCCCTGTTGGTGGGCGGAATCGGCGTGATGAACATCATGCTCATGACGGTGCGCGAACGCACCCGCGAGATCGGTATCCGCATGGCCACCGGCGCACGCCAGCGCGACATCTTGCGCCAGTTCCTCAGTGAGGCGGTGATGCTGTCGATGGTCGGCGGCGTGACCGGTATCGTCCTGGCGCTGAGCGTCGGCGCCGGCCTGATGCTGGCCGGCATCCCGGTGGCGTTCGCCCTGCCCTCGATCCTCGGCGCCTTTGCCTGCGCCGTGATTACCGGCGTGCTGTTCGGTTTCATGCCTGCCCGCAAGGCCGCCCGCCTCGACCCGGTCAAAGCCCTTACCAGCGAATAACCTATGACATTGCCAAGCCGCATCAGTCTGCTGACCCTGAGCCTGTCCCTGGCCGCCTGCAACAGCTCCCCTGCCCCCAGCGCCGCCATCGAGCCGCCCGCCACCTGGCAGGCGGCCACTGACCAGACGGCAGTCGGGCTTGTCGATGCCCAGTGGTGGCAAGCCTTTGCCAGTAGCGAGCTGGATCAGCTGATCGAACGCGCCCGGCGTGACAGTCACGACCTGGCCGCCGCCGCCGCCAGGGTGCGGCAAGCCCAAGCGCGGGCGACGATCGCCGGCGCACCGCTGCTGCCAGAACTGCAAGTGGGCCTGGACAGCAGCCGCCAACACCTGCTGCATGGCCAAGGCTACGAACAGCTCGATGTCGATAGCAGCGAGCGCACCAGCACCTCGTTCGATGCCCGCCTGAGCGCCAGCTACGAGATCGACTTCTGGGGCGGTGTACGCGCCGCCCGCGACAGCGCGCTGCGTAGCCTTGATGCCAGCCGCTTCGATCGCCAGACCGTCGAGCTGACCCTGCTCAGCTCGGTCGCCAACAGCTACCTGAGCGCCCTGGCGCTGCAGGAGCAACTGCGCATCGCCCGGCTGAACCTGGACAACGCGCGCAACGTCCTGCGCTTGGTCCAAGCCCGGCACAATTCAGGCTCGGCCACCCGCCTGGAACTTGCCCAGCAGCGCAGCCTGGTGGCGGCACAAGAACGCCAACTGCCCCTGTTGGAGCAACAGTGGCAAGACAGCCGCGTCACCCTGGCCACCTTGCTCGGCCAACCGGTTCAGCAACTGGGGCCAAGCCAAGCGTCGATCAACGCGCTGCGCTGGCCCCGGATCGGCAGCGGCGTGCCTAGCGAGTTGCTGGCGCGGCGCCCAGATATCGCCGCCGCCGAAGCGCGCCTGGCCGCCGCCAGCGCCAATGTGCAGGTCGCCAGGGCAGCCATGCTGCCCAAGTTGACCTTGGGTGCAGACCTGGGCAGCGGCGCACGAACGCTGGTCGATGTCTTCAGCAGCCCCTACTACACCTTGACTGCCGGTCTTGCCGCACCCATTTTCAACAACGGCCGGCTGCGCGCCTCGCATCAATTGGCGCAGGCCGAGCAAGCAGAACTGCTCGAAGATTATCGCGCCAGCATTGTCGCCGCCTTCGCCGATGTGGAAAAAGCCCTCAATGCCACCCATGGCGTCGAGCGCCAGAGGCAGTGGCAGGATCAAGAAGTGGAGCAATCGCGCATTGCCTTCGACCTGGCCCAGCAGCGTTACGCTGCCGGCGCCGAAACCCTGCTGACAGTGCTGGAAAGCCAACGCACCCTGTATCAGGCCCAGGACCAGCAGGCGCGGTTGCAGCTGAGCCAACTGCAAGCCAGCGTGGCCCTGTACAAAGCCCTCGGCGGCGGCTGGCAGGCCGCCCAGGCACCACGCTAGCGCGCGCCTATCAGTGGCTGTCGCCTGGGTCAGAGCGAGCGTTGCCTGACCTTCAGGTGCCGCGCATACCAAGGACGGCGCGGCACCTTGCGCAGCAGGCCGTCAAAGCGCTCTTCGTCGGCGTAGATGATGCGCAGGGCCAGCTTCATGGTTTCCGGGTCCATCTCCACGCTGCGCCCTGGGCGCAAGCCTGGGACGCTGCTGCAGCCATGGGTGTCGGGGCCCAACCAGGGGTCGGCCACCTGTACCCAGCGCCCCGCGGCGAACCAAGGCACGCCATTGACCTGCACGCGCACCACCTCCCCCGGGTGGAAACGTTCATGGGCGCGAAACCAGTCCTCGATGCGATCGTCGATCCAGCCATGGAAGCGCCAAAACACCGGGTTTACATGGGACGAGAACGGGTCGCCAAGAAAGTCGTTTTCAGCGCCGTACCAGCGCCCTGCGAAATCATCCGGCGTGCGCGCCATCGGCACCGGCATGCCGTTGACCGGGTCGCGCGGCACCGAAGCCCAGCGCATGTGCAACCAGTCATGCAGACCAAGCTCAAGCTCCGAGCCGAACTGCCCCAAGGTCAGTTTGGACAGGTATTGAGGGTCCGAGTAACGCGACTCCCAGACCTCGAAGTTGCCATGAAAGGTCTCGGCGCTCTTGATGTCCCTGACCCACTGGGTGTACTCGTCATCGTCCGAGGCCAGCCAGGTCGGGGGCAAGGCATTGCCATCATGGTTGTCGAAGTAACGCGCGAACCCCTGTCGATCACGCTCAAGCTCAGGCTGGGGTAGCGGGAAGCGGGTCCACGATGGCAGGTCCTGGATGGCCCGCGCCGCGCCGAGCATGTGCCGGTGCATGAACAGGAAATCTTCCCCCGAGCCATTGCGGTCTTTATGTCGACCACGGGCGTCGCGCTCGCGCTCACGTGGACCCGGCTGCCAGCCCAGGCCACGTAGCGCCTGATGCTTATCCTTGGCCAGCTTGTGCCACTTGTCTCGTGATGCATGCCATAGCTGGTGGAACAGTCGATGCTCAGGCGTGATCAGCCACTCGACCAGTGATGCAGACAGCGCCGTGCGCTCGCGCGCCTCGGGAAACACCTGCTTGCTGGCCAGGAAGCGGTTGTCCTGCTCGGGCAACGCCAGTGGACGATCCAGGCGCAGGATCCGCCCATTGAGGGTCGCCGGGCCGGCATTGCCGAACTCGCCCCAGACCTCATCCAGCACCACCTGGCACTCATAGCGTGGCAGCTGCCCCCCATCGTCGAGGGCAAACAGGCGCCAGCGCAGGGTCCCCGGCTTGTCTGCAGACAGGTCCCCGACGACCCGGTAGCGCGGCTGCTGATCACTGCGCAAGCGCTCGGGCGTGTCCAGGAAGCCACGAATGGCCCGGCCGCGCTGGGCAACATCGAGAAACAACTCCAACGGCTGATGCTCAAGACCCTCAAGGCCTGCATCGCTGCCCTTCAAGGTCCAGCGCCAGATCCCGCGCAAGGTATCGCCCAATTGCTGACCCGGCGTATCGGCAAGCTCCACGACCGCCTCACCGGCTGTTTCGGGAAACTCATCATCAGCTGTGAGCTGGCGCTGCGCGTACCACGCTCCAGGTACCGCCACACCTGCCAGCGCCACACTTGCGATGAAGCCTCGTCGAGAAATCGTCATTGAACTACCTGTGCCAGTCGTTATGGCCGCAAGCACGGCCCATCGAAGGCTAAAACGTTGTGCGCAGGGGAAAATTTAACCCTGCCCGGCCTCTGCACAGGCACACGCGCACGCGCGCCCAGCCCGCCGCCGAGCGCTAAATTTCTTGCCTTTGCGCTCGTTCTCTCCAGGTAGCAATGGCCTCGAGCCCGAACCTCTGCGGCGAACCTACTGAGACCGAGATGACGACACCACGCTGGAAAAAAGCCCTGTACATCAGCCTGGCCACTACCCTGACCGTAAGTGCCGGGCTTGCCGCCTGGTACTACCTGGACAAGGACGGTTACCCCAAGGAGGTGGTGCGCCAGGCCAATGATCTGCAGGAGCGGATTATTTCGTTTGATAGCCACATCACCCTGCCGCTGAGCTTCGGCACCGAAGGCAATGAAGCCGACCAGGACGGGCCGGGGCGCTTCGACCTGGTCAAGGCTGCCCGTGGGCGGCTGTCCGGCGCTGCACTGACGATATTCGCCTGGCCGGAATCCTGGACCGGCAACAATGGCCCGCACCGCCCTACCGACGGTTTTGTCGACGCCGCCCGGCACACCCAGGAGGTGCGCTACAACGCCATCACCGCCATGGTCCGCGACTTCCCCAACCAGGTTGGCATCGCCTATACCCCGCAGGACATGCGCCGGCTGCATGGCGAAGGCAAGTTCGCGGTATTCATCAGCATGCTCAATGCCTACGCCCTGGGCGATGACATCGACCTGCTGGACAAGTGGGCCGCACGCGGTGTGCGCATGTTCGGCTTCAGCTATGTCGGCAACAACAGCTGGGCTGACTCTTCGCGCCCGCTGCCGTTCTTCAATGACACGGTCGACGCGCTGGGAGGCCTGTCCCCCTTGGGTCGCCAGGCGGTTCAACGGCTCAATGACCTGGGCGTGATCATCGACGTGTCCCAGATGTCGGACCAGGCCCTGAGCCAGGTCGCCCAGCTCAGCCGCGCCCCGCTGGTCGCCTCGCACTCGGCGCCCAGGGCCGCGGTGGATATCCCACGCAACCTCAGCGACAAGGACATGCAACTGATCAAGGACAGCGGCGGCGTGGTGCAAATCGTCGCCTTCGGCACTTACCTGAAGCCGCTGAGCGAAAAATCCCAGGATCGGCTCAACGCCCTGCGGGCACGCTTCAGCCTGCCGCCATTGCCTAACCAGGCCTACGCACTGATGCCCGGCGACCCGATCATCGCCGGCTGGCCGGAGCAGAAAGTCGGCGAATATGCCGAAGCGCTGTACGCCATCCTCGATGAGGAACCGCAGGCAACCCTCAAGGACTATGGCGACGCCATCGACTACGCGGTGCGCAAGATCGGTATCGACCATGTCGGCCTCAGCTCCGACTTCAACGAAGGTGGCGGGATCGCCGGCTGGAACGATGCCAGCCAGGCGCGCAACGTCACTGCGGAGCTGATCGCCCGTGGCTACTCGGAGGCCGACATCACCAAGCTCTGGGGTGGCAACTTCCTGAGGGTCTGGGAGCAGGTGCAACACGCTGCCCGTCCGACCACCACCTCCTCCCGTTGAACTGCGAGCCTTGCATGAACGATCGCCGTACTTTTCTCAAGCATGCCGGACTGCTGGCGGCCAGTTTGCCCTTGGCCAGCCAGTTGCTGGGCTCGGCCCAGGCCAATCCAAGGCCGACCACCGGCAGCGACCTATGGGCCGCTTTTCGCCAGCTGTTCGACCTCGACCCTGACTACGCCCACTTCGCCAATTTCCTCATCACCTCACACCCCAAGCCTGTGCGCGAGGCCATCGAGGGCTACCGGGCCAAGCTCGATCGCCATCCGGCGCGCTGGGTGGACTGGGACACCCAGGAAGACTGGAAGCGCGAAGCCGAGGTCCGCGACTGGGCCGCTCGCTACCTGGAGGTCAAGCCGCGCCAGATCGCCCTCACCGGCAGCACCACCGAGGGCCTGGGGCTGATCTACGGCGGCCTGCGCCTGGCGCCTGGGCAAGAGATCCTGACCACCGAGCACGAACACTATTCAACCCGCAACATCCTCGCCTACCGGAGCCAGCGCGAAGGCACGCCGGTGCGCAAGGTGCGCCTGTTCCAGGATCCGACCAAGGTCTCCGACGACGAAGTGCTCGGCACCATTGCCGCAGCGATCCGCCCGCAGACCCGGGTGCTGGGCATGACCTGGGTGCACTCAGGCAGCGGCGTGAAACTGCCGGTGGGCGAAATCGGCGCACTGGTGCGCGAGCTCAACGGCAAGCGTGACGATAACCAGCGCATCCTCTACGTGATCGATGGCGTGCACGGCTTTGGCGTCGAAGACATGCGCTTCGCTGACCTGCAGTGCGACTACTTCATCTCCGGCACCCACAAGTGGATGTTCGGCCCCCGTGGCACCGGGATCATCTGCGCCGCCTCCACCGAGCTCAAGCACCTGACGCCGACCTTCGCGACCTTCTCGGAAAACGAAGACTTCGCCACCACCATGACCCCCGGTGGCTACCACGCCTTCGAACACCGCTGGGCGCTGGGCAAGGCATTCGAGCTGCACCTGCAACACGGCAAGGCCGCGATTGAGGCGCGCATCCACGGCTTGAACGACTACCTCAAGGAGCGCCTGGCCGAATTCCCCGCCATTGAGCTGGTGACGCCACGTAGCGCCCGGCATTCGGCGGGGTTCACCTTCTTCCGGATCAAGGGCCAGGACGCCGACGCCGTGGCCGCCGAGCTCAACCGCCAGCGCATCGTGGTCGATGCGGTTGATCGCGATGTCGGCCCGGTCGTGCGCACCGCCCCTGGTTTGCTCAATACCGAGACAGAAATCGATCGCCTGATCGAGGCGCTGCGCCAACGCCTGCGCAGCTGACTTTTCCACCCTTTTTCTTGTAGCCAAACGCTGACGGAAACCACTCCATGTCCGACGAACGCTTCACGTCATTGCCCTCTCCCGCGCGAACCTTGCGCCAGCTCAGCTGTTGCGCCGTCCTCGGCCTTGCCGCCAGCGCCCAGGCGGCGGACAGCCCCAAGCCGGGTAGCGTGTTCCAGGACTGCAAGAGCGCCTGCCCGCAAATGGTCGTGCTGCCTGCCGGCAGCTTCCTGATGGGCACTCCAGAGGATGAGCTCGGCCGCGAAGGCGATGAAGGCCCACAGCACACCGTGACCTTTGCCAAACCCTTTGCCATCAGCCGCTACCACGTCACTGCCGGCGAGCTGGATGCCTACATCCGCGAAAGCGGGGTAAAAATCGCCGACGGCGATACCCGCCCTGGGCGCTTCTGCGCAGCCAGCAAACCGACCTACAAGCAGGGCCCGCGTCAGCCCGCGGTGTGCGTCAGTTGGTTCGATGTACAGGATTACGCCAAATGGCTGTCGAAAAAGACCGGGCATCGCTACCGCATGGTCAGCGAAGCGCAGCGCGAATACGCCGCACGCGCAGGCTCCAGCGGCCCGTTCCCATTCCCCTTCGATGACAACGATCCGAGCAAATACAGCATCGCCCAGCACGCCAACACCTACGGCCCCACCGACGGCTACTCCTACACCGCTCCCGTAGGCAGCTACCCGGCCAATGCGTTCGGCGTCCATGACATGCACGGCAACGTCTACGAGTGGGTCGCCGATTGCTGGAACGATGGTTACCAGGGCGCGCCGACCGATGGCAGTGCCTGGACCACCGGTGACTGCAGCGTGCGGGTCATGCGCGGCAACGACTGGGGCGAAGCGCCGGTGTTCTCGCGTTCCGGCAACCGCAACAACCGCGCCCCTGACGTGCGCGGTGATTTCCTGGGCTTTCGGGTCGTTCGCGAACTCTGATGACCCTTAACCCCGTGTGATTCAGGAGATACCAATGACCCGCAAACCTCGTGGCGCCGTCAGGGAACTGTTCGGCCTGCTCAAACCCTTCTGGCCCCTGGTGACGGTATCGATCGCGCTGGGCATGGTCGGCGGCCTCAGTGTCACCGCGCTGCTCGCCACCATCAACAGCGCCTTGCACAGCGACAGCGGCCTTACCCAGGGCGTGGTCCTGGGTTTTGCCGGGCTGTGCGTGCTGGCGCTGTTCAGTTCGATCTTCTCCGACATCGGCACCAACTATGTCGGCCAGCACATCATCGCCAGGCTACGCCGCGAGCTTGGCGAAAAAGTCCTGGCCGCGCCCATCGACCAGATCGAGCGCTATCGCAGCCACCGGCTGATCCCGGTGCTGACCCACGACGTCGACACCATCAGCGACTTCGCCTTCGTCTTCGCGCCGCTGGCGGTCTCGCTGACCGTGACCCTGGGCTGCCTGGGCTACCTGGCGAGCCTGTCGTGGCCGATGTTCCTGGTCATCGTCGTGGCGATCGGCCTGGGTTCGGTCATGCAGTTCATCGCCCGCTCGTGGGGCGTGCGTGGCTTCGAGAGCGCGCGCGAGGCCGAGGACGACCTGCAAAAACACTACAGCGCCATTGCCGAAGGCGCCAAGGAGCTGCGCATCCATCGCCCGCGACGCAAGCGCATGTTCAGCCATGGCATCCAGGACACCGCCAACCGCATCTGCGCCACCCAGGTGCGTTCGATCAACATCTTCGTGGTCGCCAAGGCCCTTGGCTCGATGCTGTTCTTCGTGGTGATTGCCGTGGCCCTGGCCATGCAATCGTTGTGGCCCAGCGGCGACAAGAGCGTCACCAGTGGCTTCGTGCTGGTGTTGCTGTATATGAAAGGCCCGCTGGAACACCTGATTAGCACCCTGCCAATCATCAGCAAGGCGCAGATCGCCTTTCGCCGCATCGCCGAGCTATCGCGCCAATTCTCCTCGCCCGAACCGCACCTGCTGCTGGACGATAGCCGCCCTTCGGCAAAAACCCTCGACAGCCTGCAACTCAAGGACGTCAGTTATACCTTCCCACGGGTAGAAGGCTGCGAGCCGTTCCAGCTAGGCCCGGTGAACCTGACCATCAAGCAGGGCGAAATCGTCTTCGTGGTGGGTGAGAACGGCTGCGGCAAGACCACCCTGATCAAGCTGCTGCTGGGCCTGTATGCGCCGCAATCGGGCAGCGTCGTGGTCGATGGCCAGCCAGTGAGCGCGCAGAGCCGGGACGACTACCGCCAGCTGTTCACCACCATCTTCGCCGACTACTACCTGTTCGACGACGTCATCCAGGGCGACCAACCGGTGCCAGAGGATGCCACGCGCTATCTCAAGCGCCTGGAGATCGATCACAAGGTCAGTATCCGCGACGGCGTGTTCAGCACCACCGACCTCTCCACCGGCCAACGCAAACGCCTGGCCCTGGTCAGCGCCTGGCTCGAAGAGCGGCCGGTATTGGTGTTCGACGAGTGGGCGGCCGATCAGGACCCGACCTTCCGCCGGATCTTCTACACCGAGCTGCTACCTGACCTCAAACGCCTGGGCAAGACCATCATCGTGATCAGCCACGACGACCGTTACTTCGATGTCGCCGACCAGCTGATCCACATGGCCAATGGCAAGGTCAAGCTCGAATCACGGGTTGCCGATTGCATTTAGTTTTCCGGTTTTAGCCGATGGGTGCGTCCTAATCAATAACAAGAACCACTCACACTTAACACCAGACTCCTACATAGAGCTTTCGATAAATGCCAACACAACGCCTTCGTCCCCAGGCCTTGGCCCTGGTCATCCGCCGCACCCTGCGTCAAGCGGCGCCCGCCGCCCTGGGCCTGAGCGCCCTGATGCCGCTATCGGCCATGGTCCAGGCCCAGCAGGTGCAATTCAACATTCCGGCGCAGTCGCTGGCCAGCGCGCTGCTGGCGTTCGGCTCGCAATCGAACCTGCAGGTGCTCTATAGCCCGCAGGACGTCGAAGGCAAGCGCAGTGCCGCCATCTCCGGCGCCATGGAGCCAGCCCAAGCGCTGCCCAAGTTGCTCCAGGGCACCGGCGTCAGCTACCAGATCGAAGGCAACCAGGCCACCATCCATGCCCGGGAGGGGGGCAATGCGGTGGAACTGGGGGCGACCAACATCAACAGCCAAGGGCTGGGGCAAACCACCGAGAACACCGGTTCCTACACCACTGGCGCCATGCAGACCGCGACCAAACTGCCGCTGACACTGCGCGAAACGCCGCAGGCGGTCACAGTGATTACCCGCCAACGCATGGATGATCAGTCGATGCGCAGCCTCGACGACGTGGTCCAGGCCGCCCCTGGCCTGCGTATGTCGGCGGCGCGCCCGGCCAACAGCGAGTACTTTTCGCGCGGTTTCCCCATCAGCAACCTGATGTTCGATGGCCTGCCGACCACCTACAACGCCGACTGGGTCGCGGCGGCCGACATGGCCCCCTACGACCGCGTCGAGATCGTCCGTGGGGCAACCGGCATGATGCAGGGTGCCGGCAACCCGTCGGCGGCCATCAACATGGTGCGCAAGCGGCCCACCAAGGAGTTCCAGGGCAGCGTCACAGGCTCCGCGGGCAGCTGGGACAACTACCGTGGCGAGCTGGACCTGAGCGGCCCGCTCAATGACAGCGGCAGCGTGCGTGGCCGTTTCGTCGGCGCCTACAACGACAAGGACAGCTTCCAGGACTATGCCGGCCGCGAGCGAGGCTTGTTCTACGGCATCACCGAGTTCGACCTGACCGACGACACCACCCTCACCGTGGGTGCGTCGAACCAGAACGACAACAACAACATCAACTGGGGTGGCCTGCCGGTCAACCGTGATGGCAGCCATGTCGGCTACTCGCGCTCCACCAACGTCGGCTACGACTGGAGCTATCAGGACATCAACAACACCACGCTGTTCGCCGAGATCGATCATCACTTTGCCAATGACTGGCGCTTGCATGTGGCGGCGTCCAAGAACTGGTCCGATTTCGCTCTGCAAGGCGCCGTGTTCGAGCGCACCGGCTCACCGTCCGCCGAAGCATTCCGCCAGCGCGTGTTCAACCAGCGCCGGGACTACGACCAGTCCAGCTACGACATCTACGCAAACGGCCCTTTCAAGCTGTTCGACCGCCAGCATGAACTGGTGGTCGGTGCCAGCAAACGTGAAGTCAAGACATCCGCACACGGCGGTACCGTGTTCATCCCGGTCGACAACCTGTTTGCCGTCAACCCAAGCGGTATCGCCCGACCCAATGTCCCCGACGAGTACGACCTGAGCGAGCATGTCGAGCAGGAAGGTGTCTACGTCACCACGCGGCTGAACATCGCCGACCCTCTGAAGGTGATCATCGGCGCGCGCCTGGACTGGTATGACAATCAGTCAACCTACAACGCAATCGCCGACGGCTACTACACCAATAGCGATTACAAGATCACCCGTAACGTTACCCGTTACGCCGGGGTGATCTACGACCTGGATGACAACCACTCGGTGTATGCCAGCTACACCGACATCTTCATGCCGCAATCGGAGCAGGGCCAGGGCCGCTCCATCATTCGCCCGATCGAGGGCAAGAACTACGAGATCGGCATCAAGGGCGAGTATTTCGACGGTGCCCTCAATGCCAGCGCGGCGATCTTCCAAATCGACCAGGAAAACCGTGCAGCGGAGTCTGCCAATCAGCAAGGCTGCACCGACTACATCTGCTACGAGGCCTCCGGCAAGGTCAGGACCCAGGGTATCGACCTGGAGTTGATGGGCGCGCTGACGCCAAACTGGCAAGTGGGTGCCGGCTATACCTATTCGCAAACCAAGTTCTTGAAAGATGCCAACAAGGCCAAGGAAGGCAGCAAGTTCGACAGCGACCTGCCCGAGCACCTGTTCAAGCTCAGCACCACCTATACCCTGCCGGGTGAGCTGAACCAGTGGCGTGTCGGCGGTAACGTCTACGGCCAGAGCGGCATCTTCAACAAAGGTAGCAATGCCTTCGGTAACTACCGGATCGACCAGGGCTCGTACGCCGTGGTTGGGCTGATGGTGGGCTACAAGGTCAACAAGAATCTCGATACCCGCCTCAACCTCAACAACATCTTCGACCGCAAGTACTACCAGGGCATCGCCAGCAACAATACCTGGAGCCCATACGACGTATACGGCGACCCACGCAACTTCACCCTCACTGCCAAGTACAGCTTCTAAGCAGCGCCTGGGGTAAAAAAAATCCGCATCCCTCACAGGATGCGGATTTTTCATTTGCGCTTCGTGGGCGATCTCACAGCCTGTCGCGCAACGCCTCCACCACCAGCGCCAGCCCCTCTTCAGCCTCCTCGATGATCAAGCCCATGCGCATGAAGTCATGGGTCACGCCCGCCATCACCTGCAAGTTCACCGGCACCCCGCCCTCCTCCAGGTGACGCGCATAAGCCACGCCTTCGTCATGCAACGGATCGCACTCGGCCACCAGCAGCAAGGCCGGCGCCGCCTGTGGCGATACCGCGCCGAGCAACGGCGAGAAGCGCGGGTCGAGACGGTCCGCAGGTTGCCGGGCGTACTGTCGATAGAACCATTCGAGGGTCTGTTGTTCGAGCAGATAGCCGCTGGCATAGCGCTGCATCGAATCGCGGCTGCGGCTCGCATCGGTCACCGGGTAGACCAGCACCTGCAGCCGTGGCGCGGGCAGTTGCGCCTGCTCAGCCAACTGGCTTGCCAGCACGGTGGCCAGGCTGCCGCCGACACTGTCGCCCATCACCGCCAGACGGTTGCGGTCGATGCCCAGCTCAGCGGCGTGGTCGACCAGCCAGCGCCAGCCATCCAGCGCATCGTCGACCGCCGTCGGGAAACGCCACTGTGGCGCCAGGCGATAACCCACCGACAGCACGGGCACGCCCGCCTCTTGGGCCAGGTTCCAGCACAAGGCATCGTGGGAGTCGAGGCTGCCTACCACGTAGCCGCCACCATGCAGGTACATCACAGCCGCGCCCAACAGGTGCGGATCGGCCTCCGGTGGCCGGTAGAGGCGCGCCTGCAAGGCATGGCCATCGCGCGCGAGCAGGGTCAGGTCGTCGATCTGCTCGGGCTCCTCGGCCTTCGGCGCCATCAGCGCCGACGACTGCTCGAATTGCTCACGGGCTTGATCTGGAGTCAGCGCATGCATCGGCAACACCTTGCCAGTCGTGCGGCCCTCCTCCACCAATTTCAGGTAGGCAGCCAGGTCAGGGTTCAGCGACATCGGTATTCTCCAAAAGGGGCTGCACCCGGCAGCCCCGTCAGCTCAAGTAACAGCAACAGTTCAGGCCTGGCCAGTGCTCGGCAAGCGCCCAAGGGCCTGTTCCAGCGCGTCCAGCACGGCGGCGTCATGAGGAACCTGGAAGTGCCCGCAGGACAGCATCGGTGCCTGGTCCAGCGACTGCCCGAGCTGGGCGGCCAGCGCCGCACGCTCATCCTCACGGCCCGCGACCCACCAGCTGCGGGGCAGTACCTTGACCCCCTCGCACACCTGCAGCTCACGTGACAGGCGCTTGAGGGTGCGCGCGGTAAGGAACACTTGAAGCAGCTCCTCGACCCCCAAACCTGCGCCTTCGGGCACATCGCCAAGCGCCTGGACGATCAACTCACGGGCGCCAACCGCGCTCTCTTGACGCGGATCGCCGCGATCTACCGTACGCGCTGCCGGTAGCGTGGCCTGGAGCAGCTCGTTCAAGTCATCCAGCCAGTGATCCGCGTGCTGGGCGGATTGGCGGCTCGGCACGAAGCTGTCCAACAGCGCCAGCAACTGCACCTGTTCACCTTCGCGCTCCAGCTGCGCCGCCATCAACGCCGCCAAGGTGCCACCGAGCGACCACCCCAGCAGCCGGTAGGGCCCTTGCGCCTGGCGCTCGCGCAGGCAGGCCACGTAGTCACTCGCCAGGGCCTGCAACGATGCCGCCTGCCAGCTTGCATCGAGCAACTGCCGGGCCTGGATGCCGATCACCTGGCAGCGGCCGTTGAGTCGGCGTGCCAGTGGCTCGTAGTCGAACACCGTACCGAAGCCGGCATGCACGCAGAACAGCGGTGCCTGCCCGGCGACTTCGCCATTGAGCGACAACAGCGGCGTCTGCTTGGCAGATGCGGCGGTGAGCTGGGCGATGCTTGGCTTTTGCATCAAGTCACGCAGACGCAGGCTGAAGCCATGTTTCTTCAAGGCCCGCGACTTGGCCACCACCTGCATGCTGAGGATCGAGTCGCCACCGAGCTCGAAGAAGTTATCGGTGATACCGACCTGCTCGACCTTCAGCACTTGCTGCCAGATCTGCGCGATGGCCCGCTCCAGGTCGTTGCGCGGCGGGACATGCTCGCTGCGCGCCTCGATAGCCGGCAGTGCGTTGCGGTCGAGCTTGCCATTGGGGCTCAGTGGCAACTGCTCCAGTACCATCAGCTGGGCCGGCACCATGTACTCGGGCAACTCCCGCTTCAGCCGCTCGCGCAACTGCTCGGCAAGGTTGCCTTGCGCGTTGCCGACCAAGGTCACATAGCCCACCAACTGTTTACCGCCCGGGCCCTCCCTGACCACCACTGCGGCCTGGCGCACCTCCTCCATCTCGCTCAGGCGTGCCTCGATCTCACCCAGCTCGATGCGAAAACCCCGCACCTTGACCTGATTGTCCAAGCGCCCGAGGTAGTCGAAGGTGCCGTCAGGGCGCTGGCGCACCAGATCGCCAGTGCGGTACAGGCGTTGCCCCGGGCTGTTCGGGTCGGCCACGAATCGCTCTGCGGTAAGCCCTGGACGATTCAGGTAACCCCGTGCCACGCCCACTCCGCCCAGATACAGCTCTCCGGCCACACCGGGCGGCAGTGGATTGAGATCGGCATCCATGACATAGCCGCTGCGCTGGCCGACCAGGTGGCCAATGGGCGCGTAGACTGCGCCGCAGGGTTGCTCGGGGCCGGCTTTCCAGATCAGCGGGGTGACCACGGTCTCGGTCGGCCCGTAGCCGTTGATGATGTAGCGCGGCCGGAGGAACTGGTGGGCCTGCTCATAGCTGGCCTGCGGCACCGCATCGCCACCGAAACAGTAGATGCGCATCGCGGGCGGGTTGCCATCCTGGCGCACCTGCTCGATCAACTGCTGCAAATACACCGGCGGGAAGGCCGCTACGGTGACGCCATGGCGATGCATGGCCTGGCAGGTCTGCTCCGGCGTCCATAGCTCATCACCGCGCAGCAGCACGCTGGCACCGTGGGTCAAGGCGGTCAGCCAGCGTTCATGGGCGCCATCGAAGGCAAACGACATGAACAATAGCTCGCAGTCCGCCGGCGTCATCTCGTAACGCTCGCCCACTGCCTGGCAGTGCATGGCCAACGCCCCCTGGCTGACCACCACGCCCTTGGGCATACCGGTAGAGCCGGAGGTATAGATCACGTAGGCCAGGTTCTCGGGATCGACCGTGACCTGCGGCGCATGCTCCGGCCATTGCTCAGCCGCGAAAACGTCCAGATCAAGCGTGTGCAGGGTCGCCACTTTCGGCAAGTGGGCGATGGCCGCAGACTCGCAAAGCAACAGGGCGATACCCGAATCCTGCATCAGGTAGCTCAGGCGCTCCTTGGGGTAGGCGGTGTCGATCGGCACATAGGCCGCACCGGCCTTGAGCACCGCCAGCAACGCCACGATCAGTCGTTCACTGCGCTGCAAGGCAACCCCGACGCGAACCTCCGGGCCGACCCCTTCGGCGATCAAGGCATGGGCCAATTGGTTCGCCGCGCGATCGAGCTCGGCAAAGCTCAGGCTGCGCTGATCGACTTTGACCGCGGTGGCAGCGCCGTGCTGGGCTGCCCACTCCGCGATGCGCTGATGCACCAACTGCGCCGGCTGCGCGTGCTCGACCGGGGCCGGGTTCGCAGGTGCCTGAGCCAGCAACCCCAGGTTGCCCAGCGGCGCTTGCGCATCGAGGGTCAGCGCCTGCAACAGCGCCTCCATGTTC
Source organism: Pseudomonas sp. BT-42-2 (assembly GCF_025847435.2). Lineage (NCBI taxonomy): Bacteria > Pseudomonadati > Pseudomonadota > Gammaproteobacteria > Pseudomonadales > Pseudomonadaceae > Pseudomonas > Pseudomonas sp. BT-42-2. Next base: position 138,206 of record NZ_JAOYTM010000009.1, read on the forward strand.
GCCCGGATACCTTCGACCGCCTCATCGCTGAAGCACTGGCGCAGGTACATGTACTCGATGATCAGCTGCTGCTCGACAATCACCATCAGGTCCATCGGGAAGTCAGTCAGGCCTGATCCGCCGACATCGCCGAACTGCAAGGTATCGTCCTGCCAATCACGCAGGGTGCGATCAAGCGGCTGGTTCTCGAAGACGATGATGCTGTCGAACAATGCCTGGCCACTGCGGCCCGACCAGCGCTGCAGATCGCCCAGCGGCGTGTACTCGTGATCGCGCAGCTCCAGGTTGATCCGCTGCAGCTCTTGCAGCCACTGGCCGACCCGAGCTTGCGGGTCGACCTGGTGAATCACGGGCAAGGTGTTGATGAACAGCCCGAGCATGCTCTGCGCCCCTGGCAAGGCAGCAGGGCGTCCCGCCACGGTGGCGCCGAAGGTGACGCTGCGCTGGCCACTGTAGCGACTGAGCAGCAACAGCCAAGCGCCTTGCACCAGGGTGTTGAGGGTAATCCGCTGATCCTGGGCGAACGCCTTCAACGCCTCGGTCTGCTGCTGGCTGAACCGGCTGTAGAGGGCTTGGTGTCCGCTGCCACGCTCACCACTTGCGAAGGCGTCCGCCAGGTAGGTTGGTTCCTGCAGAGCGGCCAGTTGCTGGCGCCAGAACACCTCGCTGTGGCGCGGGTCCTGCTGGCGCAACCAACCGATGTAGTCGCGGTAGGGCACCACCTCGCCCAACGCCTGCCCCGAGTAGCAGGCGAGCACTTCGCCCATCAACTGCGAGGTGCTCCAGCCATCGAGCAGGATGTGGTGATAGGTCCAGATCAGTTGCTGACGATCCTCGCCCAGGCGCACCAGCAACAGGCGCTGCAGCGGCGGCTGGTCAAGATCGAAACCACGCTGGCGCTCTTGCTCGGCCAGGGCTTTGAGGGCGTGCTCGGTATCGTCGCGCCCGCGCCAGTCCAGTTCGCGCAGCGGCACTGGCAGCTCGCGCAGGACGAACTGCAGCGGCTCGTCCAGGTCCTGCCAGAGGAAGCCGGTGCGCAGGATATCGTGGCGCGCCATCACCTGCTGCCACGCCTTTAGCAGACGCTCTGCCACCAACCCTTGCACCGGTACGCTCAGCTGGTTGACGTAAAGCTCATCCTCGCGACTGGCGTTGAGGCTCAGGAACAGCATGCCCTGCTGCATCGGCGACAGGCTGTACAGCCCATCCACCTGCGCATGCTCGAGCGCCAGTGCTTGCACCTGGGCCTCGCTCAAGCCATGCAGGGCCACCGGTTGCTGGGCAACCTCGCGCCATTGGCTGACGCTGTCGGCCAACTGCTCGATGGTCTGCTTCAGGAACAGGTCGCGGGGGGCGATGTCCAGGCCCAATTGACGGGCATGGCTGACCACCTGGATGGCGATGATCGAGTCACCGCCCAGGGCGAAGAAGTTGTCCTGGATACCGACTTGCGGCAGATCCAGCACCGTTTGCCAGATGTCCACCAGTTGCTGCTCCAGCGGCGTACGCGGCGCCACGTGAGCGGCCCTGGCAGCACTGAAGTCCGCTGCCGGCAGCAGATTGCGCGCCAACTTGCCATTGGCCGTCACTGGCATGCTAGCCAGCAGCAACAGGTGCGCCGGCACCATGTAGTCGGGCAAGCCCTGAGCGAGGAACTGGCGCAGCGCCTCGCGCCATTGCCGCCCAGTCTCGCCGTCATCGGCGACCCGCTGCGGATCGACCGGCACCAGGTAGGCGACCAACTGCTTGCCGCTCGGCCCGTCCTGAGCCAGCACCACCGCCTCGCGCACCTGCTCGTGCTCCATCAGGCGTGCCTCGATTTCCCCCAGTTCGATGCGCAGGCCACGGATCTTCACCTGGTGGTCGATCCGCCCCACGTAGTCGATCACGCCGCCCTCGCGGTAGCGCGCCAGATCGCCAGTACGGTACAGGCGGCCACCCTGGGCGTCGAAGGGGTTGGGGACAAAGCGCTCGGCGGTCAACGCCGCACGCCCATGATAACCGCGCGCCAGCCCCACACCGGCCAGGTACAACTCACCATTGACCCCACGCGCTGCCGGGCACAGGTCGGGTTCGAGGATGTGCGTGCGCAGGTTATCGATCGGTTGGCCGATCGGCACGCTCACGCCCTGCTTGCCGGCGCAGGTCCAGTGGGTCACATCGATTGCCGCCTCGGTCGGACCGTACAGGTTGTACAGGCCAGCTTGCGGCAAGCGCTCCAGGCATTGCTGGGCCAGCGGCGCCGACAACGCCTCGCCGCTGCAGACCACCCGGCGCACGCTCCGGCACTGCTCCACGCCTGTGCTGGCCATGAACGCCTGGAGCATCGACGGTACGAAGTGCAGGGTAGTGACTCGATGCTCGATGATGGTCTGGCACAACCGCTGCGGATCACGGTGATCACCCGGCAGCGCAATGGCCAGGCGAGCACCGGTCATCAGCGGCCAGAAGAACTCCCAGACCGAAACATCGAAGCTGAACGGGGTTTTCTGCAGCACCGTGTCGCTGGCATCCAGGCCATAGGCGCGCTGCATCCACTGCAAACGGTTGAGCAAGGCCTCGTGGGTATTGCCAGCGCCCTTCGGCCGCCCGGTCGAACCCGAGGTGTAGATCACATAGGCCAGGTTGCCCGGCGCTAGCGTCAGCTGCGGTGAGCTGTCGGCATAGGCCGCCAGCCAGCCTGACGGCTGGTCCAGGCACAGGCTACGTACCGTGCTCGGAATGGGCAGGCGCGCGACCAGCGCCTGCTGGGTCAGCAGCAGGCCGATGCCACTGTCCTGCATCATGTACGCCAGACGATCAGCAGGGTAATCCGGGTCCAGCGGCACATAGGCGCCGCCCGCCTTGAGCACGGCCAGCAAGCCGATCACCAACTCCAGGCTGCGCTCCAGCGCAACCCCCACCAGCACTTCCGGGCCAACCCCTTGTTCGCGCAGCTTGTGTGCCAGGCGGTTGGCGCGCTGATCCAGCTCGGCGTAGCTCAGGGTCTGTTCTGCGAAGACCAGCGCGGGCGCATGGGGATGGCGCTGGGCGTGGTCCTCGAACAGCTGATGGACCCAGCGCTCACCAGGATAGGCCACTTGGGTTCGATTCCACTCGCCGACGATGCGCAGCTGTTCGGCCTCATCGAGCATCGGCAGTTGCACCACCGGCAGGTGCGGGTCGCGGCTCACCGCCTGCAGCAGGTTGCGCCAATGCCGCGCCATCTGCTCGATGGTCTGGCGATCGTACAGTTCGGTGGCAAAGGTAAACGCCGCAGCAATGCCTGCGGCATGTTCGACGGTGTCCAGGGTCAGGTCGAACTGGGTGCTGTGCAGCGCCCAGTCCACCGCCTCGATACGCAGCCCACTGACCTCACGCGGCGCGCCCTTGGCCTCGGTCTGGTGGTTGAACATCACCTGGAACAATGGGCTGTGGTTGAGGCTGCGCTCCGGTTGCAGGGCATTGACCAACTGCTCGAAGGGCAGGTCCTGATGAGACTGGGCATCCAGGGCCGTCTGGCGCACCTGTTCGAGCAGCTCGCTGAAGCGCTGGCGCAGGTGGAACTGGGCCTTGAGCACCTGGGTGTTGACGAAGAAGCCGACCACCCCCTCGGTTTCGCCCCGGGTGCGGTTGGCCACAGGCACGCCCACGCGGATATCCTGCTGCGCCGAATAGCGGTGCAACAAGGCCTGGAAGCTGGCCAGCAACAGCATGAACACCGTCACGCCTTGGGCGCGCGCCTGGGCCTTGAGTGCCTGCACCAGTTCATCGTCGAGCACCAGCCGCACCTGGTCGCCCGCTCGACTCGGTTGCGCCGGGCGTGGACGGTCGGTCGGCAGTTCCAGCACCGGCTGCTGGTCACCCAACTGGCCCAGCCAGTAGTCCAGCTGCCGGGCCTGCTCGCCGGCCTCCATCCACTGGCGCTGCCAGGCGGCGTAGTCGGCGTACTGTACCGCCAGCGCGGGCAAGCTGACCTCGCGGCCCTGGCTATAGCCCTGGTACAGGCTGACCAGTTCGTCGACCAGTACCGCCATCGACCAACCGTCCGTGATGATGTGGTGCAGGTTGAGCACCAGCACGTGCTCCTGCGCACCCAGACGCAGCAGGTCGACCCGCAGCAGCGGACCGCGCTCCAGGTCGAACGGCTGGCGGGTCAGCGTTTCCACTGCCTCGCGCAATCCATCGGCGCAGACCTGCGCGTGGCCGATCTTCCACTCCAACGCCTGTGCTGCATGGATGACCTGGCGCACTTCGCCGGCCTCCTGGGCGAAGGTGGTGCGCAGGCTTTCGTGGCGCGCCAGCAGGGTCTGGAAGGCACGGCTGAGCGCAGCAACGTCCAGCGCCCCTTGCAGGCGCAAGGCCGAGGCGATGTTGTAGGCGCTACTGTGCGGTTCCAACTGCCAGAGCACCCACTGCCGTTGCTGGGCGTAGGACAGCGCCAGCGGCGCACCGCGCTCGAGCACGACCATCGCCGGCTGCGTTTGCCTGCCAGCGGCGCGGGCGACCCGCTCGGCGAAGCCGGCCAGGTCCTGGGCCTCGAACAGGCTGCGCAGCGGCACTTCGATGGACAGTTGCTGACGCACCCGGCCGACCATCTGCGAGGCCAGCAGCGAATGGCCACCCAGTTCGAAGAAATTATCGCCTAGCCCGACCTGCTCAACCTTGAGCACACTGGCCCAGATCGCTGCCAGCTGCTGCTCAAGGGGTGTACGCGGCGCCTGGTGCACGCGCTGCTGACGACTGAGGTCGACCGCCGGCAGCGCCTTGCGGTCGAGCTTGCCGTTGGGCGTCAGCGGCATGCATTCGAGGAATGTCAGGTAAGTCGGCACCATGTAGTCCGGCATCTGCCCCAGCGCATGGGTTCTGAGTGCCTGGCGCAAGGCCTCCAGTTGCGCATCCTCCAACCGCAAGGTGGCCGGATCATGCGCGACGATGTAGGCCGCCAGTTGCTTGCCCAGCGGTCCATCGACATCGATCACGGCAATCTCGCGCACGGCCTCATGCCCCTGCAGGCAGGCCTCGATTTCGCCAAGCTCGATGCGGAACCCGCGAATCTTCAACTGATGGTCGATACGCCCCATGTACTCGAGCACACCGTCATCACGATAACGCACCAGATCACCCGTGCGGTACAGACGTCCGGCACCGAACGGATCCGGGATGAACCGCTCGGCGGTAAGGCCTGGGCGGTTCAGATAACCCCGTGCCAAGCCATCGCCAGCGATGAACAGCTCGCCGCTGACCCCCACCGGAACCGCCTCGAACTGGGCATCGAGGACATGGAAGGCGGTATTGCCGATCGGCCGTCCCAGCCACACCTGGTGGCTGTCGCTGACCCGTTCGAGCCCCGACCAGATGGTGGTTTCGGTCGGGCCGTAGAGGTTCCACACATGCCCGGCCTGGTCGATCAGGCGCTGGGCCAGTTCGCCGGTCAATGCCTCGCCGCCGCTGAGCAGCTTCTTGCCGCGCAGCGCTTGCGCCGGGGCGTTGTCCAAGAGCATGCGCCAGGTCGAGGGCGTCGCCTGGATGACGCTGACCGCCTGCTGCTCGATAACCTTGAGCAGGGCGAAAGGGTCCTTGTTCTGCTGCTCGGCCAGTAGCACCACGCTGGCCCCATGCAGCAACGGCAGGTACAGCTCCAACCCGGCAATGTCGAACGACAGCGAGGTCAGCGACAGCACGCGATCGCTGGCGTCGATGCCGGGTTGCTCGGCCATGGTCCAGAGGAAGTTGACCAGCGCGCCATGCCGCACACTGACGCCCTTGGGCCGGCCGGTGGAGCCGGAGGTGTAGATGACGTAGGCCGGATGATCCGCGGCTACCTCAATGGCCAGGTTGTCGACCGGGTTGTGCGCGAACTGCTCTGCCTGGCTGTCCAGGCACAGGCAGGCCACCTGCGCCGGTACCTGTAGCCTCGCCACCACGGCGCTTTCGCTGAGCAGCAAGGCCAGGCCGCTGTCCTCCATCATGTAGGCCAGGCGTTCGCTCGGGTAATCGGGATCGAGCGGCACATAGGCGCCGCCTGCCTTGAAGATCGCCAGCAGGCCGATGATCATCCGCGGGCCGCGGGGCATCGCCACCCCCACCAGCACCTCAGGCCCCACGCCCTGCTCGCGCAGGGTGTGGGCCAACTGATTAGCGCGCAGGTTCAGCTCGGCGTAGCTCAGCGTCTGCTCGCCCCAGCGCAACGCCGTGGCATCCGGGGTGCGCTGCACCTGCTGCTCGAACAGGCGATAGACACTTTGCCCGGCCGGGTAGTCCATCGCCGTCTGGTTCCATTGCGCCGAGATCCGCTGGCGCTCGTGGTCTTCGAGCAGGGCCAACTCGATGACCCGCTGCGCCGGGTCACGACATACCGCCAGCAGCAGGTTGCGCCAGTGGCGGCCCAACTGTTCGATGCGCGAGGCATCGAACAAGTCGGTGGCATAGGTCACGGATGCAAACAGGCCGTCGGCATGCTCGCGGGTGTCCAGGGTCAGGTCGAACTGGGTGGTGCGTGAGTCCCACTCCAAGCCCGCCACATCAAGGCCGCTGACCTGCGCCTGGACGGCGCTGCTGCGCGTCTGGTGATTGAACATGACCTGGAACAGCGGGCTGTGGCTCATGCTGCGCTCGGGCTGCAACGCCTCGACCAACTGCTCGAACGGCAGGTCTTGATGGCTCTGGGCCTGCAGGGCGGTCTCGCGCACCTGCTGCAGGACATCGACAAAGCGGCTGTGCACGTCGAAGTCGGCCTTGAGCACCTGGGTATTGACGAAAAAGCCGATCAGCCCCTGGATCTCGCTGCGGTTGCGGTTAGCCACTGGCACCCCGACACGCACCTGCGGCTGGCCGCTGTAACGGTGCAGGAGGGTCTGGAACGAGGCCAGCAGGAGCATGAACAAGGTCACCCCCTGCGCTTTGGCCAAGGCCTTGAGCGCCCGCAGCAGGTCGGCATCGATGTCGAGCGTGATCCGCTCGCCGCGGCCACTGGGCACGACCGGGCGGCTGCGGTTGGTGGGCAGGCTCAGTACCGGTTGCTCACCGCCGAGGGTGTCCTTCCAATAGGCAAGCTGGCGCTCCTGCTCGCCAGCTTCCATCCAGTTGCGCTGCCAGATGGCGTAGTCGGCATACTGCACCGCCAGCGCCGGCAGGTTGACCGCCCGGCCCTGGCTGAAGCCCTCGTAGAACTGCACCAGATCGTTGATCAGGATGGGCATCGACCAGCCATCGGCGGCGATGTGATGCACGCTCAGCACCAGCACATGCAGGTTGGCGGCCCGTGGCAGCAGATGCATACGCAGCAACGGCCCCTGCTCAAGGTCGAACGGCTGGCCGATGCACGCCTCGACCTGCTGCCTGAGCCCTTCGTCGGCAGCCTCAGGCGCAGCCGGCTGCAGTGGCTCGAGCTGCAGTTGGAAAGGCATCTGAGGATGGATGACCTGCACCACCCGTTCGCCGTCCTGGCGGAACGTCGTGCGCAACACCTCATGACGCTCGATCAGCGCCTGACAAGCGCGTTGCAAGGCTTGAGGGTCCAGTTCACCGGCCAGTTGCAGCGCCGCACCAATGTTGTAGGCGCCACTGCTCGGGTCCAGTTGCCAGAGAAACCATTGCCGTTCCTGGGCGTAGGACAACGGCGTAGCGTCGGCACTGTCACGGGCGAAGATGCGCGTGACCCCATAGAGGTTGACACCCTGCCGCTTGAGCAAGGCGGCCAGGGCCTTGCGCTCCCGTGACGACAATGACTCTACGGAATCGAGCAATGCTTGCACTAGAACATCTCCTACCAGGGCACCGGTCCCCGCCTGCGAGCCAACCAGCCCGCGACATGCCGACGATGCTGCCGAACAAATGAAAGAGCCGGACAGGAGCCGGCTCTGGGTGTACTGAAGTTGACGAGCCAGGCCAGGCCCAGGGTGGTTCCTGGGCCTGGCCAACCGCGCTACAGGGTCAACTCGTCGATCTCCTCTGCAGTAAGACGTTTCAAGGCTGCCAAGGATTTAGCCAACTCGTCCTGAATCACCTCGCCATGTCCCTGCCGGGCCGCAACGACCTCGCTGAACGCCGCCAGCGTCGGCTGCTCGAACAACTCGCGCAGGCTGACTTCGGTACTCATCTGGTTGCCCACCCGGGCCACCACCTGCACCACCAGCAGCGAATGCCCGCCCAGCTCGAAGAAGTCGTCGTCAAGGCCGATGCGCTCGACCCCCAGCACCTCGCTCCAGATCTGTGCCAACTGCTGCTGCACGGCGGTGACCGGCGCCTGGTACTGCTGCTGCGAAGTGCTTGCATCCGGGGCTGGCAAGGCCTTGCGGTCAAGCTTGCCGTTGGCAGTCAGCGGCAGGCTGTCGAGCATCACCCACAAGCCGGGGACCATGTAGCCCGGCAGGCTGCTGCGCAAGTGCTCGGCGAGCACGGCGCGCAGCTCAATCGCCTGCGCGCTCACCTGCCGGGGCACCCAATAGGCGACCAACTGCTTGCTGCCGGCCACCTGCACATCCACCACCACGGCGCTGTGCACCGCCTCGTGGGCCAGCAGTCGCGACTCGATCTCGCCCAGCTCGATCCGGTAACCGCGAATCTTCACCTGGAAGTCGGCCCGCCCTACGTACTCCAGCACCTGGCCATCGGCGCGCACCCGCGCCAGATCGCCGGTGCGATACAAGCGCTCACCCGGGCTGTGGCTGAACGGATCAGGCACGAAGCTCAAGGCCGTGCGCACCGGGTCGCCCAGGTAGCCGCGCCCTACCCCCACGCCAGCCACATGCAGCTCGCCGGTAGCACGCGCCGGCATGGGTTCGAGCAGGTCGTTGAGCACGTACAGACGGTTGTGATCGGTGGCCGTGCCGATCGGCAGATGCACGGACGGGGCATCATCGAGCACGCGGTACAGCGCCACGTCATCGGAACACTCGGCCGGCCCATAGGCATTGACCAATTCGATCTGCGGATAGCGCTCGCGCCAGCGCCGGGCCAGGGCCGGTGGCATGGCCTCGCCCGTGGTCAGCAGGTAGCGCAAGTTGGGCAGCGCACGGGCCGGCAGTTCCAGCATCGCCTGGATCATCGCCGGGACGCACTCAAGCACCGTCACCCCCGTGGCCTCGACCTGCTGCAACAATGCCTGTGGGTCCTGGGCGACAGCGTCGGGGAAGATCTCCACACGACAACCGCACAGCGCTGCCGTGAGCAACTGCCACACGCAGATGTCAAAACTCTGCGAGGCCGTCTGGGCGATGACGTCATGCTCTTGCAGCCCCAGATAGGGCAGCTTGCTCAACTGGTTGTTGAGCATGCCGGCCTGCTCCACCATCACCCCCTTGGGCACACCGGTCGAGCCGGAGGTGAAGATCACGTACGCCAGCAACTTGCCGGCTGCCTCGGGCAATGGCTTGAGCGGTGCACGCGAGGCGAGCGTCTGCACCTGCTCCCACACCAGCAGCGCCGGTGGCTGGTCCAGCTCGGCGAGCAGCGCTTGGGCCAACGGCGCGCAGCGCTGGTCGCAGACCAACAGCGCCGCGCCACTGAGGCCGAGCACCTCGCTCAGGCGCCGCAGCGGCAGCGACGGGTCCAGCGACAGGTAGCCCGCGCCGGCCTTGAATACACCGACGATCATGCCCAGCAGCGACAGGTCGCGCTCGCCCAACACCGCAACCAGGCCATCGGCGCCGACCCCAGCGGCCTGCAACCTCAGCGCCAGGCGGCTGGCCTGCACATCCAGCTCCTCATAGCTCCACTGGCGCCCACTGCAACGGGCCGCTGGCAGCTGCGGCACCCGCGCCACGGTGGCATCGAAGAGCCGCGCATAGCCCTGCTGCAGCGCTTGCGGCAAGGCCTCTGGGGTCACCGGGGCCCGCTCCTGGAGCCGCGCTGCTACCTGGTGGAAGTCCGCATCGAGCTGCTCGCTCAAGGCCAGCAACAGGGCCTGGAAGTCGGCCAGCAATACCGCGATGGTGTCGCCATCGAACAGGCGCTGGTCATATGAAAGGTGCAGGCCCAGCACTTCTCCTGGATAGACCACCACCGTGATCGGGTAGTTGGTGTGGGTGCGCGAGCTGCCCGCCTTGACCTTCATGCTCGACGCCTGCGCACCGACGCTGGACTCCACCGGCGCGTTCTCGAACACGAACAGGCTGTCGAACAACGCCTGTCCACTGCCGATCTCGCTGCACGCCTGGATGTCGACCAGCGGCAAATGCTCGTGCTCACGCAGGTTCAGGTTGTATTCGAGCAGCGACTTGAGCCAAGCCTTGGCGCTCAGGCCTGCTTGCGCCCCTGGCAGTTTCACCCTGAGCGGGATGCTGTTGATGAACAGCCCGACCGTGGTCTGCATCTCTGGGAACTCGACCGGTCGGCCCGCCACGGTGACCCCGAACAGCACATCCCGATCACCGCTGTAGCGCTGCAGCAACAGCGCCCAGGCGCCTTGCACCAGGGTATTGACCGTCAGTTGCGCCGCCTGGGCGCGCTGCGCCAGCTGGGCACTTTGCTCACGGCTCAGGTACACCAGTTGGTCAGCGACGCTGCCCTTAGCCTGCTCGCGCGACGGCGCACGGTCGAACGGCAGCGCGGTGGGACGCTCGAAGCCCGCCAGCTCCTGGCGCCAGAAACCGCGCGAAGCGTCACGGTCCCAACGCTGCAACCAGGCGATGAAATCGCGGTAACGCGGCGGCGTCGGCAAGTGCACCGTCTGCCCGCCCAGCAAGCCCTGGTAGACCTTGAAGAACTCATCGACCACCCCCATCCGGCACCAGGCATCGAGCAGCACGTGATGGTTGCTGAAGACAAAGCCGAAGCGGTCCGCCGCCAGCTGGATCAGGCGCAGGCGGAACGGCACTTCTTTGTCCATGGCAAAGCCGTGCTGCAACTCTTGTTCAAGCTCGGCCTGCAGCGCCGGCTCGTACTCGGCGGGCGACAGGTGGCGCCAATCGAGCACCCGCAAGGCAGGCTCGGTATGCCGATGGACAATCTGCACCATGCGCTCGCCCAGGTCCCAGCAGAACGAGGTACGCAGGACATCATGGCGGGCGATGACTGTCTTCCAGGCCTGGTTGAAGGCGTCGATGTCGATTGCATGGTCGACTTGGTAGCAGTACTGCATCAGGTAGATACCCGACCCCGGTTCCAGCAGGGTGTGCATCAACAGCCCTTCCTGCATGGGTGACAGGGGGTAGATGTCTTCGATGTCGCGCGCCGCCACCGGCAGGCGATCGAGTTGTTCCTGGGTCAGGCCGGCCAACGGGAAATCAGCCGGGGTCACGCCCTGGGCGCCATCCTCCAGGCAGTGCATGATCACCTCTTCCAGCGCCTGCTCAAGGGCGCGGGCCAAGCCCTGGATGGTCTCTGCGCGGTACATGGCGCGGCTATAGGTCCAGTCCAGACGCAGTTCGCCGTCATAGACCTGGCCGTTGACGCTGAGCCAGTTGCCCAGTGGTGCATCCTCGCCCTGGCTGCGCCCGGCGCTTTCCCCGGCAGGCACGAACAGCGCACCAGAGTCCTCGCTGAAGCTGCGGTCGAACTGCCCCAGGTAGTTGAAGGTTATGCGTGGCTGGGCGACGCCGGCCAGCTGGCGAGCGAACTCGGCATCCCCCAGGTAACGCAGCACCCCATAGCCAATCCCTTTGTTGGGCACCTGCCAGAGTTGCTGCTTGATGCGCTTGATGCTGTCGCCGACACTGCCTTGCGGGCTCAGGCGCACCGGGAACAAGCTGGTGAACCAGCCGACCGTGCGGCTCAGGTCCAGGTCGTCGAACAAGTCCTCACGGCCGTGGCCTTCGAGCTGAATGCTCACCGCTGGCTGTCCGCTCCATTGGCACAGTACGCGGGCCAAGGCGGTGAGCAGCAGGTCATTGACCTGGGTGCGATAGGCCGCCGGGGCAACCTTTAGCAGCTTGTGGGTCATGGCCTTGTCCAGCCGCGAACTGGCATGGGCTGCTTCACGCAAAGTGGCAGCTGCGCCCGGGATGTCGCAGGGGAACTGCGCATCCTCTTCACTCAAGGCTTGCAACCAATAGGTGCGTTCGGCCAGCAACGCATCGCTGCGCGCATACTCGGTCAGCCGCTGCGCCCACTGCCTGCAACTGGCAGAGCGCCCCGCCAGGCTGATCGGCTGGCCTTGGCTGGCCTGCTGATAGGCGCTTTGCAGGTCCTCGAGGAGGATCCTCCAGGACACCCCATCGACCACCAGGTGATGGATCGCCAGCAGCAGCCGCTGCTGACCGCCAGGCAGTTCGAACAGCACGGCCCTGACCAATTCGCCACGCTCCAGGCTGAGGCTGGCTTGGATCTGGGTGGCATGCGCTTCGAGCGCCGACGGCTGGTTCAGCGTGACCACTTGCAACACGGCCTCGATAGCCTGCCGACGTGGCTCGACCTGCCACTGGCGGTCATTGCAGGTGAAGCTCAGGCGCAAGGCTTCATGCTCGTTGAGCACTGCCGTCAGGGCCTGGTCCAGCGCCTCGGGCTGCAAGCGCTGCAACGGCTTGAGCAACACGGCCTGATTCCAGTGGTGGCGCTGTTCGATGGCGGTGTCGAAGAAGCGCGCCTGGATCGGCAACAGGGCGAGCGCCCCGCCCGCCTCTGGCGTCGCGACAGCGGCGGGCTTGGGTTTGTCTTGCACCAGCTTGGCCACCTGGGCCAACGCGGCGATGTTCTGCTTCTCGAACAATTGCTTGGGCGACAGCTTGATCCCCTGGCGCTTGGCCCGGGCGATGATCTGCAGGCTGAGGATGGAGTCGCCACCCAGTTCGAAGAAGTTATCGCCCGTGCCGACTTGTTCCAGCTTGAGCACATCGGCCCAGATCGCGGCGAGCTTTTCTTCTATTTCACCGACCGGTGCCACGTAAGCCTTGCTGGCAGTTTCCGGCTTGGGCAAGACGCGTTTGTCGAGCTTGCCGTTGGCGGTCAGCGGCAGACGCTCGAGCATTACGACGTGGGCGGGCACCATGTAGTCAGGCAGGCGCGCTTGCAGTTGGCTGAGCAACTCAGTTGGCGAGCTCGCGGGGGCTACCACATAGGCGAGCAGTTGCAGGCGCTCCGGGTCGCCCTCCAGCGCCATCGGCACGACCACCGCGTCCTGCACGCCGGGCAGGCCACGCAGCAACTCGCCGATCTCGCCAGGCTCGACGCGATAGCCACGGATCTTCACCTGCTCATCGGCGCGGCCAAGAAACTCCACCTTGCCCTGCTGCAAACGGGCCCGGTCGCCAGCACGGTACAAGCGCGCGCCAACGCCGGTCGGGTCCGGGACGAATCGCTCGGCAGTCATCGCCGGCCGGCCCAGGTAGCCCTGAGCCACGCCCTTGCCGCCCAGATACAGCTCACCGGCAACCCGCTCGGCAACCGGGTTCAGCGCCGAATCGAGCAAGCACACATGGCTGTTGGGCAAGGGCTTGCCGACCGGCACGGTGCGCGTACCGGACTCAAGCGTGGTGACCTCGTGGCTGAGAATGCCGACGGTGGTTTCGGTAGGGCCATAGTGGTTGACCACCCGGCAGTCAGGCCTGAGCTGAGCGACCTTTTCCACCAACGACCATGGACAGGCCTCTCCCCCGACGATCAACAGCTGGCGCGGCAGCACTTTCTGCGGCTCGCTTGCTTGCAGAAGCCCTTGCAGGTGGCTTGGGACGATTTTCAGCACATCGACCTGGTGCTCGGCCATGTAGCCGGCAAACGCGTCCGGATCGAACGCGTGCTCGCGCGACAGCAAATGCAGCAGACGGCCACCCGCCAGCGCCCCGAACAGCACGGTATGGCCCAGGTCGGCGGCCACGGTGGAAACCATCGCCATGCTGGCGCCAGCTGGCAGCTGCAAGCGCTGCTCGATGCCCTGCACATAGTTGGCCAGGGTGCCATGCGCCACCACCACGCCCTTGGGCTGGCCGGTGGAGCCTGAGGTGTAGATCACATAGGCCGGCTGGGCAGGCACCACGGCGGTATCGAGCGGCGAATCCGGGCAATGCCGCCAGGCGTCAGGAGCGAATGGCAACGCAGGGCAAGCCTCAAAACCGCTCAGGGCAACCTGCGGATCTCGCAGCAGCAGGACCGCACCACTGTCGCCGACCAGCTGCGCCAGCCGTTCGACTGGCTGGGCGCTGTCCAGCGGCAGGAACGCGGCGCCGACCTTGAGCACCGCCAGCAAGCTGATCACCCATTCGACCGAGCGCTCCTGGCACAGGGCAACCAGGTCACCCGGTGCCACCCCCAGGGTTTGCAGATGGTGGGCCAGCTGGTTGGACTGCCGGTCAAGCTCGCTGTAGCTCAGTTGCTGGGCGCCAGCACGCACTGCGGGTTGCTCGCCAGCGCCCTGCACGGCCTGGCGCCACAGGGCCAGGAAGTCTTCACAGGGGAACTCGGCCTGCTCACCTGGCAGCAGTGCCCGCTGGCCTTCGCTATGAGCCAGCAAGCGGCTGGAGGGGGTATCGACCAGGCGCTGCAGCAGCGCATGCAGCGCGCCGACCATGCGTTCGATCGTACTGGCCTTGAACAGGTCAGTGGCATAGGTGAAGTACGCCTGGATCTGTTCGCCGCTGTCGGTAAAGTCGAAGGCCAGGTCGAACCGGGCGTCGGCGCCGCTCAGTGGATACTCCGCCACGCTCAGGCCGCTGAGGGTCTTACTCTGCTCGCTGCCAGCCGCCTCGCCAGCGACATTCTGGTTGAGCTTGAACTGGAACAGCGGGTTATGGCTCAGGTTACGCTCAGGGGCCAGCGCATCGACCAACTGCTCGAAAGGCAGCTCCTGGTGCGACTGGGCCTCGGCTACCACTTGCCGGACCTGCTCGAGCAGGCTGTCGAAGGTCGCCTGTTCATCGACCTGGACCCGCAGCACTTGGGTATTGATGAAAAAGCCAATCAGGCCTTCGAGGTCTTTGCGATTACGCCCAGCGTTGGGCACGCCGATGCGAATGTCGTCCTGACCGCTGTAACGCGACAGCACCACCGCCAGCGCCCCGAGCAGGACCATGAACACCGTCTGCCCTTTGCTCTGAGCCAGGCTGCGCAGCGCGCTGGAGAGTGCCGGCGGCAGGTCGGCGCGGACCACGGCGCCTTGATAGCTGGGCTGAGCCGGGCGTGGAAAGTCCAGCGGCAGGTCCAACAGCGGCTGTTCGCTGCCCAGCTGCGCCTGCCAGTACTGCAACTGCCGTTCGCCTTCGCCCGCTTCGAGCCAGGCGCGCTGCCAGATCGCATAGTCGGCGTACTGAATCGCCAGCGGCTCAGGGTTGACCGGCTGGCCGGCGACCAAGGCATCGTAGAACGAGACGAAGGTCTGCACCATCAGTTCGCTGGACCAGCCGTCACTGATGATGTGATGCATGCACACCGTCAATACATGATGGCTGGGGTCGACCTGGAACAGCTTGACCCGCAGCAAGGGCTCATTGAACAGATCGAACGGACGGCGCAGCTCGTCGCGTACCATAGTATCCAGGTCAGCCTCGGCCACCTTGACCTGCGCCAGGGCCACCGGCGACTGATCGAGGATCTGCTGGTAGCATTCGCCCTCCTCCATTACCAGGCGGGTGCGCAGGGTCTCATGGCGCTGCACCAGCAACTCCAGGGCCTTGGCCATGGCCGCAACATCCAGCTCACCTTCCAGGCGAACCGCCATCGGCACATTGTAGAACGCACTGGTCGGCTCCAGTTGCCAGAGGAACATCAGCCGCTGCTGGGCATACGACAGCGGGATCCGCGCGACCTCGTGGCGGGTGGCAGCGATCGGCAGCAGCTTGAAGCTCTGGCCACTGGCGCTCATCTTGTCGAGCACCTGGCGACGTTGTTCCAGCGGCAGTGCGACGAAGCGCTTGGCAATTCGTTCAGCAGTTGTCTTGTCCATGTTCAAGCCTCCGTCAATTCATTCATCAGTTGCTCGATATCGGCGAGGCCTTCTTCGCTCAGGGACTGGCCCGCGCTTTCCAGCGCCAGGGCAAATGCCCCCAGTAGCGGGGTTTCGAAGATGAGGCGGATCGGCATATCGATGCCCAATTGGCTGTTGATACGTGAGATGGCCTGGGCAGCCAGCAGCGAATGGCCGCCCAGTTCGAAGAAGTTGTCGTCGAGCCCGACGCGCTCGACGCGCAGCACATCGGCCCAGATCGCCGCCACCTGCTGTTCGGTGGCGGTCTGCGGGGGCACATAGCGCGCCTGCCGCTGGGTCAGGTCGGGGCGCGGCAAGGCCTTGCGGTCAAGCTTGCCATTCGGGCTCAGCGGCAGTTCTGCCAGCCACATCAGGCAGGCCGGGATCATGTAGTCCGGCAAGCTGCCCTGCAGCTGCGCGCGCAACTCTGCCAGCAGCACCTGCTGGGTCTGCGCGTCGGCCTGGGCCACGGCAGGGTCGGCAGGCACCAGATAGGCGACCAGTTGCTTGCCCAGGGCACCCTCGATGTCGATGACCAGCGCGTCGCGCACACGTTCATGCTCGATCAGGCGCGCGCCCACCTCGCCCAGCTCGATGCGAAAACCGCGGATCTTGACTTGATGATCGATGCGCCCGGCGTATTCGATGCTGCCCTGCTCCAGGTAGCGAGACAGATCACCGGAGCGGTACAAACGGCTGCCGTCGGCGCCGAATGGATCAGGAATGAAGCGCTCGGCAGTCAGTGCGGGGCGACGGTGATAACCCCTTGCCAGCAGATCGCCGCCAATCATCAACTCACCAATGGCGCCGTTGAGTACCGTGCCGCCACTGTTGTCCAGCAGGTGGATGGAGCGTCCGGCCAGTACCGCACCGATCGGCATGACCGACGGCAACGCAGGCGCCGGATCACCCAGATAAGGCGTGCAGTCGTGGGCGGTGACCGTGACCGTTGCCTCGGTCGGGCCATAGGTGTTGAGCAGGTGCACATGCCCCAGGCCTGCCGCTTTCCACGCCGCCAGCCCCTCTGGCGGCATCGCTTCGCCACCGGCATGGAACTGATGCAGCCGCCCGTAATCGCGCGGCCCTCGCTCGGCGAAGTCTTTGGCAAGCATGAACCAGTAAGCCGTGGTGACGTCCACCACGCTGATGTCGTTGGCGATCAGCTCGCGGTAGAAGCGCTCGCTGTCCCACAGCTCAGGACCGCGAATAACCACCGAGGCGCCACAGATCAGCGCCGGATACAACTGCTCGACGAAGCCGTCGAAGTTGAACGTGGCGAACTGCAGGATCCGATCGCGGGCTGTGAGATTGAAAAAGCCCAACGACACCTGCGCATGCTGGCTCAACGCACCCTGGCTGATCGCCACGCCTTTGGGGCGGCCGGTGGAGCCTGAGGTGTACATCACATAGGCCAGCGAAGCCGGCTCGATCAGCACGCTCGGGTTGGTTTCGATGGCGCCCTCGAAGGGCTGATCCAGGCACAGTCGAGTGACCCCAGCAGGCACCGGCAAACGCTCGCTCAGGCCAGTTTGGGTGAGCAGCAAGGCCAGGCCACTGTCTTCGATCATGTAGCCCAGGCGCTCGGCCGGGTAATCAGGATCCAGCGGCACATAGGCCGCGCCGACCTTGAGGATCGCCAGCAGTCCGGCGACCATCTCCAGGCCCCGCTCCAGCGCCACCCCGACCAGCACCTCAGGGCCTGCGCCCAAGGCCTGCAGGCGGTGGGCCAGGCGGTTGGCGCGCCGGTTGAGTTCGGCATAGCTCCAGTGCTGGCCATCATGCAGCACGGCGATGGCGTCGGGGGTCTGCGCGACCTGCGCCTGGAAGCGGTGCGCCAACGCGGTGTCGAGCAAGGGCCCGGCCGGCCCCTGCGACCACTGTTGCTCAACCACCCGGCGCTCCTGCGGCGAAGCCAGGGCCAAGCGGTCCAGACTCGCCTGAGGCGCGACCACCAGGGCCTGCAGCAGGTTCAGCCAGTGCTCGCCCATCCGCTCGATACGCGCCCGGTCGAACAAGTCGCAGGCATAGGTGAAGGTTGCCAGCACGCCGTCGGATCGTTCCACGGTATCGAGCGATACATCGAACTGCGAACTGCCCTCGTCCAGGTCGACCTCCTCGACCACCAGGCCATCCAGGCTCTGGCCGGTGACCTGCTCGCCGAGGTCGCGCAGGTGGTTGTACATCACCTGGAACAAGGGGTTGTGGCCCAGCCCACGCTCAGGCTGCAAGGCTTCGACCAGCGCATCGAACGGTACGTCCTTGTTGGCCTGGGCTTGCAGGCTGGCTTCTTTGGTCTGGGCCAGCAACTGCTCGAAGCTGGTGCTGTAGTCCACCTCCAGGCGCAATACCAGGGTGTTGACGAAGAAGCCGATCAAGCCCTCGAGCTCCAGCCGGTTACGGTTGGTCATCGGCACGCCGATGTTGATCTTCTCACTGGCACTGTAACGGGCCAGCAGCAGCGCGAACGAAGCCAGGAAGACATGGAACAAGGTGGCATTGCCGGCCACCGCCAGCTGACGCAAGCCTGCGGTCAATGCGGCGGGCAGGTGAATGTCCAACCGCCCGCCCCGATAGCTCTGCACCGCCGGGCGCGGTCGGTCTGCCGGCAGCTGCAACACGCTGAAGTCATCCTCCAGGCGTGCCTTCCAGTAACCCAGCTGATCCTCCATCTGCCCTTCGCCAAGCCGCTCGCGCTGCCAGCTGGCATAGTCGGCATACTGCACCGGTAGGGCTGCGAACAGCGGCAGCGGCGCGCCCTTGGCATGGTGGTTGTAGAGTGCAATACACTCGCGGACCATGATGCCCATCGACCAGCCGTCAGAAACGATATGATGCAAGGTCAGTAGCAACAGGTGCTCATCGGCGTCGACTTGATAGAGCTTGACCCGTATTAGCGGCCCTGCGGCCAGGTCGAACGGGCGCTGGATCTCGGCCTGCAAGAGCGCGGTCAGCGCCTCGTCCGGCAACTGGCCAAGCCACTGCTGCTCAAGCTTGACCTCAAGTTGCTCGCTGATGCGCAGGCCCGGCACCCCTTGGCGCTCTTCGAAGCGGGTGCGCAGGGCTTCATGGCGCTGCACCAGCGCATTGATGGCAGCGCTCAACGCGCCTTGGTCCAAGGCGCCGCGAATGCGCACCACCATGGGGGTGTGATACGCCGAGCTGTGCGGATGAATTTTCCAGAACAGCCACTGCCGGTACTGGGCATGGGACACCGGCAGCACCTGGTCGCGCGCCAAGCTGATGATCGGCGCATCGCTGACTTGGCCGAGTGCTGCGACCGCCTCGCTGAAGCGGCGCAGATCGCCAGTGTCGAACAACAGCCGCAACGGGATATCGATCCCCAGCTGGCGCCGGGCACGGGAGACGATCTGCGTGGCCATCAACGAATGGCCGCCCAAGGCGAAGAAATTGTCGCCCAGCCCAACCTGCTCGACCGCCAATACCTCCCGCCACAGACCTGCCAGACCGATCTGCAATGGGCTGACGGGCGGGTCATAGTGTGGCGCCCGGCATTCCTGCTCCGGCTGTGGCAAACGGGCCAGGTCGACCTTGCCATTGGCGGTCAGCGGCAGGCTGTCGAGAAACAGCACGCGCGCGGGAACCATGTGCTCCGGCACGGTCGCCTTGAGCGCCCGCTGCAGGGTGTCCTGCGCCGTGGCCTGATCGGCGCTGCGCTGCACCAGCAAAGGCGCGACCACGTAGGCGATCAGTTGCAACTCATTGGCCTGGGCCCGCGGTCGAACCAGGGCTTTTTCGACGCCTTCAAGCCCCTGCAGACAGGCCTCGACTTCACCCGGCTCGACCCGATAGCCACGGATCTTGATTTGCTGATCACGCCGGCCGACGTACAACAAGCGCCCCTCGCGATCACGGCTGACCGCATCACCACTGCGGTACATGCGCGCCCCTGGCGCGCCCGACGGATCTGGCACGAAGCGTTCCGCAGTCAAGCCCGGGCGGCCGATGTAACCACGGGCAAGACCGGCCCCGGAAATGCACAGCTCGCCTTTGGCTTGACCCGGTGCGGTCTGCAGCGATGCATCGAGGACCTGTACGCGGCTGTTGAGCAACGGCGTGCCCAGCTGGGCGACCTGCCCCGGCACTAGTTCGGCGGTCAGCACACCGACGGTGGTTTCGGTCGGACCATAGTGATTGATGATCTTCAGCTCAGGGCGCAACGCGGCGATCCGCGACAACAGCGCCGCTGGGCAGGCCTCACCCCCCAGCACCAGGCAGCGGCGCGGCAGTACCCGCGCATCGCCACAGGCATCGAGCAATGCCCCCAGGTGCGAGGGCACGATTTTCAGGGCGTCGATGGCTTGATCATCGAGGTAGCTGGCAAAACCATCGGCGTCCAGCACCGCATCACGTTGCAACAGGTGCAGGGTCTTACCCGTGCTCAATGCGCCAAACAGCATGGTATGGCCGAGGTCGGCGGCGGGGGTAGAGATCATCGCCAGCTGTTCGAGCGCAGCCAAGGGCAGGCGCTCGGCCAAGCCATCGAGGTAATTGGCCAAGGCCGCATGGGACACGCCCACGCCCTTCGGCGTGCCCGTGGTGCCTGAGGTGTAGATGATGTAGGCAAGGTTGTCGCCCTGCACCGACGCCGGCGCCTGCAGCGCAGGCGCCTGATCTGGGCAAGGCGCATCGAACGCCACTTGCTGCACCTGTGGGCCAAGGTTGTCCATGCCGCCCTGCGGCCCGACGACCAGGGATATGCCAGCGTCATCGAGCATGAACGCCAGACGCTGCCCAGGCTGGCCCGGCTCCAGCGGCACATACGCAGCGCCCGCCTTGAGAATCGCCAGCAGGCCAACCAGCATGTCGACCGAGCGATCAGCCCACAGCCCCACCGCCTGCTCGCTACCGACCCCCAATGCCTGGAGTTCAAGGCGCAGCGCTTCGGCGCGCAGCTCCAACTGCTGATAGCTCAGCGAGCCGTGACTGCTGACGGCCGCGAGGCGATCCGGGTTCGCCGCCGCCGCTTGGGCAAAGCGCTGATGAACCGGCAGCGGCGCGACTCGCTCGATCGACGGCAGCGGCACTGGCGTAGCGGCCAGTGGCCAATCGCCAAGTGCCGAGCCGTCATCCTGGCTGAGCGCGGCCAGCAGGCGCAGCCAGTCCTGGCTCATGCCGGCGATGGTTGCCTGGTCGAACAGGTCAAGGGCATAACTGAAGGCCGCGCGCAGCTCCCCAGCCACTTCCACAGTGTCCAGCGTCAGGTCGAAACGGGCGATGTTCTTGCGCAGGTCGAGCTTCTCCAGAACCAGGCCGGAGCCGGTCTGGATGGCGCCTACGTCGGCCACCTGCGCTTGATGGTTGAACAGCACCTGGAACAACGGGCCATGGGCCGAGTTGCGCTCCACCCCCAGCACTTCGACCAACTTGTCGAACGGCACGTCCTGGTGGGCCTGGGCCTGGGTCGCGCATTGGCGAACCTGGCCCAGCAGCTGGGCGGTGTCATAGGTCGGATCCATGCGGGTCTGCAGGACCTGAGTATTGATGAAGCAGCCGATCAGCCCTTCCACTTCGCTGCGATTGCGGTTGGCGATCGGCACCCCGACGCGCACCGTGTCATGCCCGCCGTAGCGATACAGCAAGGTCTTGAAGGCTGCCAGCAGCACCACGAACAAGGTGACGTTGTGGCGCTTGGCGAGGGTCTTGAGGCGCTCGGCCAGGTCCGCTTCGATCGCCACCTCCAAGCGCTCGCCACGATGACTGGGGCGGGCTGGCCGCGGACGATCGCTGGGCAGTTGCAGGACGGGGTGCTCGTCGCCAAGGTGCGCCAGCCAATAGCCCAGCTGACGCTCCTGCTCACCGGCCTCCAGCCAGCTGCGCTGCCACAGGGCAAAGTCGCGGTACTGGATGTCCAGCGCGGCCAGGGCCGGTGCGGTCCCGGCGCTAGCCGCATCGTACAGCTTGACCAATTCGTCGATCAGGATGCCCAGCGACCAGCCATCGGCAATGATGTGGTGCAGGGTGATCAGCAACAAATGCTCCTGCTCGCCGATGCGCAGCAGACGCACGCGCATCAGCGGCCCATTGACCAGGTCGAATGGCGCTGCCGATTCTTCCGCGCAGGTCGACTCGATGCGCTGTTGCTGCGCCTGGCCTTGCAGGTGGCCAAGGTCCAGCAGCTGAACCGCGACCTTCAGATGCGCCTGTACGCACTGGCGCACCTGGTCATCGGCTTCGCGAAACACCGTGCGCAGCGCCTCGTGGCGCTGGACCAGGGTGTCGATGGCGCTTTGCAGGGCGGGCACGTCAAGCACGCCGCGCAGCTTGACCGCCAGGGGCAGGTTGTAGGCGCCGCTGTGCGGATCGAGCTGCCAGGCGAACCACATGCGCTGCTGGGCGTAGGACAGGCTGTCGCGGGCCGGCACCTGGACCCCCGCCGCGATCGGCAGGAGGGCAAAATCCACCCCCTCGCCCTTCATCGCATCCAGGAACAGACGACGCTTGCCAGCGGGCAGCTCGATGAAGCGTCGAGCCAGTTTGAGTGAATCTTGGGCATTCATACTGTCGGTCCTTACTGATCTGCGGCTCGGCCTTGGGCAAAGCGTTTTCAGTAGAACGAGCAGATGAGAAGTGAATTTAGCGGCGTGGCCCAGGCCTGTGTGCAAGCGCCAGGTTGTACGCCACCTGACACGGTGGCGTACGGCGGGAGCCGTGCGAATGAGCGCTTAGCGCGCTTTCTCGCTGTAGCCCTGCGCCATGGCGACGACGACTTTGCGCGGGCCGGTGAAAGGCGCCCGAGCGTGAGCGGCGAGCATGTTGTCGAGCATCAGCACGTCGCCCTCCTGCCACGGGAAGCTGATCGCACACTCGTCGAGTACAGCGCGAATGCGCTCGAGCAGTTCATGCTCGATGGGCGTGCCGTCACCGTAGTAGACATTGCGTGGCAAGTCCTCCTCGTCGACGATCTCAAGCAGGCTTTCGCGCACCTCGGCCGGTAGATTGGAAACGTGGAACAAGTGCGCCTGGTTGAACCAGACCTGATCGCCGGTCCACGGATGAGTGGCCACCGCCTGACAGACCTGACGGGTGCGCAGTTCGCCGTCGTCTTTCCACTCCCACTCGATGTGGTGGGCACGGCAGTAGGCTTCGACCACACTGCGATCTTCGGTATTGAACACCTGCTCCCAGCCCACATCCAGGCCATTGCCATAGTTGCGTACATACATCAGGCGCTTGCTGGCAAAGCGTTCGAGGATGTCGGCCGGCATCCGCCGGTAGACTTCGCGGCTGTCGGCGATCGGCGTTTGCCCGCCGGTCTGGGCGGCGATCACGCTGTAGAACCAGATACGCATCGGCCAGTCGAGGCTGTAGGCCTGTTCGTTGTGCAGCGGGATACTCTGGTGCGCCGGGTACTCGGTGGAGGTATACACCCCTTGGGTCACATTGCTGCGTGGGGTGGAACCGAACTCGTAATTGAGCAGCGGATGACCGAACGCCTGGGCGAACTCGCGAAACGCCGCGACCTCACCCACTTCGAAACCGCGAAACAATATCCCTGCGCAGTGATCCAGGTGCTGCGCCACGATCTCCTTGAGCTCGTCGAAGCTCTCCAGCAGCCCAAGCCCTGGCTCAGGTGCTTCGACCAGCAGCGGCAGCGAGCCGCGCTCAGGCATCAATGGCCGCATCTTGATATCGGCAAGTTCACTCATCTGTGTCTCCCCATCCGCGTCACACGCCACGGCTAAGGTGGCGTGCGCCGCGCATTGGCGTTAATCGTCTTCATCACGGGCAGGCCGCCCGCGTTACTTGGGCAAAACCTGTTCAGGCACTGCGCACCGCTACTGCCAGCGCCGCGGCAAATCGTTCTGCGACCTCGTCGATCTGCTCGGCACTGATGATCAACGGCGGCAGGAAGCGCACCACCGCGCCATGGCGACCACCCAGCTCAAGGATCAAGCCGCGCTTGAGGCACTCGCGCTGCACCTTGGGGGCCAGCTCGCGCGCTGCCGGCGGATGGCCCAAGCTATCCAGGGCGCCTTGCGGGTCGACCAGCTCGACCCCAAGCATCAAGCCGCGCCCGCGAATATCGCCCAGCTGTGGGTACTGGCGTTGCAGATGCTGCA
Source organism: Pseudomonas sp. BT-42-2 (assembly GCF_025847435.2). NCBI lineage: Bacteria > Pseudomonadati > Pseudomonadota > Gammaproteobacteria > Pseudomonadales > Pseudomonadaceae > Pseudomonas > Pseudomonas sp. BT-42-2. Next base: position 162,101 of record NZ_JAOYTM010000009.1, read on the forward strand.
AGTGGCCGCGCAGACGCTGGCCCATGGCCTCGGCGTGCTCGGCCAGGCGATGCTCGACCAGGTAATCGATCACCGCGGAACCTGCGGCCATGGCCATCTGGTTGCCGCGGAAGGTGCCGGCATGGGCGCCTGGGGTCCATTGGTCCAGCCACTCGCGGTACACCACCACCGCCAGCGGCAGGCTGCCACCAATGGCTTTGGACAAGGTCACCACATCCGGGACGATGCCGGCGTGCTCGAAGGCGAACATCCGCCCGGTGCGGGCAAAGCCGCTCTGGATTTCGTCGACGATCAGCGCCACCCCGGCCTGCTCGGTGATCCGCCGTACGCCGCGTAGCCATTCGATGTCAGCCGGTATCACCCCGCCTTCGCCCTGCACCACTTCGAGAATGACCGCCGCTGGCAGCGGCACCCCGCCCTCCGGGTCGAGCAGCAGGTTTTCCAGGTAGTGCAGGTTGGCCCGCACACCCGCCTCACCGCCCAGGCCGAACGGGCAGCGGTAGTCGTAGGGGTACGGCATGAACTGCACGCCATTGCCGAGCAACGCGCCCAGGGGTTTCTTCGGCCCGTGGCTGCCCATCAGGCTCAATGCGCCCTGGGACATGCCGTGGTAGGCACCCTGGAATGCCAGCACCGTGCTGCGCCCGGTGGCGGTGCGCACCAGTTTCAGCGCAGCTTCCACCGCATCGGTGCCGGTCGGGCCGCAGAACTGGATCTTCGCCTCGCGGCGCAAGGCTTCAGGCAGGATACCGAACAGGTCCTGGACGAAGCGGTCCTTGACCGGCGTGGTCAGGTCGAGGGTATGCAGCGGCAGTTCGTCCGCCAGCACGCGCTGAATCGCCTCGACCACCACCGGATGATTGTGCCCCAAGGCAAGGGTGCCAGCACCGGCCAGGCAGTCGATGAACTGGCGGCCTTCGACGTCTTCGACATACAAGCCACGGGCGCGCTTGAGTGCCAGGGGCAGGCGTCGTGGGTAGCTGCGGGCGTTGGATTCCTGTTGTTGCTGGCGCACCAGCAGCGGCGAATCGGTGAACTCATACAGCGGTTGCGGCGCTGCGCTTGGCAGGATCTGGGCAAGGCTGGTAGCGGTCGACATCGGAGAATCCCTCGCAAATGAATGGTGGGCCCGCCACGTCCCTGTAACCAGATATGTGTCGGGTGAGCATCGTTTGGAGAACGCTTCAGCGCAGGGAGGATTTAGTGATTGGCTAGCAAGTTTTGTCGCTTCCACGGGCCTCTTCGCGGGCAAGCCCGCTCCCACAGGTACCGCGCTGGCTTCGAGGTCAACGGGGTGCCTGTGGGAGCGGGCTTGCCCGCGAAGAGGCCAGTTGTGACACCACAAAACCGGGCTGGCGGCCGATCTCGACAACCAGCCTTCATCTCAGGCGCCGGCAGTCAAAGCGCCTCCAGCTCGGCCATCAGGTCACTGAGCCGGTCGACCTTGTCGTCATCCAGCGCCGTGTCCTGCAAGCCCTGCACGTAGCTGGCCAGCTCCTCTACCGTGCTGCACTCGAACATCGCCCGCAGCGGCACGTTGAGCTGCAGCTGCTTCTGCACCCGCGAGGCAATCTGGGTCGCCAGCAACGAATGCCCGCCCAACTCGAAGAAGTTGTCGTGCACCCCTACCCGCTCGGCCTTGAGCACATCGGCCCAGATCCCGGCCAGGGTCTGCTCCAGCTCGTTGCGCGGCGCCAGGTAGGCCTGGCTGTGCTGGCTAGCGATGTCGATCGCCGGCAGCGCCTTGCGGTCGAGCTTACCGTTGGCGTTGTGCGGCAGGCTGTCGAACCAGCCCCAATGCAGCGGCACCATGTACTCCGGAAGATCGGCGCGCAGGCGTTGCTTGACCTGTTCGAGCAGCGCGGCGTCGGCGACGATGCCCTGATGCGCGACCAGATAGCCCACCAGGTGCTTGCCGTTGACGCCCTCCTGCACGCCTACCGCCGCATCGCGGATCTCGCCCTGCTCGTGCAGACGGGCTTCGATTTCGCCCAGCTCGATGCGATAACCGCGAATCTTCACCTGATGGTCAATGCGCCCAACGTACTCGAGCACGCCATCCGGCCGGCGCCGCGCCAGGTCGCCGGTACGATACAGGCGCTCACCCGGCGCGCCATAGGGATGCGGGATGAACGCCAGTGCCGTACGCACGGGATCGCCGACATACCCACGGCCAACCCCGGTACCTGCGACGCACAACTCGCCCACCGCGCCCAAGGGCACCAGCGCCTGGTCCTCGTTCAACAGGTACAGGCGGTTGTTGTCGGTTGGCGTGCCAATCGGCAGGTAGCTGCCCTGGGTCGATTGCGCATCGACGCGGAAGAACGCCACGTCATCCGAGCATTCCGCCGGGCCATAGGCGTTGACCAGGCCAATCGCCGGATAGCGCTGCAGCCACTGTGCGGCCAGCTCAGGCGGCATGGCCTCGCCGGTCGGCAACATCCAGCGCAGGCCATCCAGGTGCTGGTGCTCGTTGGCGAGCATGCCCTGGATCAGCGACGGCACGCTTTCCAGCACGGTGATGCCGCTGGCCTGGACATGCGCCAACAAACCATGCGGATCATGGGCGATGGCATTGGGCACGATCTCTATCCGGGCGCCGAACAAAGGCGCGGCGAGGAACTGCCAGACCGAAATGTCGAAACTCTGCGAGGCGGTCTGGGCGATCACGTCCTGCTCATCGAGCACCAGGTACGGTACCTTGCTCAACTGGTTGTTGAGCATGCCGCGCTGCTCGACCATCACCCCCTTGGGCAGGCCGGTGGAGCCGGAGGTGTAGATCACGTAGGCCAGGTTGTCTGGCCCACTGTGAATGCCCAGGTCATGGCTGGCCACAGCGCTGCCCTGGACGTCTTCCCACACCAGCAGTTTCGGCCGCACCGCACCCGCCACTTCATCGAGCAATTGACGCGCCTGATCGGCTTGCGCGGCGCTGCACACCAGCACTGGCGTGCGGCTCAATTCGACGATGCGCAGCAGGCGCGCCGCCGGCAAGCCCGGGTCTAGCGGCAGGTAGCCGGCGCCGGCCTTGAAGCTACCGACGATCATCCCCAGCAAGGGCAGGCCACGCTCGGCCAGCAGTGCCACCGGTTGATCGAGGGTCACCCCCGCCGCGACCAGGGCATGGCCCAGGCGGTTGGCCGCCAGGTTCAGCCCGGCATAGTCGAACGAGGCCTCCAGGCAGCGCGCGACGATCCGCTCGGGATGCGCGGCAACCCGCGCCTCGAACAGCTCGACATAGCTCTGCTCCAGGCTGTAGGGATGCTCGGTGCGGTTGCACTCTTCGAGCAGCAAGCGTTGCTCCTCGGCCCCCAGCAATGGCAGCTCTGCGACATCGCCGTCGAAGCCTTCGACCAGCGCCAGCAGTAGGCGCTTGAACTCACCCAGCAGACGCTCGACGGTTGGGTAGTCGAAGTAGCGCTGGTCGAACGACAGGTGCAGGCCCAGGTCATCACCCGGGTAGCACACCGCCGTCAGCGGGAAGTTGGTGTGGGTGCGCCCCGAGTCGGAACTGGCGTTGAGGTGCTGGGCGTGGTCGAGCACGGCGGTTTCCACCGGCGCGTTCTCGAACACGAACAGGCTGTCGAACAGCGCCTGGCCCTTGGGCAGCTCGCTACGCTCCTGGATCGCCACCAACGGCAGGTACTCGTACTCGCGCAGTTCCATGTTGCGCTCCAGCAGGCCTTGCAGCCACTGGCGCACGCTCTGGCGCTGGCCGGGTGCTGGCAACTGCACGCGCAGGGCGACGCTGTTGATGAACAGGCCAACCGTGCGCTGCATCTGCGGCAGGCTGACCGGACGCCCGGCCACCGTCACTCCGAACACCACGTCACGCTCACCGCTGTAGCGCGCCAGGAGCAAGGCCCAGGCCGCCTGGGCGAAGGTGTTGATGGTCAGCTGGTGAGCCTGGGCCAGCTCGCGCAGACGCACCCCTTGCGGCACGTCCAGGCGGGTGTAGCAGTCGCCAACGATCATGCCGTCGCCGGCATGCTCATGGCGCAGCGGACGGTCACTGGGGAGCGCCGTGGCGCGCTCGAAACCGGCCAGGTTGGCCTGCCACCACTGGCGCGCCTCGTCGAGATCCTGGCGTTGCAGCCAGCCGATATAGTCGCGGTAGCGCGGCGGCACCGGCAGTTGCGCCTGACGGCCTTCGCCGAGGGCCTGGTAGATCTCGAAGAAGTCGTTCATCAACAGCGAGCGGCACCAGGCATCGATCAGGATGTGGTGGTTGCTCATCATGAACCAGTAGCGCTCATCGGCCACACGCACTAGGCGCAGATGGAACGGCGCCTGGCTCAACAGGGCAAAGCCGGCTTCGCGTTCTTCTTTATGCAGGGCCTGCAGGCGCGCCTCCTGGGCCTGCTCGTCGAGGCCGCGCCAATCCTGGTAATCCACCGGGGTCTTGCCCGGTTTGTGGATGATCTGCAGCATCGCTTCGCCAGCGTTCCAGCTGAACGAGGCGCGCAGGGCTTCGTGGCGTGCCACCACCGCTTGCCAGGCCTGGGCGAAGCGCTGCGGGTCGAGCGCGCTGTTGATTCGGTAGCGGTCCTGCATGTAGTAGATGCCGGTGCCCGGCTCGAGCAGGGTGTGCAGCAACATGCCTTCTTGCATCGGCGTCAGTGGGTAGACGTCTTCGATCTCGGCTGCGGCGATGGGCAGGCTGTCGATCTGCTCCTGGCTCAGTTGCGCCAGGGGGAAGTCTGACGGGGTGAAGCTGCCATTGCCCTCTGCCAGGCAATGCTCGACCAGCGCCAGCAGTTCGCGTCGATAGGCCTCGGCCAGCTCGGCGATGGTGCGCTCGTTATACCGCTGGTTGCTGAAGGTCCAGCGCAGCTGCAAGGCGCCGCCATAGACCTGGCCATCGACGCTGAGCCAGTTGGGCAGCGGCGCGTCCAGATCATGGGCCAGGCCTGCTGGCGCATCCAGCGGCTGGAACAACGCCGCCGCATCGAACTGCTGGTCGAACTGGCCCAGGTAGTTGAAGGTGATCCGCGCCTGGGGCAAGGCCGCCATGCGCTCGCGCCCGGCGTCATCGGCCAGGTAGCGCAGCACGCCGTAGCCGAGGCCCTTGTGCGGCACCTGGCGCAGTTGCTCCTTGATGCGCTTGATCGAGCCTGCGCGGGCTTGCTCGCCCTCGCCCAGCTCGGGGCTCAGGGCCAAGGGATAGGCATTGGTGAACCAACCGACGCTGCGGGTCAGGTCGAGATCTTCGAACAAGCCTTCACGACCATGGCCTTCGAGCTGCACCAGCACTTCGCTGTCACCGCTCCAGCGGCACAGGGTACGCGCCAGGGCAGTCAGCAACAGGTCATTGACCTGGGTGTGATAAGCGGCCGGGGCCTGTTGCAGCAGCTGACGGGTCTGCTCGACATCCAGGCTGATCGCCAGGGTCTGGGCATGACGGTGCAGGTTGGCGCCTTGCGGATGATCACACGGCAGCTCGTGGCGGACACTGGCCAACTGGCCTTGCCACCAATCGAGCTCATCACGCACCGAATCGCTACCGGCATAGGCCGCCAGGCGCGCCGCCCAGTCGCCCACCGCATGGGTCTTGGCCGCCAGCGCCTCACCGCGGTACAACGCCTGCAAGTCTTCCAGCAGCACCCGCCAGGACACACCGTCGACCACCAGGTGGTGGATCGCCAACAGCAGGCGTTGGCCGCCCTGCCCGTCGCTGACCAGCAAGGCGCGCAGCAGCGGCCCCTGCTCCAGGTCGAGGCTGCGCTGCACATCGCTGTACAGCGCCTGGCAGTCGTCGAGATTTGCCACGGTGGCGGTCCACAGCAAGGGCTGGGCGCTTGGCTGGGCGTAATGCCCCTGCCAGCGACCGTTCACCTGGGTGAAATTCAGCCGCAGGCTATCGTGGTGAGTGAGCAAGCCCGCCAAGGCCTGCTCCAGGGTTTGCGCCTGCAACGGTTGGCGCACCTGCAACAGCACGGCTTGGTTCCAGTGCTGCGGCTCGGGCACTTGGCAGTCGAAGAACCAGTGCTGGATCGGCGTCAGCGCAGTGCTGCCCTGGCGCGGGCCCTGCTCGATGTCGCTTGGCGCCGCGCTGTGGCTGACTACTGCCGCCAGGGTCTGGATGGTCTGGTGCTGGAACAGGTCACGCGGGGTGAACTGCAGGCCCAGCTGCCGCGCGCGGCTGACCACCTGGATCGACAGGATCGAATCGCCGCCCAGTTCGAAGAAGTTGTGCTGTACGCCCACCCGCGCGACGTTGAGCACCTCGCACCAAACCTGCGCCAGCTGCACTTCCAACGCGTTGGCCGGGGCCTGGTAGTGCTGCTGCGCCTGCTCCAGGTCCGGCGCTGGCAGTGCGCGGCGATCGAGCTTGCCGTTGCCCATCAATGGCAACTGATCAAGCAGTACCAGGTGCGCGGGCACCATGTAGTCCGGCAGGTGGCGGCGGGCATGCGCCTTGACCGCTTCGCGCAGGCTGGCCTGGGCTTGGCTGTCGGCATTGGCCTGCTCACAGAGCAGATAGCCGACCAACTGCTTGCCGCCCGCCAGGTCGAGCGCCAGCACCACCGCCTCATCGACCTCGGCATGTTCTTGCAGGCGGCTTTCGATCTCGCCCAGCTCGATGCGAAAACCGCGGATCTTCACCTGCTGGTCGGCGCGGCCAACGTACTCCACCAGACCGTCAGCGCGCAGGCGAACCAAGTCGCCCGTGCGGTACAAACGCCCACCGTCATGGCTGAACGGATCTGCGACGAAGCGCTCGGCAGACAGCCCCGGCCGGTCATGATAACCCTGAGCCAAGCCGGCACCGCCGACATACAGCTCGCCGATGCCACCTTGCGCCAGCAGCGCCAGGTCTTCATCGAGAATGTACGCGGTACGCGCGCCGATCACCCGGCCAATCGGCACACTGCCGGCATCGGCGGGCAGCGTCTGCGGGGCCACACAGGCCAGCGGCATGACCACGGTTTCAGTCGGCCCATAGGCATTGAAGAACTGTTCTGGGGTGAACGCCTGGCGGATGCGTTGCAGGTGCTCGCCCGTCAATGCTTCGCCACCGGTAATGACCAGGCGCACCGGCAATTGCTCGCCAACACTTGCCAGGTACTGGGCGAGCTGGCTGCCGTAGCTTGGGGTGAAGCCGAGGATGCTCACCTGCTGCTCGCGCACCAGTTGGCAGATGTCCTCGGCGCCCCACTGGCCTTGGGCGCGGATCACCACCCGCGCACCACAAAGCAACGGCACCAGCAAACGCTCGGTGGCAGCGTCGAAGTTGATCGAATAGAAGTGCAGCTCGCAATCGTCGCTGCGCATGCCGAAGGCGGCGATTACCGCCTGGCAGTGCATGCCGATTTCCCCATGGCTGACCACCACGCCCTTGGGCTTGCCGGTGGAGCCAGAGGTGTAGATCAGGTAGGCCTGGTGCTGCGGCAGGTTGAGGTTAGCCAACGGCCCATCGCTGTAGCTGGGCAGTGACGCTGCGTCATCTTCCAGGCACCAGCGCGCTACGCCCGCAGGCAACTGGCCGATACTGTCGAACAGCGCACGCTGGCCCAACAGCAAGCCGATGCGGCTGTCCTCGATCATGTAGTGCAAGCGATCGAGTGGGTATTCCGGGTCCAACGGCACGTAGGCGCCCCCAGCCTTGAGGATCGCCAACAGACCAACGACCATTTCCAGCGAACGCTCCAGGGCCAGGCCGACGCGTACCTGCGGCCCGACACCACGCTCGCGCAGGGCACGCGCCAGGCGGTTGGCTTGCTGGTCGAGCTGGGCATAGCTCAGGTGCTGGCCAGCGAAGGTCAGCGCACGGGCGTGCGGCGTGCGCTCGGCCTGGGCGGCGAACAGGCCGTGCAGGGTGTGGCCCAGGTCGAAGTCATGCTCGCCCTGCAATTGGCCGACCAGCACTTGCTGCTCGGCGCCGCTGAGCATCGGCAGTTCGCACAGGCGTTGCTGCGGGTTGTCGATCAGGCCGATCAACAGCTGCTGCCAGTGCTCGGCCATGCGCGCGATGCGTGGCTCGTCGAACAGGTCGCGGCTGTAGGTCAGGCAGCAGCCCAGGCGACCGTCGAGGTCGGTGACTTCCAGATACAGGTCGAACTTGGTCGCGCTGGCGTCGTTGACCAGGTAGTCGACCTGCATGCCGGCCAGCTCGCGGCTCTGCTGGAAGGCCCAACGCTGAACGTTGCACATCACCTGGAACAGCGGGTTGTAGGCACTGCTGCGCGGTGGCTGCAGGGCTTCGACCAATTGATCGAACGGCAGGTCCTGGTGCGACTGGCCAGCAACGATGGTCTGGCGCACCTGTTCGAGCAGCTCGGCACCGCGCATCTGGCCATCGAGCTCGCAGCGCAGCACCTGGGTATTGAGGAAGGCGCCGATCAGGCCTTCGCTTTCCGGGCGAATGCGGTTGGCCACCGGCGCGCCGATGCGCAGGTCACGTTGGCCGCTGTAGCGGTGCAGCAAGGTCGCCAGGGTCGCGGTCATGGTCATGAACAGGGTAAGGCCACGTTCGCTGTTGAAGGCGCGCACGCGGGCGGCCAGAGCGGGATCGAGGTCGAAGCGATACAGCGCGCCCTGGTGACTCTGCACCGCCGGGCGCGGGCGGTCCGTCGGCAGCTCCAGCACCGGGTGTTCATCGCCCAGGCGCTGTTGCCAGTAGGCCAGTTGCCGTGCGCCTTCGCCCCCTTCCAGCCACTGGCGCTGCCACACGCTGTAGTCCAGGTACTGCACCGGCAACGGCGCCAGTGGCGATTCGCGGTCGTCGACGAAGGCCTCGTACAACTCGCCCAGTTCGCGGGCGAAGATGTCCATGGCCCAGCCTTCGGTGACGATGTGATGCAGGGTCAGCACGAAGTAGTGCTCACGCTCCTGGGCCTTGACCAGGCAGGCACGCAGCAATGGGCCACGCTCCAGGTCGAACGGCTGGTGGGCCTGGGCGTCGGCCAATGCCTGCAGACGTTGTTGGCGCTGCGGCGCTGGGGTGGCGCTGAAGTCATGCCATTGCACCTTGAGCGCGCTGTGCTCGGCCACGCACTGGTACGGCACGCCATCGATGCTGGGGAAGGTGGTGCGCAGGGTCTCGTGCCGGGCGATCAGTGCATGCAGGGCGCGCTCGAAGGCATCCACGTGCAAGGTGCCGCGCAGGCGGGCCATGCCACCGACATTGTAGGCGGGGCTATCGGGCTCCATCTGCCAGAGGAACCACATGCGTTGCTGGGAATACGACAGCGGCACCGCCTGACGACGGTCGACCCGGGCGATCTCGCCCTGCTGGTTACGTTCGCCACGTTCGCGGATGCTGGCGATTGCGGCGCAGAACGCTGCCAGCTCACTGGCCTCGAACAGCACCTTCAGCGGCAGCTCGACATCCAGTGCCTGGCGGGTCCGCGAGACGATCTGGGTGGCCAGCAACGAGTGGCCACCGAGGGCGAAGAAATCATCCTGCAGGCCGACTTGTTCCAGGTTGAGCACCTCACGCCAGATGGCCGCGACCTGCTGTTGCAGCTCGGTCTGCGGCTCGACATGCTCACGCTGCTGCCAAACCGGTGCCGGCAGGGCTTTGCGCTCGACCTTGCCGCTTGGGCCCAACGGCATCTGCGCCAGATGGATCAGTTGCGCCGGGACCATGTACGCCGGCAAGCGCTCGGCCAAGGCAGCCAGCAGCGCAGCGCTTTGCTCGACGCCGCTGTAGTAGCCGACCAACTGGGCGCCGACGGCATCCTGGTGGATCAGCACCACCGCCTGTTCGACACCTGCCTGGGCCAGCAGGCTCGCCTGCACTTCTTCGGGCTCGACGCGAAAACCACGCACCTTGACCTGCTGATCGAGACGCCCGAGGTATTCCAGGGCACCCTGCTCAACCCACCAGCGGGCGCGGTCGCCACTGCGGTACAGACGCTCGCCGTTACCATCGGCTTGCGGCACGAAGCGCTCGGCGGTCAGCCCAGGGCGGCCCAAATAACCGCGGGCCAGGCCCACCCCACCCAGATACAGCTCGCCGGCGACACCCGGCGCGCTCAGCTCCAACTGCTCATCGAGGACCCGGCACAGCACATTGGCCAGCGGCCGGCCAATCGGCGAGCGCTCACCGTCCGCGCTCTGGCAATGCCAGTGGCTGACGTTGATGGCGGTCTCGGTCGGGCCATAGCGGTTATGCAACTGCACCTGGGGCAGCAGTTGCAGGACGCGCTCGCGCAGGTTGGCCGACAACGCCTCACCGCCAGAGAACAGCCGACGCAGGCTGGTGCAGTTGGCGGCCAGTGGTTCCTGGACGAACACCTGCAACAGCGGCGGCACGAAGTGCAGCGTGGTCACCCCATGCTGCTGGATCAATTGGGCGATGCGCTGCGGGTCGCGATGCTCGCCAGGGCCTGCAAGGACCAGCGTGCAGCCGGTGATCAGCGGCCAGAAGCACTCCCACACCGACACATCGAAGCTGATCGGCGCTTTTTGCATCAGCACATCGCTGTCATCGAGCGCGTACGTGGCTTGCATCCACTGCAAGCGCTCAGCCAAGGCCGCGTGGGTATTGCCGACGCCCTTGGGCTGGCCGGTGGAGCCGGAGGTGTAGATCACATAGGCGAGGTTGTCGCCGTCCAGGTGCAGGCCCGGCGCCTGGCTTGGCCAGCTGTCCAGGTGCAGTTGATCGAGGGCGATGGTACTGACCCCGGCCACCTGCGGCAGGCGCTCGAGCAGGTTGCTATGGCTCAGCAGCAGGCTGGCCTGGCAGTCGCCGAGCATGTAGGCCAGGCGCTCTGGCGGATAGTCGACATCCAGCGGCACGTAGGCGCCACCGGCCTTGACGATCGCCAGCAGGCCGACCAGCAACAGCGGCGAACGCTCCACGGCGATGGCCACGCAGGTGTCGGGGCCGACGCCCTTGTCGCGCAGGTAATGCGCCAGGCGGTTGGCCTGCTGGTGCAGGCTGGCGTAGTCGAGGCTGCCACCCTCCCACACCAGCGCGGTGCGTTCAGGCGTCAGCCGCGCCTGTTCGTTGAGTTGCTCGACCAGCAGGCGCTGCGCCACGGGCGCGGGCGCCTGGCCCCAGCCCAACAATTGTGCGCGGGCCTGCTCATCGAGCAACTGCACCTCGCCCAAGGCCAACTGCGGCTGCGCGCTGACCTGTTCGAGCAACGCCAGCAGGTGATTGGCCAGGCGCTTGATGGTGCTGGCTTCGAACAGCTCGGCGGCATAGTCGAAGGCCAGGCTCAGGCGGCCCTGATGATCTTCTTCACTGTGCAACTGCAGGTCGAACTTGGCTTCGCGGCTGTGCCATGGCAGCTCTTCGGCGAGCAAGCCAGGCAGGCGGCGCAGCGCCGCCAGGTCGCGTTGCTGGTGGTTGAACATGACTTGGAACAGGCCCTGCTCGCGGGCCTGCGGCAAGGCTTCGAGCAGTTGCTCGAACGGCAAGTCCTGATTGGCCTGGGCGTGCAGGGTCGCCTGGCGCACCTGGGCCAACAGCTGGGCGAACGGCTGACGGCCATCGAGCTGGGCGCGCAGCACCTGGGTATTGATGAAGAAGCCGATCATGCCCTGGGTTTCCAGGCGTGGGCGGTTGGCATTGGGCACGCCGACGCGGATGTCGCCCTGGCCGGTATAGCGGTGTAGCAGGCCTTGCCAGGCGGCCAGCAGGACCATGAACAGACTCGCCTGCTGCTCGCGGGCCAAGCCCTTGAGCGCGTCGGCAAGCTTGGCCGGGACTTTCACACTCAGGCGTGCGGCGCGCTTGTCGCGTTGGCTGGAACGGGGGTGGTCGCTGCCCAGGTCGAGCACCGGCAGCTCATCGCCCAGCTGCTGTTGCCAGTGTTCGAGCTGGCGCGCGGCCTCGCCTTCAGCCAACCACTGGCGCTGCCAGATAGCGTAGTCGGCATACCCCAGCGGCAGCGCCGCCAGGCTCGCCTGCTGGCCCTGGCAGCGGGCCGCGTACAGGCGGGCGAACTCGTCGAGCAGAATATTCAGCGACCAACCGTCGGCGATGATGTGGTGCAGGGTCACCCACAGCTGATGATCCTCGTCATCCAGTCGCGCCAGGGTCACCCGCAGCAACGGTCCTTCGATCAGGTCGAACGGCTGCTGCGCCTCGGCTTCACGCCGGGCAGCGACTTCAGTCGCCTCCAGCCCATGCAGATCGACCTGCTGTAGAACCAACCGCTGCTCAAGCAGCACCCGTTGCAGGGCCTGGCCATCGACCTCGCTGAACACCGTGCGCAACGATTCGTGGCGGGCCACCAATGCCTGGAAGCTGTGCTCCAGGGCGGCAACATCCAACGCGCCGCGCAGGTGCAAGCCAGCCGGGATGTTGTAGGCAGCCGACGTCGGCTCCAGTTGCCACAGCAGCCACAGGCGATTTTGCGCCAGCGATTGCGCCAATGCCTGGCCACGGCCCAGCGTGTCGATGCGGCCATTGCCCTGTCCGCCCTCGGCGAGCAGCGCGGCCACGGCTGCGCTGTAGTCGGCCAGCAGCGGCGCCTCGAACAGCGTGCGCAGGCTCAGGTTGATGCCCAACTCGTCGGCCAGGCGCGCAGTGACTTGGGTGGCGGCAATAGAGTTGCCGCCCAGCAGCAGGAAGTGATCGTCTGGCGCAACCGCCTCGACCTTGAGCAGCTCGCGCCAAATGGCGGCGATGCGGGTTTGCAGCTCATCAGCCGGCGCAGCGACCAGCGCCTGCTCGGCGACGGCCGGGAAGCGTGCGTAGCAATCCAGGCTGCCATCGTCCATGCGCAGGCGACAGGCCGAGCGTTGCAGTTTGCCGCTGGAGGTCTTGGGCAAGGCACCCGGGTTGAGCAGCAGCACCACTGCCGGGGCCTGGCGGCAGGCGTCGGCGATGACCTGACGCAGGGTCTTGATCAGCTCTTGCGGCGTGTGCGCCTTTTGCACATTGCGGCTGATCTCCACGGCAACGCCAATGCCCTCCTCGCCCTGGTCATCGACGGCGAACACCGCCACACGGCCCTTGCGCAGCACATCGACCTCGCGCTCCAAGGTCTGTTCCAGGTCCTGCGGGTAGAGGTTCTGCCCGCGCACGATGAGCATGTCTTTCAGGCGCCCAGTGACGAATACCTCGCCCTCGCGCATGAAGCCCAAATCGCCGGTACGCAGCCAGGTCTGGCCGTCCAGTTCGACGAAGGTGCGCGCGCTGGCCTCGGGGTTGCGCCAGTAGCCCAGGGCGATGCTCGGGCCATTGGCCCAGATTTCACCGACCAGGTTGTCGCCCAGCACGCATTGGCGCTGCGGGTCGACGATGCATACCGCATGGCCTGGTTGGGGGTAGCCGCAGCTCATCAGCACGCTGCCTTTGCCGGGCTCGGCGCGGTGGCTGGCGAACGCTTGGGCGTCGATCTCCAGCGCGGCAATGCCCTGGCCACGACGGCTGCCGCTGACGAACAGGGTCGCCTCGGCCAGGCCATAGCTGGCGAAGTAGCTCTGCGGGTCGAAACCGCACACCTGGAACTTGCTGGCGAAGGTCTCCAGGCTGTCCTGGCGGATTGGCTCGGAGCCGGAATACGCCACGCGCCAGCGGCTCAAGTCGAGCCCCGCCAAGGCCGCCTCGCTGACCCGCTCGCTGCACAAGCGGTAGGCGAAATCGGGACCGCCGCTGATGGTGCCGCCATATTCGCTGATCGCCTGCAACCAGCGCTGCGGCCGCGCCAGGAAATACCCCGGCGACATCAGCACGCACGGCACGCCGCTGAAGATCGGTTGCAGCAGGCCGCCAATCAGGCCCATGTCGTGGTACAGCGGCAACCAGCTGACGATCACATCGTCCGGGTTCAGGTCGATGCCAAAGCCGTGGCGAATCAGTTGCTCGTTGGCCACCAGGTTGCCGTGGCTGACTTGCACGCCCTTGGGTAGCGCGGTGGAGCCGGAGGTGTACTGCAAAAAGGCGATGTCATTGCCGGCCAGCTGCGGCTGGCGCCATTGATCGGCCAGGGCTGGGGCCAGAGGGTCGACGGCCAGCAGCTCAGGCGCGGCGTCACCGGCCAGAGCCTCAAGGTCCTGCAAACTGTCGCACAGCGCCTCTACCGTCAGCAGCAAACGCGGCTCGGCATCGTCGATGATCGACAGCAGGCGCTCCTGGTGATGACGGCGCGACGACTCTGGCGGATAAGCCGGCACCGCGATCACCCCGGCATACAGGCAGCCGAAGAATGCCGCGACGTAGTCCGGACCACTGGGGAACAGCAACACCGCCCGATCGCCGAACTCGGCGCGCTGTTGCAGCGCCGCGGCGATGGTTCGCGCACGCAGGTCGAGGTCCCGATAACTGAGTACGGCCTGCTCGCGAGGATCATCGGTCAGAAAGCGCAAGGCGATCCGGTCCGGGGTCTGCGCGGCGCGTTGGGCCAAGGCCTGGACCAGCGAGTGCGGGAGTTCGAAGGCGTCCGTCATGGGGTGTTCCTGCCAGTGTCTGGGTGAGTCGCACCGAACGCCGCCACGCAAGGATGGAGGGCAGGGTTCGGCAGCTGGATGTACACAGGGGAACGGATGGGCGAGGCAAATAATTAACTGCCCAGAGCGCGGAACAGCGCGTCGCGCGGTTAGCGCGAAGTGAACCGGTTCACGCGGGTGAGCTTAGAACCAATCCGAATGGAGTCTCATTAACTTTCGTATTTGACAATCATTATCATTGGGAATAGCTTGTCGACCGTCGTTGGAAGCATGCAGTTACAGGTTGCTTCCTTTCCTCAGAGAACAAGGTGATTTCCATGGCGGAACAACTATCCACAAGTAAGTGCGATTCACCATTACTCCAAGCATTCGTCGACAACCGCAACATCCTGGTCAAAATTGCCGCGCGCATCACCGGCTGCCGTTCGCGTGCCGAAGATGTGGTGCAGGATGCGTTCTTCCGGCTCAGCGCAGCGCCGCAGATCACCTCCTCGTTCAAGGCCCAGTTGAGCTATCTGTTCCAGATCGTGCGCAACCTGGCGATCGATCACTACCGCAAGCAGGCGATGGAGCTGAAGTACTCCGGCAGTGAGGAAGAAGGCCTCAACGTGGTGATCCAGAACGCCTCGCCGGAAGCCACCCATATCAACCTGGCGGCCCTCGAACACATTGCCGAGGCGCTCAACGAGCTGCCGCAGCGCACCCGCTACGCCTTCGAGATGTACCGCTTGCACGGTGTACCGCAGAAAGACATCGCCAAAGAGCTCGGCGTCTCGCCGACCCTGGTCAACTTCATGATCCGCGATGCCCTGATCCACTGCCGCAAGACCGCTACCCGTCACTGAGCTGCGGCAAGCACAAGCTGCAAGAAAAAGCCGCACACCGCACCGCTTCTCCTTGCAGCTTGCCGCTCCAAACTTGCAGCTCGAGCCGCTAGGCGAGCGTGCAGTGATCGAAGAAACGCTCGCGCCCCAGGATCATCAGTGCCGCGCGCTTGTGCGGAAAATCGAACTCCTTCTCGCAGTGAAAGCACTGATCGTGCATGTAGCCGATCATCTTGGCGTTGTCCGCCCGCGGCTCGGCGACCACCCGTTGGGTGCGCGGATCATCCAGGAACAGGTAATGCACCAGCGCCGACATCCAGCTGGCGACCTTGTGCGGCCCGCGATGGCTTTCTTCACCGACCAGCATGTGAATGCCACGGTCATAGTCATCGGCCGGGTAGAACGGCGCGATGCGGTCTTCCTTGGCCCAGTAGGCTTCGAAGTAGGCGAACGGCTGATCATCGAAGCAGCCGATCAGGGTGAGGGTATGGGGATCGGCTTGAAGCTTGCTCAAGTACTCGCGGTGCTGCTCGAGGCTGCCCTGCTCCTGCCAGAAGTGCGCCACTCGCGGGTTGTTCTGCCAGCGGTTGTAACGCTCAAGATCGTGCTCGATCTCAAGCGTGCGCAGTGACACCCAGGCCCCCAGGCGAGCATCGAAACGTCGATACACTTCACCGCGTGGCTTGGGTGCGCGTAGCGGGTGGCGCTTGCCGTTGCTGATGTGCATTTGCTGGGGATAGACGCCGTCATGTGACTCGCCCAACCACGGCTGGGGCAACTGCCAGAACAACGTGCGTTCGCTGCGGTACACGCCGGCGTGTTCGGTCGCCAGCAACAGGCCGCTGGCTTGGGCTTGCGCCACCGGATCGCTCAGGTGCCATTGCAGGCGCTGGCATGCAGGGTCGCGCGCAAACAACCAGTAGCAGGCAGCCCACAGCGCCTGCTGGCGGCGCTCGGCACAGATCGCTTGCACGTGCACCTCAAGCACCTCGCCGGGCACCAGCCGGAGCTGGATCAGCGGGCGTCCTTCAAGGGTCAAACTCAGCCGACAGTCGCCCTCATCGGCACTCAAACTGCGCCAACGTGGCAAGGACAGCGGCTGTGAAGCGGCATCGAACGGCATGGTCTTGGCTCACCGGAAATGAAAGAGAGGCTCACTCCTGAAACGTGGCCACTACCGGCTAATTTAGTCGACGGGGGCTGCGACGGTGATTCGGTAGGGCTGAAAGATGCGCAATAGCTCGCCATTTTCACGCAGGCGCCGCATGAGTTGCGCGAAGGCCTGGGGGCTGATCGGCGCTTGCGGTCGCAGCAAGGCATAGTGATGGTAGACCTGGTCGACCCGCTCGGAAGCCATCAATTGGCTGCGGCTGTCGGGATTACGTGCCAGGAAATCGCTGAAGAACGAGCGCGTGACCAAGGCAATATCGGCCCGCCCGCGCTGGACCATCGACAGGTTGCTGTCATGCGAATAGGTCAGCGTCGCGCCGTAGGTCTGGCGCAGGTAATGCGGATCGGAGTTGAACTCAGCGAATGCGTAGTGATAGCCGTTGTAGAGTGCCAGACGCTTGCCGCGCAGGTCCTGGAAATACTGCTGATCGCGGTTGCCTTGCTGGTGGGCGACGAAGATCTCGGCATCTTCAAGGCCCATGTCTACCGCCTGGTAGGCAATCTGCTGCCAACCCCATTGGGGGTTCTCGAAGATCGCCATGTCGGTGCGGCCTTGCTGAAAATCACCAAAGCGGCGCTGGATCGAGGTGGGCACCAGGACGAAGCGATAATCGCTTTGCAGCGCGTTGAGCGCCTCGGCCAGTTGTGTCAGCAAGCCACTTTCGCCGCCCTGCTCGGGGCGCACGGTATAAGGCGGGAAATGCGCCGCACCGATCCTCACCTCGACCACCGCCGCCGCTTGGCCTGCTGCGCCCAGGCACAACGCGGCCAAGCTCAGCAAGCAGGACACGGCCTTGAGGGGGGCTGGAGTCAAGACGAGACACTCATCACGGTATGCAACCTTAATGCGCCTAAGCTAGGCGTTTTCACCGGCGTACACAACCGACGGATATGCCAAAGTGCCAGGGGATGTCGGACGCCGCAGACTTTGGCTACTCTCTAGCGAGACTTGCGAGGGAGCCTGGCATGGGCCATTGGTTGGTGATCGACCTGGAGGCTACCACCGACGACGGTGGTTGGCCGGTCACGGAGATGGAAATCATTGAAATCGGCGCGAGCCTGGTAACCCGTGAAGGCCGCGAGGTTGACCACTTCCAGTGCTTCGTCAAACCGAAACGGCGACCGCAATTAACGCCCTTTTGCCGTGAGCTGACCCATATCAGCCAAGCTGATGTGGATGCTGCTGCGTGCTTCAAACAGGCCTGGGCGCAGTTCGAAGGCTGGCTTGGCCAGCAGACGCAAGAACTGCAAGCCTGGGTCAGCTGGGGTGACTATGACCGCAGGCAACTGCTACAGGAGTGGCATGACTACAAAGTGCGCAGCATTCTCCAGGAACTGCCGCACATCAACCTCAAGCAGCGCTTTGCCAAGGCTCGGCACTTGCAGCGCCCGGCTGGCCTGAACAGTGCCCTGCAACTGGCTGGCCTGCAGTTCACTGGCCAGCAGCATCGCGCCCTGGAAGATGCGCGCAATACCGCGCGTTTGCTACCGCTGAGCTTGCCTGTCGAAGGCACCTGAAAGCAGATGACGACGGGGCAGGCCTTGGGCATACTGGCCAGCCCTTTTTTCCATCGCTTTTTCAGGAGTCGCCCATGTTCAAGGTCAATGAATACTTTGATGGCACCGTCAAGTCGATCGCCTTCACCGGTAGCGAAGGCCCGGCCACTGTTGGCGTCATGGCCCCGGGCGAATACGAGTTCGGTACTGCCAAGCGCGAGATCATGCATGTGGTTTCCGGCGCTCTGAACGTCAAGCTGCCAGGCAGCGACAACTGGGAAAACTTCACCGCTGGCAGCCAGTTCAATGTGCCGGCCGACAGCAAGTTCCAGCTCAAGGTAGCGGTTGAGACCGCTTACCTGTGCGAGTACCGCGACTGATTTGTAGTCATAGGCGCTGCTTTGCAGCCCATCGCAGGTGAGCCAGCGCCTACAGGGATCGTGCAGTCCTGTAGGCGCTGGCTCACCTGCGATGGGACGCAAAGCGGCCGCAAAATGCGCTAACCAAGAAACGCCGCAATTCGCTCAGCCGCCGTCTGCAAATGCCCCTCATGGGTCAAGCCCGAAGCCTTCAATGGCTTCAGGTCATGGTCCGCCGCCCCCAGCCAGCACACCTCGATCGCTGGCGACAGCTCATACCCCTCGACCGCCTCGCGGTTACCCAAGGCATCGCGCTCGCCCTGAATGATCAAGGTCGGCGTGCGCAGCCCGGGCAAATGCTCGACCCGCGGCTTCTCCGGTTTGCCCACCGCATAGAACGGATAACCCAGGCACACCAATGCATCGGCCTCAAGCTCATCGGCCAGCAAACTGGCCATCCGCCCGCCCATCGACTTGCCGCCAATGGCCAGCTTGCCCGTGACCAAAGGTCGCACCTGCCGGTACACCTCGCGCCAGCATTCCAATAACACCTTCTGCGGGTTGGGCGGGCGTTTGCCGCCCGTTAGCCGCCGCTCGGCCATGTAGGGGAATTCGAAGCGCACCACCGCTACCCCTTGTGCCGCCAGCCTTTGCGCGATGTCCTGCATAAACCCGCTGTCCATCGGCGCGCCCGCGCCATGGGCCAGGATCAGCCCCCCCACATAGCCCTGTTCGCCGCCAATTTGCGCAGGATCGCAGCGCAAGCCTGGGACATTTGCCACTTGCGCCCATTGATCCCCGTCAATACCGGCACTTTGCCCATTAATCATGCTTGCCTCGCTGTTTAGCCTGCCTATAACCGTGGATGGGAACCCATACATGAACACAACAACCAGTACCGCCTATAACTACAAGGTGGTCCGCCAATTCGCCATTATGACGGTGGTGTGGGGAATCGTCGGGATGGGGCTCGGCGTTTTCATCGCCGCTCAACTCGCCTGGCCCGCCCTCAACTTCGACCTACCATGGACCAGCTTCGGCCGCCTGCGACCGCTGCATACCAATGCGGTGATCTTCGCCTTCGGTGGCTGCGCGCTGTTTGCCACCTCCTATTATTCGGTGCAGCGCACCTGCCAGACCACCTTGTTCGCACCAAAACTGGCGGCGTTCTCGTTCTGGGGCTGGCAGCTGGTGATTGTGCTGGCGGCCATCAGCCTGCCGTTGGGCTATACCAGCTCCAAGGAATACGCTGAGCTGGAATGGCCGATCGACATCCTGATCACCATTGTCTGGGTGGCCTATGCGATCGTGTTCTTCGGTACGCTGATCAAGCGCAATACCAAGCACATCTACGTCGGTAACTGGTTCTTCGGTGCGTTCATCCTCACCGTGGCGCTGCTGCACATCGTCAACAACCTGGAAATCCCGGTCAGCCTGACCAAGTCCTACTCGGTGTATGCCGGGGCCACGGACGCCATGGTCCAGTGGTGGTACGGCCACAACGCGGTGGGCTTCTTCCTGACCGCAGGCTTCCTGGGGATGATGTACTACTACGTGCCCAAGCAGGCCGAACGCCCGGTGTACTCCTATCGCCTGTCGATCGTCCACTTCTGGGCGCTGATCACCCTGTACATCTGGGCAGGCCCGCACCACCTGCACTACACCGCCCTGCCCGATTGGGCGCAGTCGTTGGGCATGGTCATGTCGCTGATTCTCCTGGCCCCGAGCTGGGGCGGCATGATCAACGGCATGATGACCCTGTCGGGGGCCTGGCACAAACTGCGCAGCGACCCGATCCTGCGCTTTTTGGTGGTGTCCCTGGCGTTCTACGGCATGTCGACCTTCGAAGGGCCGATGATGGCGATCAAGACGGTCAACGCCCTGTCGCACTACACCGACTGGACCATCGGCCACGTCCACGCTGGCGCCCTGGGCTGGGTTGCGATGATCTCGATCGGCGCGCTGTACCACACCATTCCCAAGATCTACGGCAAAGAGCGCATGTACAGCCTGGGCCTGATCAACGCGCACTTCTGGCTGGCGACCATCGGCACCGTGCTGTACATCGCCTCGATGTGGGTCAACGGCATCGCCCAGGGCCTGATGTGGCGCGCGGTCAACAGCGACGGCACGCTCACCTACTCGTTCGTCGAGACCCTGGTGGCCAGCCACCCAGGCTTCATCGTGCGCTTCGTCGGTGGTGCGATCTTCCTCAGCGGCATGTTCCTGATGGCCTGGAACACCTGGCGCACGGTGCGCGCACCGGCCGCCGTCGCCGCCCCTGCGAACGCCCAGCTGGCCTGAGGAGACAAGCCTGATGAAACATGAAGTCATCGAGAAAAACGTCGGCCTGCTGGCACTGTTGATGGTGTTCGCCGTCAGCATCGGCGGCCTGACCCAGATCGTCCCGCTGTTCTTCCAGGACGTCACCAACAAGCCGGTCGAAGGCATGAAGCCCTACACCGCGTTGCAGCTCGAAGGGCGCGACATCTACATCCGCGAAGGCTGCGTGGGCTGCCACTCGCAGATGATCCGCCCATTCCGTGCCGAGACCGAGCGTTACGGCCACTACTCGGTGGCCGGTGAAAGCGTCTGGGATCACCCGTTCCTGTGGGGCTCCAAGCGCACCGGCCCGGACTTGGCCCGGGTGGGTGGACGCTACTCGGACGACTGGCACCGCGCGCACTTGTACAACCCGCGCAACGTGGTGCCGGAGTCGAAGATGCCGTCCTATCCGTGGCTGGTCGCGCACCAGGTCGACAACAGCCATACCGACACCAAGATGCGTGCCCTACGCACCCTCGGCGTGCCTTACAGCGACGCCGACATCGCTGGCGCCCGGGACGCGGTCAAGGGCCACACCGAGATGGACGCGTTGGTGGCGTACCTGCAGGTGCTCGGCACCGCGATCAAGAACAAGAGGTAAGCGATGGAACTGTCAATCGACATCGGCATGATCCGCGGCCTGGGCACCCTGGTGGTGATGATCGCCTTCATCGGCCTGAGCCTATGGGTTTTCAACCGTCGCCGCGACCGTGATTTCGCCGAAGCGCGCCTGCTGCCCTTCGACGATGACCGCCTGCCCCCCGCCGGGCAGGAACCTGCCATGAGGAGCACCCAGCAATGACCACCTTCTGGAGTACGTACATCAGCGTACTGACCCTCGGCAGCCTGATCGGCCTGACCTGGCTGCTGCTCGGCACCCGCAAGGGCCAGAGCAAGGACACCACCGACCAGACCATGGGCCACGCCTTCGATGGCATCGAGGAGTACGACAACCCGTTGCCCAAATGGTGGTTCTGGCTGTTCGTCGGCACCCTGGCCTTTGGCGTCGGCTACCTGATCCTGTATCCGGGCCTGGGCAACTGGAAAGGCGTACTGCCCGGCTATCAGGACGGCTGGACGCAAGTGAAGGAATGGCAGAAGGAAATGGACAAGGCCGACGCCCGCTTCGGCCCGATCTTCGCCAAGTTCGCCGCCATGCCGGTGGAGGAAGTGGCCAAGGATCCGCAGGCGCTGAAAATGGGCAGCCGGCTGTTCGCCTCCAACTGCTCGGTGTGCCACGGCTCGGATGCCAAAGGCGCTTACGGCTTTCCCAACCTGACCGACAAGGATTGGCGCTGGGGTGGCGAGCCGGAAACCATCAAGGCCTCGATCATGGGCGGCCGCCATGGCGTCATGCCAGCGTGGTCGGAAGTGATCGGTGAGCAGGGCGTGGCCGATGTGGCGGCGTTCGTGCTGACCCGCATGGATGGCCGCAGCCTGCCGCAAGGGGTCAAGGCCGATCCGCTCAAGGGCCAGGAGATCTTTGCCGCCAACTGCGTGGCGTGTCATGGGCCTGAAGGCAAGGGCACTCCAGCGATGGGCGCGCCTGACCTGACCCACCCACAGGCGTTCATCTATGGGTCGAGCTTTGCCCAGCTGCAACAGACCATCCGCTATGGTCGCCAGGGGCAGATGCCGGCCCAGGAAGAGATTCAGGGGCATGACAAGGTGCATCTGCTGGCCGCTTATGTGTATAGCCTGTCGCAGGAGGAGCCTGCTGAGACCGTAACCGCCAAGTAATCGCTGCAAGCCTTATCGCGGGGCAAGCCCGCTCTCACGTACAACGTGGGAGCAGGCTTGCCCCGCGATGCGTTTCCCCCCTCCCCTTGCACCCCCTTCGAACAGAACTAAGCTTGTTGCCCAAGTGACCACGCATCGTGCGCCGGTCTGCGACGCGGCGCATGGCCTGACGCTGCGCAGAACTTTGGAACGCTTTACCTACGGCTTTGGGATGATGTCTTGCGTGCCCTGGCCCTCGAAAAAAAGCTTGACCGATCGATCAGAAAAAGGTGAAAAACGGTACACATTACAAATATTTATTTGTGTACAATCCTCCGAACCCGACAACCGCGGGACGGCGGTGAGAGGGCCTGGACACGGGTCGGCGCAAGGATCCTTGCGTTGCCATAACCCTAGGGGTTACCGATACTGGCGCCGATTTTTCAACCAACAAGAACTACCCAAACCGTGGAACCTTAGAATGAGCACAGCAATCAGTCCGACTGCTTATAACTATAAGGTCGTCCGCCAGTTCGCCATCATGACGGTGGTCTGGGGGATCCTTGGCATGGGCCTGGGCGTCTTCATCGCCTCGCAACTGGTATGGCCGCAGCTTAACCTGGACCTGCCATGGACGAGCTTCGGACGCCTGCGCCCACTGCACACCAACCTGGTGATCTTCGCCTTCGGAGGCTGTGCACTGTTTGCCACCTCCTACTATGTAGTGCAGCGCACCTGCCAGACCCGGCTGATCTCCGACAGCATGGCCGCTTTCACCTTCTGGGGTTGGCAGGCGGTGATCGTCGGTGCGCTGATCACCCTGCCGATGGGCTACACCACCACCAAGGAATATGCCGAGCTCGAGTGGCCGATCGCGATCCTGCTGGCCATCGTCTGGGTCACCTACGCGCTGGTGTTCTTCGGCACCATCGTCAAGCGCAAGACCAAGCACATTTATGTCGGTAACTGGTTCTATGGCGCGTTCATCGTGGTCACCGCGATGCTGCACATCGTCAACCATATCTCGCTGCCGGTCAGCCTGTTCAAGTCGTATTCGGCCTATGCCGGCGCAACCGACGCGATGATCCAGTGGTGGTACGGGCACAACGCCGTGGGCTTCTTCCTGACCACCGGCTTCCTGGGCATGATGTACTACTTCGTACCCAAGCAGGCCGAGCGGCCGATCTACTCCTATCGCCTGTCGATCGTCCACTTCTGGGCACTGATCACCCTGTACATCTGGGCCGGCCCGCACCACCTGCACTACACCGCCCTGCCTGACTGGGCGCAGTCGCTGGGCATGGTCATGTCGATCATCCTCCTGGCGCCCAGCTGGGGCGGCATGATCAACGGCATGATGACCCTGTCGGGAGCCTGGCACAAACTGCGCACCGACCCGATCCTGCGCTTTTTGGTGGTGTCCCTGGCGTTCTACGGCATGTCGACCTTCGAAGGGCCGATGATGGCGATCAAGACGGTCAACTCGCTGTCGCACTACACCGATTGGACCATCGGCCACGTCCACGCTGGCGCCCTCGGTTGGGTTGCGATGATCTCGATTGGCGCTGTGTATCACATGATTCCCAAGCTCTACGGCCGGGCGCAAATGCACAGCGTCGGGCTGATCAACGCGCACTTCTGGCTGGCGACCATCGGCACTGTGCTGTACATCGCCTCGATGTGGGTCAACGGCATCACCCAAGGCCTGATGTGGCGCGCGATCAACGATGACGGCACGCTCACCTACTCGTTCGTCGAGGCGCTGCAGGCCAGCCATCCAGGCTATATCGTTCGCGCCCTGGGCGGTGCGTTCTTCGCCTCGGGGATGTTGCTGATGGCCTACAACGTGTTGCGCACGGTACGTGCCGCTGATGCCACGCAAGCGGAAGAAGCCGCCAAGATCGTCGTCGTGGGAGCCCACTGATGAAGCATGAAGCAGTCGAGAAGAATATCGGCCTGTTGGCCTTCTTCATGGTCATTGCCGTGAGCATTGGCGGCCTGACCCAGATCGTCCCGCTGTTTTTCCAGGACGTCACCAACAAGCCGGTCGAAGGCATGAAGCCGCGCACTGCGCTGGAACTGGAAGGGCGCGATATCTATATCCGCGAAGGTTGCGTGGGTTGTCACTCGCAGATGATTCGCCCGTTCCGCGCCGAAACCGAGCGTTATGGCCACTATTCGGTGGCCGGTGAAAGCGTCTGGGATCATCCGTTCCTGTGGGGTTCCAAGCGTACCGGTCCGGACTTGGCCCGGGTGGGTGGGCGCTACTCCGATGACTGGCACCGCGCGCATCTGTACAACCCGCGCAACGTGGTGCCGGAATCGAAGATGCCGTCCTACCCGTGGCTGGTCGAGCACAAGCTCGATGGCAAGGACACCGCGAAGAAGCTCGAAGTACTGCGCACCCTGGGCGTGCCGTACACCGACGCCGACATTGCCGGCGCCGCCGACGCGGTCAAGGGCAAGACCGAGATGGACGCCCTGGTGGCGTACCTGCAAGGCCTTGGCACCATCATCAAGAGCAAACGGTGACGCTGATGGATATCGGAATGATCCGCGGCCTGGGCACCGTTGTGGTGATGGTGGCCTTTGTCGGCCTGGCCCTGTGGGTGTTCAACCCACGGCGCAAGAAGGAATTCGACGAAGCCACCCAACTGCCCTTCGCCGACGATCCCGAGGCCAGCCGGCACGTCGAGCAAGCGCACGCTAAAGCGCAAGAGAAAGCTTCTGGGAGCAAACAAGAATGACAACCTTCTGGAGTCTGTACGTCACAGTCCTGACGTTGGGCACTATCTTCGCCCTGACCTGGCTGTTGCTGTCGACCCGCAAGGGCCAGCGCGAAGAGGTCACCGACGAGACCGTCGGGCATGCCTTCGACGGGATCGAGGAATACGACAACCCGCTGCCCAAGTGGTGGTTCTGGCTGTTCGTCGGCACCATCATCTTCGCCCTCGGCTACCTGGTGCTGTACCCCGGCCTGGGCAACTGGAAAGGCGTGCTACCAGGCTACAGCTACCTGGATACCGACAAGCAGACCGAATTCGCCAACGGCGAGCCAGGCTGGACCGGCGTGCATGAGTGGGAAAAAGAAATGGCCAAGGCCGATGCCCGCTTCGGGCCGATCTTCGCCAAATTCGCCGCCATGCCGATCGAAGAGGTGGCCAAGGACCCTCAAGCGCTGAAAATGGGCGGACGGCTGTTCGCCTCCAACTGCTCGGTGTGCCACGGCTCCGACGCCAAGGGCTCGTATGGCTTCCCCAACCTGACCGACAAGGATTGGCGCTGGGGTGGCGAGCCGGAGACCATCAAGACCACCATCATGAATGGTCGTCACGGGGTGATGCCGGCCTGGGCCGAGGTCATTGGCGAGCAAGGCGTGGCCGATGTCGCCGCCTACGTACTGACCAATCTGGACGGGCGCAAGCTGCCGGAAGGGATCAAGGCCGATGCTGCCAATGGCCAGAAGATCTTCGCCGCCAACTGCGTCGCCTGCCACGGACCTGAAGCCAAGGGTACGCCGGCCATGGGTGCGCCTGACCTGACCCATCCGCAGGCGTTCATCTACGGCTCAAGCTTCGCCCAGTTGCAGCAGACCATCCGCTATGGCCGCCAAGGCCAAATGCCGGCCCAGGCCGAGCTGCAGGGCAATGACAAGGTGCACCTGCTGGCGGCCTACGTCTACAGCCTGTCGCACCAGGAGCAAACCACCGAGCAAGCCGAGTGATCTTGCGCAACGGCCCTGCCGCTTCCAACCGGAAGGGCCGTTGCGGATTCGACCGAGCCCGGCACTCGCCCAGCTACAGGAACAGCTTCCGGCTTCTGCCCCGCCACTCGCCTCTCAACACTCCCTCCAGCCAGGCGTATCGCCTGACTTACCAAGAGGGAGCTTGCATGACTACATCTGATCTGGATCGACGCTTCGAAACCGTTCTGCCGCCCAAGCGGCCCGGCCCCGCTGGCAAGCGCGCTACACCGCGCGCGTTCGTCTTCGCCTCCGATCCTCAGTACCCCTGGACCCCAGCTTCGGATTTGAACCTGGAGCAAAGCGCTGCCGACCGGGACCAGGAATCGGCGCAGCTGATCAACCAGCAGTACGCCAATATTGCCGACTACCGCGCGCACATGGGGGGCACGGCAATACCGGTGATGATCAACGGCGACATGACGGCCTATGGGCACGCCTGGCAGCGCAGGGTGCTGTATCCGATCCTTGAGCGGCACTTGCAGGACAATTACTACTTCGGCCTGGGCAACCACGATTACGAGAACAACACGACCTTCAACAACGGTGCCGCCCGCGACAGCATCCTGGACCTGATCGACCACCACCGTGAGCGGGTCGACACCATGGACATCAGCGCCATTACAGATCGTCGGCAGACCCATTACAGCGGCAGCCTGGCCTACAGCAAGAATTTCGGCAGGGTGCGCCTGATCCAGCTCAATAACGAACCCACCTATGAGCTGGGCTTCCAAAGCGGTTGGGCCTGGCCGCTCGAGCATCGCCATCGCTTCGATATCAGTGGCTCTTTACAGTGGCTCGAAGGTCAATTACAGGAAGCCTACGACAGTGGGCAGATCATCCTGCTGAACCTGCATAAGCCCAATGACTGGCACGGAAGCTGGCAAGAGCGGGCGAATTTTCGCAACCTGATCAATCACTTTCGCGTCGACGCGGTATTCGCAGGGCATGTGCATCGCGAGCCAGGTCGCTGGTACCGCGACTTGAACTCGTTCGGCAACGCCATTCCCGTTTATCTAAGCGGCTCGGCCTCGCAGAGCACCTACCTGATCGCAGAACTGAACGACAGCGCCGACAGCCTGAGCGTACGCCTGGTGCGGGGCAACGACTGGCGCTCAGCCGAGGAGATCGACCAGTTGCAACTGTATAAGCCATGAAGGCAGCAACTAAACGCAATGTTCATGTGGACTGTCAATTGATCCACATCAAATGAACATCGCATACACCAACCCAACGCTTTACCCAATGCGACCAAAAGTCGCAGGGTGAACCTAGGCGCCATGACGGGCGTATCATGCTCGCAGGCGCCTACTACACCTGACCGCGGCCGGCATGCACTGGCCGCGGCATTTACCACTGCCGTGGGACTTGATGATGAGCAAGCAAATTCCGGTACATGATGTCACCCCGCCTGCCAAACAAGGAAAGGACTCTGTCGACCTCTACGCTGCCCGTGAAAAAATCTACACCCGTGCCTTCACCGGGGTGTTCCGCCGCCTGCGCATGGTCGGCGGCGCTGTCCTGTTCCTGCTCTACTTCGGCACCGTGTGGCTGAACTGGGGCGGTCACCAGGCGGTCTGGTGGAACCTGCCTGAGCGCAAGTTCTACATCTTTGGCGCGACCATCTGGCCGCAAGACTTCATCCTGCTCTCCGGGATCCTCATCGTCGCCGCCTTCGGCCTGTTCTTCATCACCGTGTTCGCCGGCCGCGTCTGGTGCGGTTACACCTGCCCGCAGAGCGTCTGGACCTGGATCTTCATGTGGTGCGAAAAGGTCACCGAAGGCGACCGCAACCAACGCATGAAACTCGACCGCGCACCGATGAGCGCCAACAAGCTGCTGCGCAAGACGGCCAAGCACAGCATGTGGCTGCTGATCGGTTTCGTCACCGGGGTGACGTTCGTCGGCTACTTCTCGCCCATCCGCGAACTGGTGACCGAGTTTTTCACCGGCCAAGCTGACGGCTGGGCCTACTTCTGGGTCGGTTTCTTCACCCTGGCCACCTATGGCAATGCCGGCTGGTTGCGCGAGCAAGTGTGCGTGTACATGTGCCCGTATGCGCGTTTCCAGAGCGTGATGTTCGACAAGGATACGCTGATCGTCTCCTACGACCCGCGCCGCGGCGAAACCCGTGGCCCACGCAAGAAAGACCTCGACTACAAGGCCAAGGGCCTGGGCGACTGTATCGACTGCACCATGTGCGTGCAGGTCTGCCCGACTGGCATCGACATCCGCGACGGCCTGCAGATCGAGTGCATCGGCTGCGCGGCGTGCATCGACGCCTGTGACAGCATCATGGACAAGATGAACTACCCCCGGGGCCTGATCAGCTATACCACCGAACACAACCTGTCGGGCCAGAAGACCCACCTGGCCCGCCCGCGCCTGATCGGCTATGCGCTGGTGTTGCTGGTGATGATCGGCGTCCTGGGCACAGCCTTCGCCACCCGCTCGCTGGTCGGTTTCGATGTCAGCAAGGACCGCGTGCTGTACCGCGAGAACGCCCAGGGACGGATCGAAAACGTCTACAGCCTCAAGGTGATGAACAAGGATCAGCGCGACCACGTCTACGTGCTCGACGCCACTGGCCTGCCGGACCTGAAGCTTGAAGGCCACCGCGAGATTCGCGTTGCCGCCGGTGATATCGTCAGCCTGCCGGTGCAGTTGTCGGTTGCCCCCGAGCAGTTGCCCTCGACCACCAACGAAGTCATGTTCATCCTCAGGGACGCCGACGACAACGGCACCCAGGTTGAAGCCAAGAGCCGTTTCATCGGCCCGCAAATACGCTAAGGAATCGCTGCATGCCTGCCACCGCCACCAGCCCCTGGTACAAGCACCTCTGGCCCTGGATCATCATCGCTATCCTGACCACCTCGGTGTGCCTGAGCCTGACCATGGTCAGCATTGCCGTGCGCAACCCGGACAACCTGGTCAACGACAACTACTACGAAGCCGGCAAAGGCATCAACCGCTCACTGGACCGCGAGCTGCTGGCGCAGACCCTCAACCTCAAGGCGCGGGTGTACCTGGACGAGCTGACCGGCGAAGTCGAGCTGCGCCTGACCGGTAACAGCGATCCGCAGACGCTGGAATTGAACCTGATCTCGCCGACCCAGCCGGACAAAGACCGCAAGGTAACGCTGGCCCGCAGCGAGCCGGGGCGTTATGTCGGCCAACTGGATGACAAGGTCGAGGGGCGGCGCTTCGTCGAACTGCTGGGCAGCCAGGATGGTCATGTCTGGCGCTTGTTCGAGGAGGAAAAGGTCGAGCATGGGCTGACCCTGGAGCTGGGTGACGAGGCCCTGCAAGGGGCTGAGCGTCAGCAGTGAGTAATGCCATGAGTTTGGCTTGCGTATATCACCGCGTGGGCACGGGACACGTGGGAGCTGGACACGTGGGAGCGGGCTGCATGCGCGTTCTCCAAAGCAAATTGTGCAAGGCAGTAGACCTGTGACCCAGCCCACCCCCTGCTACCACTGCGCCCTGCCCGTCCCTGCCGGCAGTCGCTTTAGCGCCGTGGTCCTTGGTGAACCCCGCGCATTCTGCTGCCCCGGTTGCCAGGCGGTGGCCGAATCCATCGTTGCCGGTGGCCTTGAGCACTATTACCAACACCGCAGCCAGACCAGCGCCAACCCCGAAGCCCTGCCGCAACAGTTGCAGGATGAACTGGCGCTGTACGACCGCAGCGATGTACAGCAGACCTTCGTGCACCATGCCGATGACCTCGCCGAAGCGACGCTGATGGTCGAAGGCATCAGCTGCGCCGCCTGTGGCTGGCTGATCGAAAAGCACCTGCGCAACCTGGACGGGGTCGCCGATGCGCGACTCAACCTGTCCAACCATCGTTTGCTGATCAGCTGGGACGACCGCCAACTGCCCCTGTCCAAGCTGATGGCCGAGCTGCGCCACATCGGCTATGCCGCCCACCCGTACCAGCCCGACCAGGCCGCCGAGCAACTGGCCCGGGAAAACCGCAGCGCCCTGCGCCGCCTGGGCGTGGCTGGCCTGCTGTGGTTCCAGGCGATGATGGCGACCATGGCTACCTGGCCCGAATTCAACATCGACCTGAGCGCTGAACTGCACACCATCCTGCGCTGGATCGCGCTGTTTCTCACCACGCCGATCGTCTTCTACAGCTGCGCACCGTTCTTCAAGGGCGCTGCTCGCGACCTGCGCACCCGCCACCTGACCATGGACGTTTCGGTCTCACTGGCCATCGCCCTGGCGTACGGCGCCGGGATCTGGACGGCAATCACTGGCAGTGGCGAGCTGTACTTCGACACCGTCGGCATGTTCGCGCTGTTTCTGCTTACTGGCCGCTACCTGGAGCGCCGCGCCCGCGAACGCACCGCCGCCGCCACCGCGCAACTGGTCAACCTGCTGCCCAGTTCCTGCCTGCGGCTGGACCGCGACGGGCGCAGCGAGCGCATCCTGCTGGCCGAGCTGCAACGGGGCGATCAGGTACAAGTGCTGCCCGGCGCGGTGATTCCCGCCGATGGGCGGATCATCGAAGGCCGCTCGAGCATCGACGAGTCGCTGCTGACCGGCGAGTACCTGCCGCTGGCGCGGCGCGCTGGCGACCGGGTGACGGGGGGCACGCTCAATGTAGAAAGCACCCTCACCGTCGAGGTCGAGGCGCTTGGCCAGGAAACACGCCTGTCGGCGATTGTCCGGCTGCTGGAGCGCGCCCAGTCGGAGAAACCGCGGCTGGCGCAGATCGCCGACCGTGCCTCGCAGTGGTTCTTGCTGTTCACCTTGGTCGCCGCAGCCGCTATCGGCCTGCTCTGGTGGCAACTGGACGCGTCGCGGGCGTTCTGGATCGTCCTGGCCATGTTGGTCGCGACCTGCCCCTGCGCGCTGTCGCTGGCCACTCCCACTGCACTGACCGCCGCAACCGGCACCCTGCACAAGCTCGGTCTGCTGGTCACCCGCGGCCATGTGCTGGAAGGGCTGAACCAGATCGACACGGTGATCTTCGACAAGACCGGCACCCTCACCGAAGGCCGCCTGGCGCTGCGCAGCATTCGCCCGCTGGGCGCGCTCGCTGCCGACCGCTGCCTGGCGCTTGCCGCTGCCCTGGAAAACCGCTCCGAACACCCCATCGCCCGCGCCTTCGGCCGCGCTGCGCAGCCTGCCGAGCAGGTACAGAACGTGCCAGGCCTGGGCCTTGAGGGCGCCGTCGACGGCCAGCGCCTGCGCATTGGCCAGGCCAGCTTCGTCTGCGCCCTGAGCGGCGCTGAAATACCTGTCGTACCCGAGCCGCGTGGCCAGTGGCTGCTGCTCGGCGACCGCCAAGGCCCACTGGCCTGGTTCGGCCTGGACGATCGCCTGCGCGAGGATGCCAAGGATCTGCTCGAGGCCTGCAAGGCGCGCGGCTGGCAGACACTGCTGCTGTCAGGCGACAGCTCGCCGATGGTCGCCGAAGTGGCCGCCCAACTGGGCATCGACCAGGCCATTGGCGGCCTGCGTCCGGACGACAAACTGGCACGCCTGCGCGCGCTGCAGGCCGAAGGGCGCAAGGTGCTGATGCTCGGCGACGGGGTCAATGACGTGCCGGTGCTGGCCGCAGCCGACATCAGCATCGCCATGGGCTCGGCCACTGACCTGGCTAAGACCTGCGCCGATGCAGTGCTGCTGTCCAATCGCCTGCAAGCGTTGGCGCAAGCCTTCGACCTGGCCCGCCGGACCCGGCGTAATATCCTCGAGAACCTGCTGTGGGCGACGCTGTATAATGGCCTGATGTTGCCGTTTGCCGCCCTGGGCTGGATCACCCCGGTCTGGGCTGCCATCGGCATGTCGCTCAGTTCGTTGATCGTGGTGCTCAATGCCCTGCGCCTGACCCGGCTCAAAGACGACGCCTTATCGCCGGGCAAGCCCGCTGCCACGCTGCAATCGCTGGCCTGAACCGCCCCGCGATGACAGTTACTGAAGGATGACCGTATGCCTGCCCTCTACATCATGATCCCCGCAGCCCTGCTGATCGTTGGTGTGGCCGTGTACATCTTCTTCTGGGCGGTGGACAGCGGCCAGTACGACGACCTCGACAGCCCCGCGCACAGCATCCTGTTCGACGACCAGGACCCACAGCACCAGGCCGCGGTCAAAGCCGATGGCGACAAGCCCAAAGACGAGGACCAACCCCCTCGTGGCTGACCTGCTGCCTCTGCTTGGCTCAGCCCTGGTACTCGGCCTGCTCGGTGGCGGCCACTGCCTGGGCATGTGCGGCGGCCTGATGGGCGCCTTGACGCTGGCCATCCCCCCAGAGCAACGCGGGCGGCGCCTGCGCCTGCTGCTGGCCTACAACCTCGGCCGTATCCTTAGCTACACCTGCGCAGGCCTGCTGCTCGGCCTGGCCGGTTGGGCCGTGGCCAGCAGCCCGGCGGCCCAGGGGCTGCGGGTGGCGGCGGCGTTGCTGTTGATCGCCATGGGCCTGTACCTGGCCGGTTGGTGGAGCGGGCTGACCCGCATCGAAGCTCTTGGGCGCGGGCTGTGGCGGCATATTCAGCCGCTGGCCACGCGATTGTTGCCGGTATCGAGCTTGCCCCGAGCGCTGCTGCTCGGCGCACTGTGGGGCTGGCTACCCTGTGGACTGGTGTACAGCACCCTGCTGTGGGCGGCGAGTCAAGGCAATGCCGGCTACAGCGCGGCGCTGATGCTGGCGTTTGGCCTGGGCACCTGGCCGGTGTTGCTGGCCACAGGGCTCGCCGCAGAGCGGGTCAATGCCCTGCTACGCCGACGCAGCGTACGCATGGCCGGTGGCTTGCTGGTGATCATGTTTGGTTTGTGGACACTGCCAGGGCCGCACCAGCACTGGCTCATGGGCCACTGAGCAAGCCAGGCGGCTGCACAGCGCCCATGCCCCAACGCCCGTTGATACAAATCAACATGAATTGTTACCGCCCCCCCTAGACTCCGGACACTGCTGCTCCTATACCGGGGACTACCCTCATGCTCGACGACCTGCGTTGGGATGCCGACCTGATCCGCCGCTACGACCTGGCCGGCCCTCGCTACACCTCTTACCCAACCGCGGTGCAACTGCACAGCGAGGTGGGCTCGTTCGACCTGCTCCACGCCCTGCGCGAGAGCCGGCGGGCGGTGCGGCCGTTGTCGCTGTACGTGCACGTGCCGTTCTGCGCCAACATCTGCTACTACTGCGCCTGCAACAAGGTGATCACCAAGGACCGTGCGCGGGCCCTGCCCTACCTGCAACGCCTGGAGCAGGAGATCCAACTGATCGCCTGCCACCTGGACCCCAAGCAAAAGGTTGAGCAACTGCACTTTGGCGGCGGCACGCCAACCTTCCTCAGTCACGTCGAGCTGCGCCAGCTGATGGCCAGCCTGCGCCAGCACTTCCACCTGCTCGACGACGATTCTGGCGACTACGGCATCGAGATCGACCCGCGTGAAGCCGACTGGTCGACCATGGGCCTGCTGCGCGAACTGGGCTTCAATCGGGTCAGCCTCGGCGTGCAGGATCTCGATCCGGTCGTGCAGCGTGCGGTCAACCGCCTGCAGAGCCTGGAGCAGACCCGCGCGCTGATCGAGGCGGCGCGCACCTTGCAGTTCCGCTCGGTCAACCTCGACCTGATCTACGGCCTGCCCAAGCAGACCCCGGAAGGCTTTGCCCGCACCGTCGAAGAGGTGATCCGCCTGCAGCCAGATCGGCTGTCGGTGTTCAACTACGCGCACCTGCCTGAACGCTTCATGCCCCAGCGGCGCATCGACAGCAACGATTTGCCGGCCCCGGCAGCGAAGCTTGAGATGCTCCACGCCACCATCGAGCAACTGACTAACGCGGGTTATCGCTACATCGGCATGGACCACTTCGCCCTGCCGGACGACGAGTTGGCCATCGCCCAGGAAGAAGGCACCCTGCAACGCAACTTCCAGGGCTACACCACCCATGGTCACTGCGATCTGATCGGCCTGGGGGTTTCGGCGATCAGCCAGATCGGCGATTTGTACTGCCAGAACAGCAGCGACCTGAACACCTACAAAGAGACCCTGTCCAGCGCGCAATTGGCGACCCAGCGCGGGTTGCTGTGCAATCAGGACGATCGTATTCGGCGGGCGGTGATCCAGCAGTTGATCTGCCACTTCGAGCTGGAGTTCGAGCAGATCGAGCGGCAGTTCACGCTGGATTTTCGCGGCTATTTCAATGCGCTGTGGCCTGAACTGCAGGCCATGCACCGCGACGGCTTGATCAGCCTGGACAGCAAGCGCATCAAGGTCCTGCCGGCTGGGCGGCTGCTGGTACGCTCGGTGTGCATGGTGTTCGATGCCTACCTGGGGCTGCACAATCGTCAGCGCTTTTCGCGGGTGATCTGACGTACAGCGAGACGATCAACCGCATGGACATCCTCGCGTGGCGAGCACACTATTGGCCAGTGACAGGCTGCGGCCAACCAGAATCGCAGCTCGGTCAGCGCGCACCAAAATAGCGCAAGCTGGCCTACAGCCTATGCCGTCGGTTATCCTTACGGCTTATGTGTGCTTTCCCACAAGGATCGAAGAAATGTCCGAGCCAGTTAAACTGCGCCCACACAACCAGGCCCACTGCAAGGATTGCAGCCTGGCCCCCCTGTGCCTGCCCCTGTCCCTTAACCTTGAAGACATGGATGCACTGGATGAAATCGTCAAGCGCGGCCGCCCGCTGAAGAAGGGCGAGTTCCTGTTCCGCCAGGGTGACAATTTCGGCTCGGTCTATGCAGTACGCTCCGGCGCCCTGAAGACGTTCAGCCTGAGCGACAGCGGCGAAGAGCAGATCACCGGCTTCCATCTGCCCAGCGAGCTGGTCGGCCTGTCCGGCATGGACACCGAAGCCTATCCGGTCTCGGCCCAGGCCCAGGAGACCACTTCGGTCTGCGAGATCCCCTTCGAGCGCCTCGATGAGCTGTCGGTGCAACTGCCGCAGTTGCGTCGCCAGCTGATGCGGGTGATGAGCCGGGAAATCCGCGACGACCAGCAAATGATGCTGCTGTTGTCGAAAAAAACCGCCGACGAGCGCATCGCCACCTTCCTGGTCAACCTGTCGGCGCGCTTCCGCGCCCGCGGTTATTCGGCCAACCAGTTCCGCCTGAGCATGTCGCGCAACGAGATTGGCAATTACCTAGGCCTGGCGGTAGAAACCGTTTCGCGAGTGTTCACCCGCTTCCAGCAAAACGGTCTGATCACTGCCGAAGGCAAGGAAGTGCATATCCTCGACCCGATCCAGCTGTGTGCATTGGCGGGCGGTGCAATCGAAGTCTGAAGCTAACGGTTCGGGGTATACTTGCTGCTTGGTTTTTCAGGATACCCCTTCCATGCACAGCGACACCTTCGACCTCAAAGCCCTGATCCGCCCGGTAGTGGACTTTCCCAAACCGGGGGTGATCTTCCGCGATATCACGCCGTTGTTCCAGTCGCCGCGCGGCTTGCGCTATGTGGCCGACCAGTTCATCGAGCGTTATGTCGAGGCCGAATTCAGCCATATCGGCGCCATGGATGCGCGCGGCTTTCTGATTGGCTCGATCATCGCCCACCAACTGAACAAGCCGCTGATCCTGTTCCGCAAGCAGGGCAAGCTGCCGGCTGACGTGCTCTCTGAGGGCTACCAGACCGAATATGGCGAGGCCTTCCTGGAAGTGCATGCCGACAGCCTGTGCGAAGGCGATTCGGTGCTGATCTTCGATGACTTGATCGCCACCGGCGGCACCTTGCTGGCAGCTGCCAATCTGGTGCGTCGCACGGGTGCTGAAGTGTTCGAGGCGGCGGCGATCATCGATCTGCCGGAGCTGGAAGGTTCGCGTCGGCTGCAGGCGGCGGGTGTGCCGACGTTCTGCCTGACTGAGTTTTCGCTGAGCGAATACTGAGTGCGTTCAGTTGATTGATGGGCCAGCCTGGCTGGCCTGATCGCGGGGCAAGCCCGCTCCCACGATAGCGCTGCCACAATAGTGCTGCCAAGTGGCTATTACAGGTTGGCGCTAGACACAGATTGGCGTGGGAGCGGGCTTGCCCCGCGATGAGGCCCTATCAAACGCCAGAGATCAGCGCCCGCCCGGCGAAACGATGATCTTCACATTCTCCTCCTTGTTGTTGACCAACTCCTCGAACCCCAGCTCGACAATCTGCTCCAGGCCAATGCGCCCCGTCACCAGCGGGCGGATATCCAGACGCCCATCGGCAATGAAGGCAATCACATCGGCAAATTCGCCGTTGTAGGCCAACGCCCCAAGCACCTGTTTCTCGGTCGAGACCAGATCGAAGAAGTTGAACGCACTGGGCTCCTCGAAGATCCCCACCAGCACGCACTTGCCCGCTTTGCGAATGGCATCGATGGCAAGCTTGGCGGTGTGCTTGTTGCCGATACACTCAAAACTCACATCCGCGCCCAGCCCCGCCGTTAGCCCGCGGATCTCGGCCAGGGCATCGCATTGGCTGGGGTCGAGCACGGCACTGGCGCCCACTTGCAGGGCCTTGGCCTTACGTGCCGAGGACATTTCCAGGGCGATCACCTGCGCCGCGCCCGCCGCCTTGGCACACATGATGGTACAGAGGCCGATGGTGCCCGCACCGACCACCACCACGTTCTGCCCCAGCAGGCTGCCGGCCTTCTTCACTGCATGCATGCCCACCGCCAGTGGCTCGATCAACGCCCCCGCCTCACGCGGGAAACCTTCTGGCAAGCGGTACAGCAGGTTGGCCGGTACATTCACTCGCTCGGCAAAGGCACCGTTGTTCATCAGCCCGGTAAAAGCCAGCTTTTCGCAGATGTTGTACAAGCCATGGGTGCAGTAATAGCAGCTGCCGCAATGCTGGCAGGCATCGGCCGCCACTGCATCGCCGACGGCGTAGCCGCTGACACCCTCGCCGAGCTTGGCGATCTCGCCGCAGAACTCATGACCCAGGATGCATTGCCCCTGGATCCCGGTCAGCGGATGCGGCGCCTCGACCGGTATGAACACCGGGCCTGCGACGTATTCGTGCAGGTCCGAGCCGCAGATCCCGCACCAATCCACCTTGATCTGCACCCAGCCAGGCGGCGGATCGTCCGGCAGCGGTACCTGTTCGACGCGAATATCGTGGCGGCCATGCCAGACGGCGGCGCGCATATGGGTGTGGCTCAGGTCGTTCATTATTGTTGTCTCCAGGCTCACGTAAGTGACTCAGTGTTTGCGCAGGAACGCCTGCAAGGCTTGGTTGACCTGCTCGGCAGCCTCCATCTGGACCATGTGCCCAACCCCGTCGATCAGCAGCACTTCGGCTTCCACGCCTTGGCTGTGGCTGGCGGGGATGATCGCGTCCTGGCTGCCCCAAACCACCAGGGCCGGATGTTGCCCAAGCACCCCGCGCAAGTCGTGACGCTGGCGATCGCCCTCGGCGATGCTCGCCGCCAGTTGCCGCAGGGCGCTGTCGACGCCTTCCAGGCGCTTGAACTTGAGCATGTCCTCGAGCATCTGCCGGGTTACCAGGCCCTGATCGGCAAACAGCGTGCTCATGTGTGGCTTGAGCGCATTGCGATTGCCCGCCTCGACGAAGCCCTGCAGGTACTGGCCATTGATCTGCGCGCCTAAGCCGGCGCTGGCAATCAGGCTCAGGCTGGCCACCCGCTGGGGTGCCAGGCGCGCCAGGTTGAGGCTGACCGCGCCGCCCATCGAGTGCCCTGCCAGGTGGGCGCGGGGAATGTCGAGGTGATCGAGCAGCGCCAGCAGCGCGTCACTCAATTCATCCAGATCGCCCCGTTGCAGAGCCTTGGCCGACTCACCATGACCGGGCAGATCGAGCGCGATGACCCGACGCTCGGCCGCCAGCGCCGGATGATTGAACAGCCAATTGTTCAGGTCGCCAGCAAAGCCATGCACCAGCACCAGCGGCGTGCCGCCCTCGCCCAGCTCGAACCAGCGCAACAGCCGGCCGCCGACCTCAGCCTTCTGCGACGTCGGCCCCTGGGCTTGATCGGCACCGCCGTCGGCCACGAACTCGGCCTGAAAGCGCTGTACCACCGCATCGATCTCAGCCTCCTGCGCCTCGCCCTCGACCACCACTGCCAGCAGCGCACCGACCGGCAAGGTCTCGTCAGGCTTGGCCACCTGCCGGCGCAGCACGCCACTGAACGGCGCCTCGACGCTACTGCTGATCTTATCGGTCTCGACATCCAGCACTTCATCGCCTTTGTTGATCTGCTCGCCTTCCTGCTTGAGCCAGGTGTCGACCCGGCCCTCGGTCATCGACAGGCCCCATTTGGGCATGGTCAGGGTATGGATCTGGCTCATGCGGCGCTCCTTGCAGCTTCGATGACCTTGCGCACGGCAGCCTCGATCTTCGCCGCAGTGGGGATGTACAGGTCTTCCAGGGCATCGGAGAACGGCACCGGGGTGTGCGGCGCGGTGACCATCTCGATCGGCCCCTTGAGCGATGAGAAGGCTTTCTGTGCCACCAGCGCGCTGATGTCGGTGGCCATCGAGCAGCGTGGATTGGCCTCGTCGATCACTACCAGCCGACCGGTTTTTTCCACGCTTTCCAGGATGCTGTCTTCATCCAGCGGGCTGGTGGTGCGCAAGTCCAGCACTTCGCAGTCGATGCCCTGGCGCGCGAGGTTGTTGGCCGCCTCCATGGCCAGGTGGACCATGCGCCCGTAGGTCACCAGGGTCACGTCGTCGCCGTCGCGCAGGTAGTTGGCTTCTCCGAAGGGCACGGTGTAGAGCTCCTCGGGGACCTCGCCTTGCATGCTGTAGAGCAGTTTGTGCTCGCAGAAGATGACCGGGTCGTTGTCGCGAATCGCCTGGATCAGCAAGCCCTTGGCGTCATACGGCGAAGAGGGGCAGACCACTTTCAGGCCGGGGATGTGGGTCCACAGCGAGGTGAGCATCTGCGAATGCTGGGCGGCGGCGCGCAGGCCGGCGCCGACCATGGTGCGCATCACCAGCGGGGTCACCGCCTTGCCGCCGAACATGTAGCGGAACTTGGCCGCCTGGTTGAGGATCTGGTCCAGGCAGCAACCCGCGAAGTCGACGAACATCAGTTCGCACACCGGACGCAGGCCCTGGGTGGCCGCGCCCACTGCAGCCCCGACGTAGCCGATCTCCGACAAAGGTGCATCCAGCACCCGACCGGGGAACTGGTGGTAAAGACCCTTGGTCACCCCTAACACACCGCCCCAGGCATCGTCCTCGCCAGGCGCACCGGCTCCGCCGGCCACGTCCTCACCAATGATGAACACGCTCGTGTCGCGGCGCATTTCCTGGGCCAGGGCCTCGTTGATGGCCTGCTGGTAGCTGATCTTTCTTGCCATGATGATTCTCCTGTCGTTGTTGTTGTGCCGGAGTCAGGGATAGGCGACGTAGACGTCGGTGAGCAGGTCGGCCGGTTGCGGCTTGGGGTCGGCTTTGGCGCGGCGCACGGCGTCCTCGATCAGGTCTTCGACCTGGGCATCGATGGCATCGAGTTGCTCGGCGCTGAGCACGCCGCTACGGGTGGTCTTGTTACGGAACAGCAGCAGGCAGTCGCGGGTTTCGCGCAGGTTCTTCACTTCATCCGGGGCGCGGTAGGTTTGTGCATCGCCCTCGAAGTGGCCGTAATAGCGGGTCAGCTTGACCTCGATCAGCGACGGGCCTTGGCCGGCACGGGCGCGCTCGATGGCAGCGCCAGCGGCTTCGTGCACGGCGAAGAAGTCGAAGCCATCGATGGTGACCCCGGGCATGCCAAAGCCTGCCGCGCGGTCGGCGATATGGTCACAGGCCACCGACCAGTTCGACGCGGTAGCCTCGGCGTAGCCGTTGTTCTCGGCCACGAAGATGCACGGCAGGTTCATGATCGAGGCCATGTTCATCGCCTCGAACACCGCGCCCTCGTTGGAGCCGCCATCGCCGAAGAAGGCCACCGAAACGTCATCGCGGCCCTTGAGCTTGGCCGCCAGGGCTGCGCCCGCGACCAGCGGCGCACCGGCCCCGACGATGCCATTGGCGCCGAGCATGCCCTTCTCCAGGTCAGCGATGTGCATCGAGCCGCCCTTGCCGCCACACACGCCGGTCTTCTTGCCGTAGATTTCGGCCATCATCCCGTACACATCGACGCCCTTGGCGATGCAATGGCCGTGGCCACGGTGGTTGGAGGCAATACAGTCGGAATCGCGCAGATGCGCCATGACGCCGGCCGCCGACGCTTCTTCGCCGGCGTACAGATGAACGAAACCGGGGATTTCGCCGGTGGCAAACTCCACATGCAGACGCTCTTCGAAGGCACGGATCGTGCGCATCACTTGATAGGCGTGGAGCAATTGCTCGGAACTGAGGTGAGTGGACATCTTGTTGTTCTCCAGGGTTGTCTCAACACAGGTTTGCAGGGAGCTGCCGGTGACCGCGCGGTACCGCCAGCAGGTGATGACGGGCGGCATGCGCCAGCACGGCCTCGACGTCGATGGTCAGCGGGCCTCGATGGTCGAGGGTGATGGTGGGGGTGTCGTGCTCGGCGAACTCGATCTCGCGTTCGCCATCCAGGGCCAGGGTGCCGGTGGATAGGCTCAATGAGTAGGCGACGCCGGGCGTGAGTGCGCCGCTGGCGGTGATCCCGCAGCCTTGCAGCAGGCCGGGGGCCAGCGGCGCCAACAGGGCCTGCTCAGCGCCGGGATGCAGGCGCACCCAGGCGCCTTCCGCGGCCTGGCGCGACACCGGGCACCACAGCCCGCAGAGCGCCGACAGGCCAATCGCGTGGGGTTCGGCGAAGCAGGCGAACACTTCTGCCAAGTCTTCGCTGCGGCTCAATGCGCGCGCGCCGACGAAACGCTGTGGGGAGACGGCCACTTCGACCAAGGCCCATTCGCACAGGCCTTGCTCGGGCACGCGCACCAGCAGGCGCTTGTTGCGACGCAGGCCGATGCTGGAGGGAATGCGACCACTGGCCACCAGGCCACCCGCAAGGCCGGCGCTGGTCGCCTCGCGCAGCTCCGGGAAGGCATTGTTGGTGCCGGTGGAAAGGGTCAACAGCGGCACGTCACCGGCCTCGGCTGCCACCGCCTTATGCGTGCCATCGCCGCCCAGTACCGCGATCAGGCTGGCGCCGCGCTCGACCATCCAGCGCGCGGCCAGACGGGTATCGGCGACCGTCTGGGTCAGTGGCAGATCGAGCACCTGCAGCGCCGGCCAATGCTGGTCGCGGGCAACTGGGCCGCCGCTGGCCTTGAGCACAGCGGCGGCGATCCCGGTCATATCGGTTGGCAACAGCACCTGGGCGATGCCGGTGGCGCCGAAGGCTGCGAGCAGACGCTGGATGGCCGAAGCCTTGTCGGTACTGGAATAGAGCCCTGCGTTAGCGGTCAGGCGACGCAGGTCGCGGCCCGAAGCTGGGTTGGCAATGATCCCGACGATTGGCGCGGGTTGCGGCATGGCGCACCTCATTTTCTTGTTTGCCAGGGCTAGAGCAAGGGCGGTGCCAGCTTTGCAACTACACGCGCCAGATGCCGAGCTAGAGCGCTTCCAGCGCGACAAGACAGGCCCCTGCGCCAGCCGCTGCGAGACGCTGCGTACCGGTCAGGCCAGGCGCTGGGCGAGACGCTGAGACGCAGCGTCTCAGCGCCACCGGCAAGCACATGGCGCTTGTCGCCGCTCGCCCACAAGCGCTTAATGGCCGCATAACGACAAGAACACGAGAACCGGAGGCCCCAATGCTTGCCGCGAACTCCCGAGCCCATGTCGACTGTGTCAGCCGGGTAGTGAAGAACGCCGATCGCCTGCCCCAGGCGCCGGTGCCTGCGCTGATCCTCGACTCCTGGCGCCGGTCCATGGATCTGTACCGTCTCGATCCCGGCTCCCAACAGGGGCCACGCATCCTTTCGCAGAACCTGCTCAACGAATGCCGCGAGCGCGCCGAACTGTTCCTGCGTATCGCCAGCGACGCAGTGGCGCGCCTGCATGGCCGGGTGAGCGGCGCCGACTACTGCGTACTGCTCACCGACGCCCAAGGGCGGACCATCGACTACCGGGTGGAAGCGGCGATTCGCAACGACTGCCGCAAGGCTGGGCTATACCTGGGCACCTGCTGGTCGGAAGGCGAGGAAGGCACCTGCGGGGTAGCGGCAGTGCTGACCAACAAGGCGCCGGTCACCGTGCACAAGCGCGATCACTTTCGCGCCGCCTTCATTGGCCTGACCTGCACCGCAGCACCGGTTTTCGACCCGCAGGGCGAGTTGCTCGGGGTGGTCGATGTGTCGGCCCTGCAATCGCCAGATGACCGCCGCAGCCAACATCTGATTCGCCAATTGGTGGAGCAGACCGCGCGGGAGATCGAAAACGCCTTCTTCATGCACAGCAGCCAGGGCCACTGGGTGATGCGCGCCCATGGCACGCCCGGCTATGTCGAGAGCCAGCCAGACTACCTGCTGGCCTGGGATGGCGATGGCCGCCTGCAGGCGCTCAACAGCCTGGCACGCCAGCACTTGCTCGAGCGCCACGGGCGGTTGCCGGAACATATCGGCGAGCTGTTCGACCTCGATCAGCTACGTCGCGCCAGTGACGCCAGTGCCCAGCGCCTGCCCGGCTGGCAACTGTATGGCCGAGTCAGTGCGCCGCGTTGCCTGCGTCCCCGCGCCCAGGCGCCGCAACACACCCAGGA
This sequence comes from Pseudomonas sp. BT-42-2, assembly GCF_025847435.2. Taxonomy (NCBI): domain Bacteria; kingdom Pseudomonadati; phylum Pseudomonadota; class Gammaproteobacteria; order Pseudomonadales; family Pseudomonadaceae; genus Pseudomonas; species Pseudomonas sp. BT-42-2. The sequence continues at coordinate 204,676 of NZ_JAOYTM010000009.1, forward strand.
CCCACGCATCGAGCAGCACCTGCGCCTGGCCACTCGGGTCAAGGACTGCAACCTGGCGGTGCTGGTGCAAGGAGAGACCGGCGCCGGCAAGGAGGTGTTTGCCCGCCAGCTACATGGACAAAGCCAACGCCGCACAGGCCCCTTCGTTACCCTCAACTGCGCAGCGATTCCAGAAAGCCTGATCGAAAGCGAGCTGTTCGGTTATGTCGCCGGCGCCTTCACCGGGGCATCGAGCAAAGGCATGCAAGGGCTGCTGCAACAGGCCGATGGCGGCACGCTGTTTCTCGACGAGATTGGTGATATGCCGCTGAGCCTGCAGACCCGCCTGCTGCGCGTATTGGCCGAGGGCGAAGTAGCGCCCCTGGGGGCGGCGCGGCGTGAGCGGGTGGATATCCAGGTGATTTGCGCCACCCACCGGGATTTGGCAGCGATGGTCAGCGAGGGGCGTTTCCGCGAGGACCTGTACTTTCGCCTGGCCAATGCCCGCTTCGAGCTGCCACCCCTGCGTGAGCGGGCGGACCGGCTCGGGCTGATTCATCGCATGCTGGCTGAAGAGGCGCAGGCCTGCGGCGTTGAAGTGATGTTGGCCGATGCCGCGTTGGAAGCGCTGCTGACTTATCGCTGGCCAGGTAATCTCAGGCAATTGCGCCAGGTCCTACGCTATGCCTGTGCGGTGTGTGATGGCGGCCAGCTGCGGCTTGAGGATTTACCGCAAGAGGTGCGTGGAGAGGTCGAACCTGCTGCCCAGGCCAGTGTTTCCAGCCCGGCGCGACAGATGCTGCTCGATGCGTTGATTCGCCATCGCTGGAAGCCGGCGGAGGCGGCCCGGGCACTGGGGATTTCACGAGCGACCCTGTATCGGCGGGTGCATGAGCACCGGATCGAGATGCCACGGATGAAGGTTTGACGGGTGTCAGTTCCGGCCTCTTCGCGGGCAAGCCCGCTCCCACAGGGATTGCACAAAGCTCAAGGTCTGCGCGGTACCTGTGGCAAATCACTCGACGCCCAGCCCACAGACACAGCGCAAAGCTAAAGGTCTGCGCGGTACCTGTGGGAGCGGGCTTGCCCGCGAAGAGGCCGCTACAGCCTCACAGCGAAATCGGCCGACACCCTGCAAAGGCTTGCCCCACAGACACAGCGCAAAGCTATAGATCTACGCGGTACCTGTGGGAGCGGGCTTGCCCGCGAAAAGGCCGCTACAGACTCACAGCGAAATCGGCCGACGCCCAGCGAAGGCATGGGCCAAGGTGCCGCCATCCACCAGCTCCAGCTCGCCGCCCAGCGGCACGCCATGGGCGATCCGCGAGGCGACCAGGCCCTTCTCATTGAGCAACTGGGCGATGTAGTGCGCGGTCGCCTCGCCCTCCACTGTCGGGTTGGTCGCCAGGATCACTTCGCTGAAACTGCCCTGCTCCTCGATCCGCGCCATCAACTGCGGAATGCCGATCGCCTCCGGCCCCAAGCCATCGAGCGGCGACAGATGCCCCTTCAACACGAAGTAACGCCCGCGATAGCCCGTCTGCTCGACCGCATAGACATCCATCGGCCCTTCCACCACGCACAACTGGGTATCGTCGCGGCGCGGGTCGGCGCACTGCGGGCACAGCTCCTGCTCGGTCAGGGTCCGGCATTGGCGGCAATGGCCAACGCCTTCCATCGCCTGGGTCAGGCTCTGCGCCAGGCGCAGGCCGCCGCTGCGGTCGCGCTCGAGCAATTGCAAGGCCATACGCTGGGCAGTTTTCTGACCAACGCCCGGCAGAATGCGCAGGGCGTCGATCAGTTGGCGGATGAGGGGGCTGAAGCTCATGGGAAAGGCCTGACAGTTCAATGAGAGGCGGTTTATACCGGCCAAGGCAGGCAGCGTCAAATCAGCTACAGCGCAGCGGCAACTGTCCTACCTGGTGTTGCAATTGACACTGGCTGCCCGGCCCGCGTTCACGCCAGGCCGGGCCTTTACCAACGGCCGTCACTCAGGTCGACTTGACCGCCCCGCGCAGGGCGGGGTCTTGGTCGTCGCGCTTGGGTGAGCGCACGGCCAGCACCGCAATCAGCGAGATAGTGACAGTGCCCAACAGATACAGGGCCACCGGTTGCCAGTCACCGTTGTAGCGGCTGAGCAGGTAGGTGGCGATCAACGGTGCAGTGCCGCCAGCCAGTGCCGCGCCTAACTGGTAGCCGAGGGTGATGCCGGTGTAGCGCACGCGGGTGGAGAAGATCTCCGAGCTCATGGTGCCCAACACCGCAGTGATCGGCGCCCAGAGCACGCCGAAGGCGATGATCGTGGCGACCATCAGGCCCCAGGTGCTGCGCGTATCGAGCAGTTTGAAGTACGGCACGATGAACGCCGCCATCAGCAATATGCCACCGATGTAGACGGCCTTGCGCCCAACCTTGTCCGACAGCCAGCCCATCAGCGGAATCATCAGCGAAGCCACGGCCGCGGCGATCATCACCGCATTCAGGGTGCTGACCTTGTCATAGCCCAGGGTACTTACCGCGTAGCTGACCACGAAGGTCGAGAAGATATAGAAAGGCGCCGTTTCCACCACCTTGAGGCCAGCGGCGATCAGCACTTCACGCCAGTGGTCGCGCAGGGTTTCCACCAGGGGCATCTTGGCGACGTTACCCGACTCCTTGGCCTTCTTGAAGTCCGGAGTTTCATCCAGGCCGTGACGAATCCACAAACCGAGGAACACCAAGCCAGCGCTCAGCACGAACGGCACTCGCCAGCCCCAGCTGAGGAACTGCTCTTCAGGCAACATGGCCATCAGGCTGACCGCCATGGTCGCCAGCAGCATGCCGACGGTAACCCCCACCTGCGGCACGCTGCCGAACAGACCCTTACGCTTGGCCGGGGCGTATTCGTAGGCCAACAGCAGCGCCCCGCCCCACTCCCCGCCAATGCCCAAGCCCTGTACTACCCGCAGTGCGATCAGCAGGATCGGAGCCCAGACGCCGATGTGCTCGTAGGTTGGCAAGCAGCCGATCAGCACCGTGGCACCGCCCATCAGAGACAGGGTGATGACCAGGGTTTTCTTGCGCCCGATACGGTCGCCGATGTGGGCGAAAATCACCCCGCCGATGGGCCGTACGAAAAAAGTCAGAGAAAACGATAGGTAAGCCAGCAACAACCCGACCACCGGATCGAAGTTGGGGAAGAACAGCTTGTTGAATACCAGCGCGGCGGCGGTGCCGTAGAGGAAGTAGTCGAACCATTCGATGGAACTGCCGGTAAGGCTGGCGACCAAAGCGCGGCCGCGCCCCTGGGTCGCGGTGTGGGTTGCACTGGACGGCGTCATGCGAGTCTCCGTTTTTTTGATGTTATGTCGGCGAGCACAGGGTGGAGCAAGGCAAAGAGCAACCAGGTTGCACCCATGCCAGCGGATCTTAGTGAAAGTTATAAAAAAGGTACAACCCAGATTAAACGTTTAACCCGTAATTATTTTCAAAACACAGCAGAAATGCACTGTTTTGGTTCAGGCTTACAGCGGAAATTGCTTTAAAGGCCATAGTGGTGCATCCGACTGCGCAGTCACCAAGTTGGTATTGCTCAGCACTTTTTCGTTTTTGGATTTTTGTGGTTGCACCCAGTTGCACCCGGATTTAAAAAGCCCTTACTCTGGAAAAAGATCACAACAACAACCAAGGGGACTTGCCGGTGAAAACGCTGTTTATTGGGTATGGCCGTATGGGCGCTGCGTTGGGCGATGCGTGGCTCAACGCAGGTTTGATCGAGCAGTTGAGCATCGTCGATCCGGGGCTACCTGGCGCTGGCGGCGAAGGTCGTTATACGCGTCTGGCGGATGTGCCCGACGAGGCTTTCGAGCTGATCGTGCTGGCCGTTAAACCGGCTTATGCCAGTGAAGCCCTGGCAGGGCTCAGCGACCGGCAATGTGCGCAAGCCTGCGTGATTTCGGTGGCTGCGGGAGTTACCCAGGCGACCTTGAGTGCAGCCCTGAGGCAGCGCTGCCCGGTAGTGCGAGCCATGCCTAATACTCCAGTGCTGGCCGGCGCCGGTTGCACCGGGCTGTATGCGGGCGATGAGCTGGAGGCGAGTCAGCGCGCCAGGATCGGCCAGTTGTTCGAGGCGGTTGGCTTGGCCTCCTGGGTCGCGACAGAGAGCCAGCTCGATGCGGTTACAGCCATCAGCGGCAGTGGCCCGGCGTATTATCACTTGTTCAGCGAGGCACTGGCGCAAGCAGGAGTCAAACTTGGACTTACTGCTGAATTAGCACGTGCCCTGACGGCGCAAACTGCGTTTGGCGCAGCAACTTTGCAACAGCAGCGGCATGCCGATTTCGCCGAACTTCGTCAGGCAGTTACTTCGCCAAATGGCACGACGGCGGCGGCGATTGAAGTGTTCGAGAACGGGGGAAAGTTGCGCGATTTAGTCGAAGCGGCAACTGCCGCGGCCTGTCGACGATCAGTGGAGTTGTCGCAAAACAGCTAAAGCCATTTTATTAACTAACCGTTCAACTAAAAACGTGCGGCGTTATCTTTTGCCGGCAAGTTGAGCGGGGCATCGTTGTTGGACGTTGTGGCCCTATCGCGGGACAAGCGCGCTCCTACAGAAATTGCGCAATTGTGTAGGAGCGCGCTTGCCCGGCGATGAGGTCAGATCAAACAGCGCATTTGCAAAACGCTGGGTCAGAACGGCATCTTGAAGCCTGGCGGCAACTGCATGCCAGCAGTCATGCCACCCATTTTCTCCTGGCTGTTCTGCTCGACCTTGCGTACCGCGTCGTTGACGGCGGCTGCGATCAGGTCTTCGAGCACTTCCTTGTCTTCCTGCATCAGGCTGTCATCGATGCTGATGCGCTTGACGTCATGACGACCGGTCATCACCACGCTGACCAGGCCCGCGCCCGATTGCCCAGTCACTTCAGCGTTGGCCAGCTCTTCCTGCATCTTGGCCATTTTTTCTTGCATCTGCTGCGCCTGCTTCATCAGGCCGGCCATGCCACCTTTCATCATGGGGTACACCTCGATTGGGTCATGTGATGCGGCCAAGCACGCTGCCGGCCGCACGGATATCGGTTCAATCGCCCTGGCTGACCAGGGCCTCTACAGGCTCAATAGTATCCTGACGCACGGTCGCGCCGAACTGCCGGATCATCTGCTGGATGAGCGGATCGCGCTCGATCGACACTTCAGCCTCATGCTGGCGCTCCGAGCGCTTGCGCGCCGCCGCTTGCGCTGGCGTCTCCTGCTCGGGGCGGATCAGCTCGATGCGCAGCTGCAAGGTGCGGCCCAGGTGCTGGTTGAGCGCCTCGTTGAGGCGCCGCTGCTGGGTCGAGTTGAACAGTGCGCCCTGGGCTGGGTCCAAGTGCAGCAGCCAGTCATCGCCGTCGGCAGCGATCAGGGTACAGTTTGCCGCGATGTTGCCTGTCATGCCGGACACAGGCAACTGCGGGAATAATTCCAGCCATTGCAGCGCAAGGCCGGTGGCCGGCTTGGAGGCTGGCAGGGGCTCGGCAACAGGGACCGACTCGGCCTCATGGACATGCTCAGCCAACTCATCCAGGTAGCTGAAGCCTGCCGGATCAGACTCGGGCGCGTAGTAATCTTCATCCAGCGGCGGCTCGTCGTCCCGATCCATGCCAACAGCGTCATAGGCAGAGGGATCGAACGGCGGCTGGTCATCGCTTGGCGGGCCGGCTTGCGGCGCAGGCTGCGCGACAGGCGCAGGCGCTTGCGGCACCGGCTCGGCCGGCACTGTCGCCTCCTCCCACGGCAGATCGACAACCTCTTCCTCAATTGGCGCAGGCTCTTGGACGGCAACCGGCGCCTCTGGCGCGGGCTCAGGCTCGATAACCGGCTGTGCGGCAACCGGCTCCAGCGCCGCAGGCTGCGCCGTCACAGGCGCTGCAACAGGCTCGTGCGCCTCGACCGGCATTGACATGACAGGCGGTTCAGCGACCGGCGCTGGCGCTGCCACCGGTTTTGCAGAATCAGCTGTGGCCTGGCTGATCCCCACTGGCTTTAGCACCGGGGTCGGCGCGTCGTCGGTATCGGCGGGGCGGAACGCGAGCATGCGCAGCAGGACCATTTCAAAGCCACCGCGCGGATCCGGCGCCAAGGGCAAATCGCGGCGGCCAATCAAGCCCATCTGGTAGTAGAACTGCACATCCTCGGCGGGCAGCGCCGAAGCCAGGCTCAACACCCGCTCGCGGTCGCCCTGGCCGTTGTCCACCGCCTCAGGTAGCGCCTGGGCAATGGCTACGCGGTGCAGCACGTTAAGCATCTCGGCCAGCACGCCACTCCAATCCGGTCCCTGCTCGGCCAGATCACGCACCGCTTGCAGCAGCGCCCGCGCATCACCCTCGAGCAGCGCCTGCAGCACCCCGTACACCTGGCCATGGTCGAGCGTGCCGAGCATCGCCCGGACATCAGCGGCCAATACCTTGCCTTCACCGAAGGCGATGGCCTGGTCGGTCAGGCTCATGGCGTCGCGCATCGAGCCATCGGCCGCACGCCCAAGCAGCCACAGGGCATCTTCTTCGAAGGGGACGTTCTCGGCACCGAGCACATGGCTCAGGTGCTCGACCACTCGCTCCGGACTCATGTTCTTCAAAGAGAACTGCAAGCAGCGCGACAGAATGGTCGCCGGCAGCTTTTGCGGGTCAGTGGTAGCGAGGATGAACTTGACGTAGGGCGGCGGCTCTTCCAGGGTCTTGAGCAGGGCGTTGAACGAGTGCGTGGAAAGCATGTGCACTTCGTCGATCAGGTAGACCTTGAAACGCCCACGGCTCGGCGCGTACTGCACGTTGTCGAGCAGCTCGCGGGTGTCTTCGACCTTGGTGCGGCTGGCGGCGTCGATCTCGATCAGGTCGACAAAACGCCCTTCGTCGATCTCCCGGCACACCGAACAGGTGCCGCAGGGGGTCGAGGTAATACCGGTTTCGCAGTTCAGGCACTTGGCGATGATCCGCGCGATGGTGGTCTTGCCGACCCCGCGCGTGCCGGTGAACAGGTAGGCGTGATGCAGGCGCTGGTTGTCCAGGGCGTTGATCAAAGCCTTGAGCACATGGGTCTGGCCGACCATTTCGCGGAACGAGCGCGGACGCCATTTTCGTGCAAGAACCTGATAACTCATTAAAAAACCATCGCAAACTGAACGAGCGGAAGATCGCTAATGCTAGCGGAGCGGGGGCAAAATTGCACCCGGCCAATCTCGTCTAAGCTAAGCAACGCACGACTAGGCTCAGACCCTAGGTAGTCATCAGGGAGGAAAACCGTGCGGCGAATCCTGGCGATCCTGCTGTTGTGCTCCACTCACAGCCTGGCCGAACAGCCGGTGCTGCGCTTCTCGGTCGCCGAAAGCTGGAGCATGCCACTGATCCGCATCGAGCACCAACAGCCGGTCGAAGGCATTCTGTTCGACCTGATGCAAGCCGCCGCGCGCGAGGCCGGGGTACGCGCCGAGTACCACCTGATGGCTCGCCTGCGCCTGCAACAGGCGCTGGAAGACGGCGATATCGACGTGCGCTGTTATGTCACCACCCACTGGCTGATCGAGCGGCCGGGCAACTACGTCTGGAGCGTGCCGTTGATCCAGCAGCGCGATTTGCTGGTCAGCCGCAGCGCCGACCTGGCCCCCATCAACCCAGAGCAATTGCCAGCGCAGGCCATCGGCACGGTGCTGGGCTATCGCTACCCGACCCTTGATCCGCTGTTCAGCCAGGGCCGGCTGCGCCGCGAAGACAGCCGCAACCAGCAACTCGCCCTGCAAAAACTCGAGGCCGGACGTTACCGCTATGCCGTGAGCAACCAATTGTCATTGCACTGGTTCAACCGCCAACTCCCTGCGGCGCAGCGCTTGCGCGTACAGGGCGTGCTCGAGGAGCAATCGTTGGGCTGCATGGTGCGCAACGATCCAACCCTCCCCACTCAGGCACTGCTCAGGGCGCTGGTGCGGATCAAGCAGTCCGGAGAAGTCGAACGGATAGTCCAGCGCTATACCAGCCAGGACGCTGCGGGTCAGATCGTCAGCGGCTCAAGTCACTGAAAGCCCCAATGCACTGAGGTACAGGCCCAGACCAAACACGCCATGCGTGGCCAGGCTACGCACGCAGTTTCGCAACGGTGTGGGAGTATTGCTGGCAAACAGACCTGCGCCAAACGCCGGCTGCACCACACACAACGGCACCAGCACCGAAGCCAAGCCGAAGCCCAACCCAGGCAGCAGGGACGGCGCGCGTAGCCAGCCCTCCCCGACCAGGCCGACCAGCAGCGCTGCGAACAGCAAGCCAGTCGCGTAGTGCAGCGCCCATCCCCAGGCCAACTCATGCCTGACCGGCGCAGCCTTGGCGATGGCCGGGTGATACACACGCCCCTGCAGCAAATGCCCGGCCCAGCGCCCGACCATGGCGTAGTTGAGCGTGGTCACGCCCAGCCGTTTGAGCAGTAGCGTCCACAGGTCCATGACCAACGTGGCACCGATGCCGATCAGCGCAATACAAGTCATCAAGGTGGTAGCAGTCATGGCGAAACCCTTGGCAGATTGACGGAAAAGCCCAATGCCGCGCAGCATAGAAGTTGAAGTCAACTTCAAGTCAAGGGGCCACGCATGGACATCGCCGATGTCGCCAAACGCACCGGGGTACCAGCTTCAACGCTGCGTTACTACGAGAACAAAGGTTTGCTCAAGTCGCTCGCAGGCAAAGGCCAACGCCGCCAGTTCGCTGCCGACGTGGTGGATCGCCTGGCACTGATCGCCCTGGGTCAGGCAGCCGGGTTTTCGCTCGATGAAGTGGCGAGCATGCTGGTCGATTTGCAGGTGAATCGCGAAATGTTGGTGGCCAAGGCTGACGAGATCGATGCACGGATCACGCGCTTGCAGGCCATGAGCAAGGGGCTGCGCCATGCGGCGGCGTGTCCAGAGCAGGACCATCTGGCGTGCCCGAAATTTCAGCGACTGATGAAACTGTCGGCTACTGGCGTGCTGGCTGTTGAGCGCAGTCGGATGCGGACCTAGACGTTAGGGATGCCGTCGCTTGAACCGGCCACCTCGCCGGCAAACTTGCGAAAAGTCAGACACGATCAGCCACCTACCACGCAGGCAAGTGATGACAATTCTTCGCAAGGAGGCGGCGAAAACACTATCAGGGCAAGGAGGCGGAGCGTTTTCCGACCCCTGAAATGGAGGCGGCCCCACCAGCCACACCCCGGCACTCGATGTCCCCGCCTTGGCTGCTCCCTTCCGGGCCTGACCAGGTAAACGGGTAATCAATGCGGGGGGACCGATGGGGCCACCACTACGCTGCTCGCCGTGTGACGAGCCGCGCCATTGTACCGGTCTGAGGCGAAGTTACAACCTCTGCCTCAAGAAAAAACCATCATTTCTCAATGACTTGTCCCGTCGGGCGGTCAGGCGCTGATGCCCTGCTCGGCCAAGAAGGCGATAAACGCGTCTTCATCCAGCACCTTGACCCCCAGTTCGCTGGCCTTGGCCAGCTTGGAGCCGGCACCCGGGCCTGCGACCACGCAGTGGGTCTTGCCGGAGACCGAACCGGCAACCTTGGCCCCCAGGCTTTCCAGCTTGTCCTTGGCGATATCACGACTCATGCGCTCCAGGCTGCCGGTGAGCACCCAGGTCTGGCCGGCCAGGGGCAACCCTTCGACCACTTTCTTCTCGCTGGCCCAGTGCATGCCGAATGCCTGCAACTGCGCTTCGATAGCACGCGCCAACTGTTGATTGGCCTCGCTCTTGAAGAACTCGCGCACGGCATCGGCTTGCTTGGTATTGAGGGCTTGGCGCAGATCGATGCCATCGGCTTGGATGATCTGGTCCAGGCTACCGAGCTTGGCCACCAGCTTTTCAGCGCCGGTCGGGCCGACCGAGGCGATATCGAGTTTGGCGATCAACCCGGCCAAGGTGGTGCTGGCGGCGAACTCCGCGGCCAGCTCGCCCTCTTCCTGCAACTGCATGCCACTGGCGAGCAACTGCTGGATGACGTCGCGGTTGTGCTGGTCTTCGAAGAAGTTGTGGATCTCGTGGGCGACTTCCAGGCCGATGTCGGGCAGATAGGTCAGCACCTGCGGCAACGCCTGCTGTACGCGCGCCAGACTACCCAGCGAGCGCGCCAGGACCTTGGCAGTCTCCTCGCCGACATCAGGAATGCCAAGGGCATAGATGAAGCGCGCCAGGCTCGGCCGTTTACTGTTCTCAATCGCTTCGAGCAGTTTGTTGCTGGACACCTCGGCAAACCCTTCAAGCTCGACAATTTGCTCGAACTTGAGGCTGTACAGGTCGGCTGGCGAGCGGATCAGGCCTTCGTCGACCAGTTGCTCGACGCTCTTCTCGCCCAAGCCATCGATATCCATGGCGCGGCGCGAAACATAGTGAATGATCGCCTGCTTGAGCTGCGCAGCACAGGCCAGGCGGCCGACGCAGCGATACACCGCGCCTTCGCTGGTGGTTTCCTTGCCCTTGCTGCGCTTGATCAGCTGGGTGCGCTCGACCTGCGAGCCACACACCGGGCATTGGCTGGGCACCTGCACCGGGCGAGCATCCTTGGGGCGGCGCTCGAGCACCACCTGCATCACCTGAGGGATCACGTCGCCGGCCCGGCGAATGATCACCGTGTCACCGATGCGCAGGCCCAGGCGGGCGATTTCGTCCATGTTGTGCAAGGTCGCGTTGGACACCGTCACGCCGGCCACCTTCACCGGCTTCAAGCGCGCGACGGGCGTGACCGCACCGGTACGGCCGACCTGGAACTCGACATCGAGCACTTCGGTAAGCTCTTCCATGGCCGGGAACTTGTGGGCGATCGCCCAACGCGGCTCGCGGGCGCGAAAGCCCAGCTCACGCTGGGAGGCCAGGTTGTTGACCTTGAACACCACGCCATCGATCTCATAGGGCAGATCATTGCGCCGGGCGCCGATGTCGCGGTAGTAGGCCAGGCACTCTTCGATGCCTGCGGCGTGCTTGAGCTCGCGACTGATCGGCAGGCCCCAGGCCTTGAGCTGTTCAAGAATGCCGATATGGCTGTCGCCGATAGTTTCCGACACTTGGCCCAGGCCATAGCAGCAGAACTCCAGCGGGCGGCTGGCGGTAATTTTCGAATCCAGCTGACGCAGGCTGCCAGCGGCAGCATTGCGTGGGTTGGCGAAGGTCTTGCCGCCGCTTTCGGCTTGCGCGGCATTGAGCCGGTCGAAGCCGGCCTTGCTCATGAACACTTCACCACGCACCTCCAGCACCGCCGGCCAACCACTGCCCTGCAGCTTGAGCGGGATGTTGCGCACAGTCCGCACGTTGGCACTGATGTCTTCACCGGTGCTGCCATCGCCACGGGTGGCGCCCTGCACCAACTGGCCATCGCGGTACAGCAGGCTGACCGCCAGGCCATCGAGCTTGGGCTCGCAGCTGTAGTCGACCGCGCCTGGCTGATCGAGACCTTCCACCACCCGCCGATCGAATTCGCGCAGGTCGCTTTCCTCGAAGGCGTTACCCAGGCTGAGCATGGGGATCTCATGACGCACCTGGCTGAATGCCGCCAGCGCCGCACCGCCGACACGCTGGGTTGGCGAGTCGGGGGTTACCAGGTGCGGGTGCTCGGCTTCCAGCGCCTTGAGCTCATTGAACAAGCGGTCGTATTCGGCGTCCGGAACGCTGGGTTCATCGAGCACGTAATAGCGGTAGTTGTGCTGATCGAGCTCGGCACGCAGTTCATGGATTCGGGATTCGGCGTTCATGGTCATCTTCTCTTGCAAAGCAAAAGAGCAGCCCCGGGGCTGCTCTTGCGCTTGAATCATTCGCGGGCGGGATCGAGGCAGGATCCGCCCGCTCGGGTGTTACAGCTTTGAGCGATCAGCGCTTCTGGGTCAGCGCGCGGCGCTCGAACTCGACGATGCGCTGGCGGTAGTGCTCGATGGTCTGCGCGGTCAGCACGCTGCGCTGATCGTCCTTGAGCTCGCCATTGAGCTCATGGGCCAGCTTGCGCGCTGCGGCAACCATCACATCGAAGGCTTGCTTGGGATGACGTGGGCCTGGCAGACCGAGGAAGAAGCTCACCGCCCGGGTGCTGAAATGGTCGATGTCATCCAGGTCGAAGATACCCGGCTTGACCGCGTTGGCCATCGAGAAGAGTACTTCGCCGTGGCCAGCCATGCTTTCGTGGCGGTGGAAAATGTCCATCTCGCCGAAGCGCAGACCGCTCTCGAGAATGTTCTGCAGCAGGGCTGGGCCCTTGAAGCCGCCTTCATCACGGGAGATGACGCTGATCACCAGCACTTCTTCAGCCGGCGGCAACTCTTTGACCGAGCTGGTACTGGACGAAGACGAGCCACTGCTGCGGCTGTTCTCGGCGGCGTAGTCATCGTCGGCCTCGGCGAACAGGTCGGGTTCACGCGAGTCGGCCGCCAGGTTCAGGTCGCCCTGCTGTGGCTCGCTATGGGCACGTTTGCCGCGCTTGGCCGCCTTGGCCGGTTTGGCTTCGCGCTCACGCTCGCGTTCGCGCACCGGGGCGCTCATCGAAGGCAGGTCGGTTTCGTCCAGCTCGGGCTCTTTGTGCTGGCCTTCGAGCACGCGTGCAGGGCCGAGCACCTCGGCGCCGCCCTCTTCATCGGGCAGGTTGGAGTAGCTGCGATCCAGACGGAATTTCAACTTGCCCTTGCCGCCACGCATGCGTCGCCAGCCGTCGAAAAGAATACCGGCGATGACAATGATGCCGATGACGATCAGCCACTCGCGCAGACCGATTTCCATGTAATCCCGTGCCTCTATAAAAAATATGCTTGAAAACAAAGGGTTCAAAGCCCTTTAACACGTGGCGCCAACTCTATGTTCTGACAGGCGTTTTACCCACGCAAAATACACGTGACATTAAGCTAGCACGACCAAAGGCAACTTTACACCGTCTGTCGCACATGACAGGGGGTTTTCCCTACAGAAAACGCCCTATCTTCGCTCATCAGGTATCAACCATGGCCATTGCTTCCTCCACATCAACTGCAACAAGACGTGAACAGCCCGGTTCGTGCATGGTCACCCCCATCAGTTGATCGGCCATTTCCATGGCAATCTTGTTATGGGTGATGTAGATGAACTGCACGGTCTCGCTCATTTCCTTGACCAGCCGGGCGTACCGCCCGACGTTGGCGTCGTCCAGCGGCGCATCGACTTCATCGAGCATGCAGAACGGTGCCGGGTTGAGTTTGAAGATGGCAAATACCAGCGCCAGGGCGGTCAGGGCTTTTTCGCCGCCGGACAGCAAGTGGATCGTGCTGTTTTTCTTGCCCGGCGGGCGCGCCATGATCGTCACCCCAGTATCGAGTAAATCTTCGCCCGTCAGTTCCAAGTAAGCACTGCCGCCACCGAAAACTTTTGGAAAAAGTGCCTGTAAACCGGCATTTATCTGATCAAAGGTATCCTTGAAGCGATTGCGGGTTTCCTTGTCGATCTTGCGAATGACGTTTTCCAGGGTGTCCAACGCCTCGACCAGATCGGCGTCCTGAGCGTCCAGGTAACGCTTGCGCTCGGACTGCTGCTGGTACTCTTCGATGGCCGCCAGGTTGATCGCCCCCAAGCGCTGGATACGTGCCTCGACCTGCTCGAGCTCCTGCTCGGTGCCCTGCTCGCTGGCGTCGGCTTCGAGGGTGGCGAGCACCCCTTGCAGGTCGAAGCCATCGGCGAGCAACTGCTCCTGCAGGGTGGTGCGGCGCAGCACCAGGCCTTGGGATTCCAGGCGCGACTGCTCAAGCTGGCCGCGCAGCAACTGGGCCTGTTGCTCGGCCTGGGTGCGGCGCTTCTCAGCGTCGCGCAATTGCCGGTCGGCTTCGTCCATGTGCAGGCGCGCCAGACGCATTTCTTCATCGACGCTCATGCGCCGTTCGAGCAGCTCTTCGAGCTTAAGGCGCAATTCCTCTTGCGGCGCCTCGCCCTCCTCCAGGTTCAGGCTCAGTTGCTCCTGGCGCTCACTCAGGCGCGCGGCTTGCTGCTCGAGGCGCTCCAGGGCCTGGCGGGTGGAGTCATGCTGGGCGCGCAACGAGCCCAGGCGCACCGCCAGTTGATGGGCGTGATCCTTGTGCTGGCGCGCTTCCTGGCGGACCCGATCGAGGCCTTCGCGCAAGGTATCGCGACGGGCCATCAACTGCTCGCGCTGCTCGGTGTCCTGGGCCATCAGGTCCAGGGCCTCTTGCAGAATCAGCCGCGCCTCACCCAGCTGCTCATGCTCGATGGCGCGTTGTTCGTTTAGCTCGGTGAGCTCTTCTTCGAGACGGCGGCGGCGCAGTTCCAACTGTTCGGCGCGGGCGCGGCCAGCGGACAGGCGGGCCTTGAGCTCACCCTGCTGGCGGTTCTCATCCTGGCTGCGGCGGCGCAATTGCTCGCGCTGCTCTTCCAGCTCGCGCTGTTGCTCGCGCTGGGCCTGGAGCTGCTGCTCCAGCTGTTCGAGCTGGGCCTGCTGCTCCAGCTGCTCCTGGGCCAGGCGCTCGATTTCCTGCCCGCGCGCCAGCACGCCACCTTCGGCCTCGCCGGCGCGGCTGACTCGCAAGAAATGCCGCCCCACCCAGTAGCCATCGCGACTGACCAGGCTCTGCCTTTCGCTTAACCCGGCACGCTGAGCCAGTGCCTGCTCCAGGTTTTCTACCGGACGCACCTGCTCCAGCCATGGGCTCAGGTCAGTGCGCCCCTCGACCTTGTCCAGCAGGCTGCCCGGCAGCCGCGCCGCCTCGCCTTCAGCCAGCAGCAGGCGCAGATCGCCCTGCTCGAGCGCGGCGAAATCAAGCTGGGTGAAGTCATCCACCAGCACCGCTTGCAGGTCGGCGCCCAGCACGGTTTCCACCGCCAGCTCCCAACCCGGCTCAACGCGCAGCCCCTCGGCCAGTCGCGGGCGCTGCTCCAGGCCTTGGCCGCGCAGCCAGTCGGCGGCGCCAGCGGCAGGCTCCAGGGCCGCTTGCTGCAAGGCTTCGAGGGACGCCAGGCGACCACCCAGGCGCTGCTGATCGCCCTGCAACTGCTGATGTGCCTGAGTGGTTTGCTGGAGCTGTTCACGCACCCCTTCCAGCCGCTCGATCACCTCCTGCTCGGCCATCTGCAGCTCTTCGAGCAGCAGCTCGCTGCTGGCAACCTGCTCGGTCAGCTCAAGCGTGGCGGCGTCCTGCGGGTCGGCGCCAAGCTGGTCGCGTTCCTCGCCTAACTTGCGCTGGCGCTCAGAGAGTCGCTCCAGGCTGGATTCGAGTTGCTGCAAGCGCGACTGCTGGACCTCGGCCTGCCGCCGCGGTTCGGCCGAGCGGGTATTGAAGCTGTCCCACTGCTCCTGCCAGTCGTGCATGCCCAGCTCGGCTTCTTCCAGGGTGGCGGCGGCCTCCTCGGCGGCGGCCAGGGTTATTTCCTGCTCCGGCTCGAGCATCGCCAGCTCTTCACCGAGGGTGGCCAGCAAGGTGCGGTCGTGGCCCAGGTGCGACTCGGTTTCCAGGCGGGTGCGCTCGGCCTCTTTCAGATCATCCTGCAACTGACGCAGGCGCTGTTGGCCGTGCTGGATGCTCTGCTCGACGCGGGCAATATCACCGGCCACCGAATAAAAACGCCCCTGCACCTGGTTGAAGCGCTCGGACAGCTCATGATGGCCATCACGCAGGCGCTCGATGCTCGCATCGGCATTGCGTTGTTCGGCCACCAGGGCCTCGAAGGCCACTTCCTGATCGCCGATGATGGTTTCACGCTGGCCCACCCGCTGGTCCAGATCGCGCCAGCGCAGGGCCGAGAGGCGCGCTTTGAGCTGACGCTCGCTGGCCTTGTACTCGCGGTACTTCTCGGCAGCCTGGGCCTGGCGGTGCAGGCGTTCGAGCTGGCGTTCCAGCTCATCGCGCAGGTCGGTCAGGCGCGCCAGGTTCTCTTGGGTGCGGCGAATGCGCGTCTCGGTCTCGCGGCGGCGCTCCTTGTACTTGGAGATGCCCGCTGCTTCCTCGATGAAGTTGCGCAGTTCTTCAGGCTTGGCCTCGATCAGCTTGGAGATCATGCCCTGCTCGATGATCGAATAGCTGCGCGGGCCCAGGCCGGTGCCAAGGAAAATATCGGTGATGTCACGCCGACGGCACTTGGTGCCGTTGAGGTAGTAGGTATTCTGCGCATCGCGCGTCACTTTGCGCCGGATCGAGATCTCGGCGTAGGCGGCGTATTCGCCGACCAGGGTGTTGTCGCTGTTATCGAACACCAGCTCGATGCTGGCCTGGCTGACCGGCTTGCGGCTGGTCGAGCCATTGAAGATGACGTCGGTCATCGACTCGCCACGCAGGTTTTTCGCCGAGCTTTCGCCCATCACCCAGCGCACTGCATCGATGATGTTGGATTTGCCGCAGCCATTGGGCCCGACCACAGCGGCCATATTGCTGGGGAAATTGACCGTGGTCGGGTCGACGAACGACTTGAACCCGGCCAGGCGAATGCACTTGAGGCGCATCGATCAGGTCCGCGCCAACGCCGCCAGCACCAGCTCGCAGCTGCGCTGGCAGTAGGCGACCAGCACCTCGCGGATGCGCGGCAGATCGCGCGCGACCACAGCCTCGAGCAGGCGCGAGAACAGGTCGAGGTAGTCGAGCATGTTCGCCTGGCGCTGATCCAGGGCCAGGTAATAGGCGCGGCTCATGGCCGGCTGCAGGTTTTCTACGGTTTCTTGCAGGTACGGATTGTCGGCGAACGGATAAGCGGCGCGCATCACGGCAAAGCTTTCGGCGACGAAGGTCTTGATGTCGGTACTGCTGTAGGCCTGCTGCAGGCGCTGCTGAATCGCCAGGAACGGCAGCAGGTCGCTGTCAGTCCGCCATTTCTGCGCGACGGCGTTGCCCAGCAGGATATAGAACTCGCCCATCAGCGCGCACAGGCTGCGCACACTGCGCTCGTCGAGCTTGGTCACATGGGCGCCACGACGCGGCAAGATCGCGACCAGATGGCGACGTTCGAGGATCAATAGCGCCTCGCGCACCGAGCCACGGCTGACGTTCAGGGCCTGGGTGACCTTTTGCTCCTGGATGCGTTCGCCCGGCGCCAGCTCGCCGCGGATGATCCGCTCGGCCAGGTAATGGGCGATCTGCTCGGAGAGGCTGTCCGGCGCCTTGAACGTCATGGTTTTCCTTCAAAATCATTGAACTGGGTACAAGGGGCGGATTGTAGCGCACTTGCCTGGAGGGCGAGCAGAGGGGCGTGGCGGTTTATTCGAGTGGTTATTGCCGATGATGGCACGGTAAGCGCATGAACCAGCCAAGCCAAGCGCCTACCCGCCTCAATGGTCAGATGAATACTGTACCGCGCAGATACAACGCGCCCTTGCCACTGATGATCACCCGGCCATTACCAGGCACCTGGCAGTGCAATTGGCCCTTACGCGCGCCACCCTGCTCGCAGCTCAGGCTGCTCTGATCCAGGCGCTCGGCCCAGTATGGCGCCAGCGATGTGTGGGCAGAACCGGTCACCGGGTCTTCATTGACCCCTACGCGCGGCCCGAACCAGCGGGTGACGAAATCAAACCCACGACCCGGCGCAGTCACCGCGATCCCGCGCACGTCAAACCCGGCCAACGCGACAAAGTCCGGCGCCAGGGTCTCGATCAGCGAGGCATCGTCAATCACCACCAAATAATCGTCTGTGCGATAGACCCCGCGGGCGCGGCTCAAGCCGAGCGCTTCGAGCAAGCCCGACGGCGTCTCGACCGCCACCGGCTGTTTGGCCGGGAAGTCCATCGCCAGCAAGCCATCAGCGCCACGGCTGACGCGCAACTCGCCGCTGCGGGTATTGAACCGCAACACCTGCGCCTGCTCCCCCAGCTGCTCGAACAGCACCCAGGCTGCCGCCAAGGTCGCATGCCCACACAGATCGACCTCCACCGTCGGGGTGAACCAGCGCAAGTCATAGCCCGCCTGGTTTTTCACGAAATAGGCGGTCTCGGACAGATTGTTCTCTTCGGCAATGCGTTGCAGCAGCTCATCGGGCAGCCAGTTTTCAAGGGGGATCACCGCTGCCGGGTTGCCACCAAAGGGCTGGGCGGAAAACGCATCTACCTGGAAGATCTCAAGTTGCATGCAAAAAGCTCCACGGTCGAAAAACCAAAATGCTCAAGGACGAACCGGGGTCAATACCG
The DNA here is from genome assembly GCF_025847435.2 of Pseudomonas sp. BT-42-2. Classification (NCBI taxonomy): domain Bacteria; kingdom Pseudomonadati; phylum Pseudomonadota; class Gammaproteobacteria; order Pseudomonadales; family Pseudomonadaceae; genus Pseudomonas; species Pseudomonas sp. BT-42-2. The sequence goes on from NZ_JAOYTM010000009.1 coordinate 222,756, forward strand.
GCTCGCCAGCGAAGAATGCCTGCAGGTTACGCAGCACCAGGGCCACGGTATCGCGTGCAGCCTCCGGCGATTGCCCGGCAACGTGAGGCGTCAGCACGGTATTGCCCAGCGCCTTGAGCGGCTCGGGCACTGACGGCTCGTCATCGAACACATCCAGGGCAGCGCCCGCGATCGTGCCTTGCTGCAAGGCTTCAATCAGCGCCTGGGTGTCGACCACGCTGGCGCGGGCGATATTGACCAGATAGCCCTCGGCGCCCAGCGCCTGAAGCACCTGCGCGTCCACCAGATGGTGGGTGTTGGCACCGCCCGGGGTGGCCACCACCAGAATATCGACCGCCTCGGCCAGGTGTTGCGGGCTGTCGTACCAGCTGTATGCAACGTCTTCACGCGGGGTGCGGCTGTGGTAACTGATGGCCATGTCAAAACCCAGCGAAGCACGCTTGGCAATCGCCAGCCCGACCGCACCCAGGCCGAGAATCCCTAAGCGCTTGCCCGACACCGAGGGGCTGATGACCCGGTTCCATTCACCGCGACGGGTACTGGCATCGGCGCGGGGGATATCGCGCAGCAGGGCCAGCAGCAGGGCCAGGGTGTGGTCGGCGACGGCTGGCGCATTGGCGCCAGCGCCATTGGTCACGGTAATGCCGCGCGCCGCTGCGGCAGGCAAGTCGACCTGCTCGTAGCCCGCGCCGATCACGCAGATGATCTGCAACTTGGGCAGGGCGTCGATTTCGGCGGCGGTCAGGCCCAGTGGCCCGCGGGTAAGGACTGCATCGATCTCGCCGGCATGGCGCACGATGGCGTCGGCGCGCAGTTGTGGCGATGGCGCGCGAATCAGGCGGTAGCCGGCCTGTTCGAGCAATGGCAGGTAATCGTCGACGGTTTCAACCAGTACCAGGACTGTCTTGCTCATGCACCCCTCCGGCTCAATGCGAGGGGGGATTATGCGCGGTTAGTGGCCAGTACAGTCAATTGGAGAATTAGGCGCTGACTGTACTGTATTGGTTAGCGAATTCTAGCAGGCCAATCCCGGCCTCATCGCGGGGCAAGCCCGCTCCCACGCAGATGGCGTGGGAGCGGGCTTGCCCCGCGATGAGGCACCCTATTGGGCGAAGGCACGCCCCAGGCCTCCGGGCACGCCACTGCTATCGGTCTCCTGCCACGGCCCATCCGGGCTCAGCGACCAGCTCCAGCCGCCGTCATAGCGGTAGTAGGTGCGCTGGCGGTAGAAGGTGTTGGTTTTTTTCTCCAGCACATACACGCCCAGCTTCGGATCCCAGTGGCTGGCGCCACCCGGTGGCGGTGCGAAGCTGGCCGAGGTGCGCGGCATCGGCTTGGGAATCGCCGCTGGTTTGCTCGGCTGAGTACCCGGTAGCGGCTTGACTGCCGGACCTGGACGCGGCGGTACGCTTTCGATCGGTGGCAATGGCTGCTCGACCGGCTCGCGCACCGTACACGCAGACAGACCCAGGGCCAGGGTGATCAGGGTCAAGCGGACGGTGCTGTTCATGGAGGGGTTCTCTTAGCGGTCGGGGCTGTCGATGGTCAGGTGCTGAGTGCCGGCAGTGCGGTTGCTCAGCGGTGCGCTCTGGCCAACCCATTCACCTTGGGTCGGCTGGCCGGCGCGCGAGACGCGTGCAACCAGTTGGACTTCGCTGAAATCGGACAGTTTCATCTGCGGCATCATCGCGTCGGCATCGGACAACTCGACGTCGATTGGCAGCTGCGCAATGGTCACCCGCTTGGCCGCGACCGGCATGGGCGGACCATTGCTGGCGCGGGCAAAAATGAACACGGTGTCGCCTGGCTGGACTTTGTCCTTGAGCGCCGCAGCCAGTTCCACCCGCACTTTCAAACGCGCCGCAGGCGCCGCTTGCGCAGGCTTGCCAGGACTAGTGGAAAGTTTCTCGGCGGCGCGATCGATCCCCCCCTGCAACGCCGCTCGTGAGGCATCACCCTCGGGCAATTGCGCCAGCAAGCGCTGCCAATAATCGATAGCCTCCTGATAATGCTCGCCCTCGAACGCAGCGATGCCACGCAGCCCCAGGCTGGTCACTTCTTTTGGATCAGCCTTGAGGGCTTCGTCAGTCAGCGCCTGCACCTGCGCGCTCCACTGCTTATCAGCCGCGAAATACAAGGCTTGCGCCCACTGTCCCAGCAATTCGGGCTGACGGCCTGCCAAGGCTACCGCACGCTCGAAGGTTCGCGCAGCGTCCGCCGGGCGCTGGTCGGCCATATAGGCGCGACCGAGGAAATACAGGCCCTCGGCAGAATCAGGCTGCGCCTGAACCGCGCGCTCCAGACGGCTGGTCATCTCCTGCATGGACTTGGGCGCCTCGGCGAATTCGCGGGTCAGCTCGACCTGCTCGGCAGCGCCAAAATGCAGATACAGCCCCAACCCCATCACCGGCACCAGTACCGCCGCCAGCAGCGGCAGCGCCTTGCCCAGATGGCCCTGGCGCGGCGCTTGGGCCTCTTCGGTATCGGCCAGCAGCTCGCGGGCCGCTTCATCGCGGCCGCTCGCCAGTTGCTCGGCATCGAGCACGCCGGCAGCCTGTTGGGCGGCCAGTTCGGCAACCCGTTCCTGGTACAGGGCCACGTTGAGGGCGGTGCGGTCTTCTTCCTGCTGGCGACGACGGCCACGCAGGATCGGGATCAGTAAAAAACCGAGGGCAGCGAGCAACAGCAGGCCCGCGCTAAGCCAGAATTCAGTCATGGGTACGTTCTTTTTCCAGCAGTTTGGCGAGACGTTCGCGTTGTTCGGCAGACAGCTCCTGGGAGCCAGCCGGCACTGGCCGCCGACGCCGACGGACGATCACCGCCAGCACCACGAAGCCACCGACCAGGAGGATCCCCGGGCCGAACCAGAGCAGCCAAGTGCGCCCGTTCAGCGCCGGTTTGTAGCGCACGAAGTCGCCGTAGCGGTCGACCATGAACTCGACGATCTGCTGATTGCTCTTGCCTTCGCCGAGCATGCGGAAGATCTCCCGCCGCAGGTCGGCGGCGATCGGCGCGTTGGAGTCGGCGATGTCCTGGTTCTGGCACTTGGGGCAGCGCAGTTCCTTGGTCAGTTGCTGATAGCGCTCGCGCTCGGCGTCGTCACGAAACTGATAGGTATCGATGGCCGCCCTGGCCACCCCGGCCAGGCCCAAGCCGAGAAAGAGCCCCAGCACAGCGACTGCCAGCCCCCGCTTCATGGCTTGGCCTCATCGACCAGGCCCTGGTACAGCGGTGCCAACTGCTCGCGCCACACCGTGGCATCGACGACGCCGACATGCTTGTAGCGAATGATGCCCTTGGCATCGATCAGGAAGGTCTCCGGCGCGCCATACACGCCCAAGTCCAGCCCGAGGCTGCCCTGCTCATCGCGGATGTCCAGCTGATAGGGGTTGTGGAATTCGGCCAGCCATTTCAGCGCGGCGGCGTTGTCGTCCTTGTAGTTGACGCCATGAATCACCACGCCCTGCTCGGCCAACTGGTTCAGGTACGGGTGCTCGACCTTGCACGATGGGCACCAGGTGGCCCACACGTTGACCAGCGCCGGGCGGCCCAGCAGATCAGCCTCGCTCAGGGTTCGCTCACCCTGCACCGAGGCCAGGGAGAACGCCGGGAACGGCTTGCCGATCATTGCCGAAGGCAGTTCATCGGGCTTGAGGAACAGCCCCTTGTAGAGAAACACCGCCATCAGCAGGAACACCGCCAATGGCACGACCATGATCCAACGCTTCATGCAGTTGCTCCAGACACGCCCAGGACATCACGGACCCGGGTCTTGACCTTGACGCGGTAGCGCCGGTCGAAGGCCGCCAGCACGCCGCCCAGGCCGGTCAACAGACCGCCCAGCCAGATCCAGCGAACGTAAGGCTTGATGTGCACCCGCACCGCCCAGGCGCCGTTTTCCAACGGCTCGCCGAGGGCGACATACAGGTCTCGGGTGAAGCCGGCATCGATGCCAGCCTCGGTCATCATCGACTGCTGCACGGTGTACAGGCGCTTCTCGGGATGCAGCACCGAGATCTCCCGGCCATCACGCGAGACCCGCACGGTGCCCTTGTCGGAGATGAAGTTGGGCCCCTCGAAGTGCTTGGCGCCTTCGAACAGGAAGTGATAGCCGCCCAGCTCGACACTCTCGCCCGGCGCCATGCGCAGGTCGCGCTCGGCGCTGTTGTTGCTCGACAGCACCACGCCCAGGGCGCACACCGCCAGGCCCAGGTGCGCCAGGTGCATGCCCCAGTAGCTGCGCGACAGGCCGCGCAGGCCCTTGCCCAGGCCTTTGTGGCGGGTCTTGTCGAGGATGTCGCGCAGCCCGGCCAGAACCACCCAGGCCGCGAGGGCGAAGGTCGCCAGCGCCGGCCAGTCGAAATCGTCGGCGATAAAGCCTGCGAGCGGCGCGAGGATCGCGCTGCCAATCAGTACCGGGGTCAGCATGCTTGCCAGCCACTTGCCGGGAGTGTCTTTCCAGCGCACCAGTACGCCGACGCCAAGCACCACCATCAGCAGCGCCATCAACGGCAGGAACAAGGCATCGAAATACGGCGGGCCGACCGACAGCTTGGCGCCGGTCAGGGCATCGAGCACCAGTGGGTAGAGGGTGCCGAGCAAGATCATCGACGCCGCCACCACCAGCACCAGGTTGTTGGCCAGCAGCAGCGTCTCACGCGACCACAGGGCGAAACCTACGTGGCTCTTGACCACTGGCGCGCGCAGGGCGAACAAGGTCAGCGAGCCGCCGACCACGAACAGCAGGAAGATCAGGATGAACACGCCGCGTGAAGGGTCGGCGGCAAACGCGTGTACTGAGGTCAACACCCCGGATCGAACCAGGAAGGTGCCCAGCAGGCTCAGCGAGAAGGCGGCAATCGCCAGCAGCACCGTCCAGCTTTTGAACACTCCGCGTTTTTCCGTGACGGCCAGCGAGTGGATCAGCGCCGTGCCGACCAGCCAGGGCATGAACGAGGCGTTTTCGACCGGGTCCCAGAACCACCAACCGCCCCAGCCCAACTCGTAGTAGGCCCACCACGAGCCCAGCGTGATGCCGACGCCGAGAAAGGCCCAGGCGACGATGGTCCACGGCCGCGACCAGCGCGCCCAGGCCGCATCCAGGCGGCCGCCGAGCAAGGCGGCGATGGCGAAGGCGAAGGCCACCGAGAACCCGACGTAGCCCATGTAGAGCATCGGCGGATGGACGATCAGACCGAAGTCCTGCAACAAGGGGTTAAGGTCTCGACCATCGGTTGGCACCTGCGGCAGCAGGCGCTGGAACGGGTTGGAGGTGATGATCAGGAACGACAGGAAACCGACGCTGATCATGCCCATCACCGCCAGCACCCGGGCCAGCATCACCTGCGGCAACTGGCGCGAGAACACCGATACGGCAAAGGTCCAGCCGCCAAGGATCAAGGCCCACAGCAGCAGCGAGCCCTCGTGCGCGCCCCACACTGCGCTGAACTTGTAGTACCAGGGCAAGGCGCTGTTGGAGTTGCTGGCGACATAGGCGACCGAAAAGTTGTCGGTCATGAAGGCGTGGGTCAGGCAGGCGAAGGCAAAGCTGAGGAAGGCGAACTGGCCGCAGGCCGCGGGGCGCGCCAGGCTCATCCACAGGCTGTCGCCGCGCCAGGCGCCGAGCAGCGGCACACTGGCCTGCACTACGGCAAAGCAGATCGCCAGGATCATCGCCAACTGGCCCAATTCAGGGACTACCAAGGCTGCGTTCATGGTTTGCGCTCCACGCCACTTGCCGCCTGGCCGCTTTCCTTAAGGGCTTTGGTGACCTCTGGCGGCATGTATTTCTCATCGTGCTTGGCCAGTACTTCGTCGGCTACCACCTCGCCTTGGGCATTGAGTTTGCCCAGGGCGACGATGCCCTGCCCTTCGCGGAACAGGTCAGGCAGGATGCCGCGGTAGGTGATTGGCACCGACTTGTTGAAGTCGGTGACCACGAAGCGTACGTCCAGCGAGTCGGTCGAGCGCTGTACCGAGCCTTTCTCGACCATGCCGCCAGCGCGGATGCGGGTGTCCTGCGGCGCTTCGCCGTTGGCGATCTGGGTCGGTGTATAGAACAGGTTGATGTTCTGCTGCAGGGCACTCAGGGCGAAGCCAAGGGCGATGCCGACACCGACCAGCAGGCCGAGGATGAGCAACAGGCGTTTCTTGCGCTGCGGATTCACTGGTTGTTCTCCCGGCGCAGACGGCGCGCCTCTTCTTGCAGGTAGCGACGTCGGGCCAGCAGTGGCGCCGCGACATTGAGCGCCAGCACGGCCAGGCAGATGCCGTAGGCCGACCAGACGTACAGGCCATGGTGGCCCATGGCGAGAAAATCGCCGAACGAGGCAAAGCTCATCGCACCGCCCTCTGACCCAGACTGTTCAACACTTCCTCCCTGACCCAACTGGCGCGCGCCTCGCGCTTGAGCACTTCAAGGCGCATGCGCACGAGCAGCACCGCGCCGAAGAAGCAGTAGAAGCCCAGCACCGTCAGCAGCAGCGGCAGCCACATCTCGACCGGCATGGCGGGCTTTTCGGTGAGGGTGAAGGTCGCGCCCTGATGCAGGGTGTTCCACCACTCCACCGAGTACTTGATGATTGGAATATTGACCACACCGACGATCGCCAGCACCGCGCAGGCCTTGGCCGAGCTGTCACGATTGCTGATCGCCTGGCCCAGCGCAATGATGCCGAAGTACAGGAAAAGCAGGATGAGCATCGACGTAAGGCGGGCGTCCCAGACCCACCAGCTGCCCCAGGTCGGCTTGCCCCAGATCGCCCCGGTCAGCAATGCCACCGCAGTCATCCAGGCGCCAATGGGCGCCGCGCACTGCAGGGCGACATCGGCGATCTTCATCTTCCATACCAGGCCGACGATGCCGGCCACCGCCAGCAGTACGTAGCACGACTGCGCCAGCATGGCAGCAGGCACGTGGATATAGATGATGCGAAAGCTGTTGCCTTGTTGGTAATCCTGCGGGGCGAACGCCAGGCCCCAGGTGATGCCCACCGCCAGCAGCGCGATGGCAGCGATGGTCAGCCACGGCAGCATGCGGCCGCTGATGGCATAGAACCATTTGGGGGAACCGAGCTTATGGAACCACGTCCAGCTTATTTTCATCAGGGTACATCCGGTCTTGTCTGGGCTTTAGGCGTCAATCCGTAGGCCCAGATCTCGTTATTCGCCGACGCTGATCTTCAGGCCGGCCGCGATCGCAAAGGGTGCCAAGGTCACAGCCAGGGCAGTCAGGCTGGCCAGCCACAACAAATGGCCGGTCGCTGGCATATTCTGCAACGCCGCTTGCAAGGCGCCACTGCCCAGGATCAATACTGGGATATACAACGGCAAGATCAGCAACGCCAGCAGCAAACCGCCGCGCTTGAGACCGACCGTCAGCGCCGCGCCCACCGCGCCGAGCAAACTCAGTATCGGCGTGCCCAGCAGCAGCGAGGCGAGCAGCACTGGCAGGCAACTCGCTGGCAGGCCAAGCATCAATGCCAGGAGCGGAGCCAACAATACCAGCGCCAGCCCGGAAAAGATCCAGTGCGCCAGCACCTTGGCCAGCACCAGCATCGGCAAGGGATGCGGCGACAGCACCCATTGTTCGAGCGAGCCGTCCTCGAAATCACTGCGAAACAGCCCGTCCAGCGAGAGCAATACCGCCAGCAATGCGGCGACCCAGACCAGCCCCGGCGACAAGGTTTGCAACAATTGTGTCTCAGGGCCGACCGCCAGTGGAAACAGGGCGACCACGATGGCGAAGAACACCAAGGGGTTGGCCAACTCCGCCGGGCGGCGGAACAACAGACGGGCCTCGCGCCGCAACAACAGGACGAATACGCTCATGCCGCCCACTGCCCCACATTCAGTTCACGATAACCGGACGGCTTGCGCTCGAGGCTGTGATGGGTGGTCAACACGACCGTGCCACCGGCCTCGCAGTGGGCGGCCAGATGCGCCTCAAGCTGAGCCACACCCTGTTTATCCAGGGCAGTGAACGGTTCGTCGAGGATCCACAGCGGTGGGCTGTGCAGATACAGCCGAGCCAGCGCCACGCGGCGCTGCTGGCCGGCCGACAAGGTGTGACACGGCACATCCTCGAAGCCGCGCAGGCCCACCGCTGCCAGCGCCTGCCAGATCGCCTCGGGGGTGGCGGGCTGGTGCAGGGCGCACAACCAGGCGAGGTTCTCTTCGGCAGTGAGCAGGTCCTTGATGCCAGCGGCATGGCCGATCCACAAGAGGATGCTGGCCAGGGCATGGCGCTGCTCGGTCAGCGGCTGGCCATTGAGCAGGATCTGTCCGGCAGTCGGCTGCATCAACCCCGCCAACAGGCGCAGCAGACTGGTCTTGCCGCTGCCGTTAGGGCCGCTGACCTGGAGCATGTCGCCAGGGCGCAGCTGAAAATCCAGGTGCTCGAACAGCAGGCGCCAGTCGCGCTCGCAGGCCAGGCCAGTGGCTTGAAGGTCCAGGGTCACGGTTTCGCCTTATTCTGTGTCGGGTCTCGGCCAATATCTCAAGTCACCCCCTGCCCTGCCGTTATAGTGGGCAGTGGCGGGCGGCGCGGACGGCATTATTACATGCGACGACTCGCTGCCAAGAGGGCTGGCTCCACAGGTTGTATACAATCATGACCGAAATCAATAGTCTCGGCGCACAAACCGCGCTAGGCCCGCAAGCGGCCAAGGCCGCCATGACCGGCGAACTGCTGCGCCTGCTGCAGCCGCAGCCCGGTATCGTGCCGCCTGGCGAAACGGCCAAGGCCGAGGTGATGTCCTTGCGCCAGCTCGGCGTCGACTTCCAGTTGCTGCTGCGCCTGACCCTGGCCAACGGAACCCAGAGCCAAGTTCAGACCACTGCCAGCCAGCCACTGCCACCCGGCACTCAGTTGATGGTCAGCCAGGCTGACGGCAACCGCCTGGCGGTCATGGTGCAGCAGGCCAACGCCAGCAACGTCGCCACCCTCACCCGCCTGGACACCGCACAAATACCGGTGGGCACCCTGCTGCAAGGCAAAGTGCTGACTAACCAGGCGCTGCCGGTCAATCCGGGCGAGGCGGCCAGTTTCCGTTCGCTGGTCAGCCTGCTCAACAGCAGCCAGGCCGGCGCCACCTTGAGCATCGAAAGCCCCCGGCCACTGGCGGTCGGCAGCCTGCTCAGCGCCTTGGTGCAGAGTGATCAATCTTTGCGTTTCGTACCGCTGAGCGGTCGTCAGGATCAATTGCTGATCTCCCAGCAGCTGGCCTCCCAACAGAGCCGACAGGCATCGCTGCCAGGGCTGTTGAGCGCGCTGCAACAGTTGACCAGCAGCGCTGGTGGCAATGGCGCACTGCGTGCCAGCGCCGAGCGCCTGTTGGCCAGCCTGCCGCAAGCCAGTCAACTGGGCGATGCCAAGGCGGTGGCGCAAGCGCTGAACAACAGCGGCGCATTTCTTGAGGCGAAACTGCTGGGCGGCTTGAGCGCAGGCATCGTGCCCGACCTCAAGGCGCAGTTGGTCAGGCTGGTGGCGCAAGCCTTGCCCGGCGTGCCGGGCAACCCACTACTCAACCCAGCCATTGCCGCCAACACCCTAGCCCAGGTGCTGCCTGGCATGGCACGCAGTGCCTTGGGGATGCTCGACAAGGTCAGCCCGCGACCACAACCGGGTAGTTTTCCGCTGCCCTCGCGCCTGCTGCAAAGCCTTGAGCAGGAGGCCGACCTGCAACAGCTGCTGCGCCTGGCCGCCGCCGCCATCTCGCGCCTGCAAAGCCATGCCCTGTCCAGCTTGCAGCAGACCGGTACGCTGGAAAACGGCAACCTGCAGACCACCTGGCAAACCGAGATCCCCGTGCGTCATGGCCAGGACTTCATCCCCTTGCAGGTCAAACTGCAACGCGAGGAGACGCCGCAGCAGCAAGCCGACCCGCAGCGTGAGCAACGTGATCCACAGCAATCGCTGTGGCGCATCGAGCTGGCATTCGACCTGGCCCCGCTTGGCCCGTTGCAGGTGCAGGCGCAACTGAGCCAAGGCCGGCTGTCCGGCCAGTTGTGGGCGGAGCTACCGCGTACCGCCGAGCTGATCGACAGCCAGCTGGGCCACCTGCGTGAGCGTCTGCTGCAGCGTGGCCTGGATGTAGGGGATCTGGAGTGCCGCCCCGGCATCCCGCCGCAAGGCCCTCGGACCCGACTGGAGCAACGCTGGGTGGACGAAACCGCATGAGCAAGCAACCGCCACGTCAGGCCATCGCCCTGAGCTACGACGGCCAACAAGCGCCCACGCTCAGCGCCAAGGGCGATGACGCCCTGGCCGAAGCGATCCTGGCGATCGCCCGCGAACATGAAGTGCCGATTTATGAGAACGCAGAATTGGTGCGCCTGCTGGCACGCCTGGAGTTGGGCGAGCAGATCCCCGAGGCGCTGTATCTGACCATCGCCGAGATCATTGCCTTTGCTTGGCAGTTGCGCGGCAAGGTGCCGGCAGGGTTCAACGACGAGGCTGTAAACGAACGCGATATCACCGCGCCCCCACTTGGCCTGCCGATGGGACCTAGCAAGCTCTAACCCTCTCCAGATTGCGCCCGCCCTGAATCAATGGCTGTTGCGGCTCAGCCCCCAGCATGCAGTGCTCAACCTCAGTGAGTGGGTACAGCGTGCTCAAGCCCGGCGCCCCTTGGGCCAGAGCGCCTCGATAGGCCATGGGCAAAGTGGCGACGCAGCGGGTGCACTGCGCCACGCCCGGCGGCTCTATCGCAGCACTATGTACCGCACCGCTTAAAGAGCCTTGGGTGAACCTAACTGCTCCTATTAAGCTGGGTGACCGACATGACCCCATCCCTCATCAACGCTGCCGGCGTACAGTACGTGCGCGCCCATCTGGCAAATTTTCCGCGTCCTGACCGTGAGGCCGCTCAGGCCATACGCGACTGGGCATCGAGCAACGGCCTGGCCTTGGATCCAGACCGGATCGATGTGGTCACCTTGCACTATCGCCCTGATGGCCCACAGGGCTATCAGGCGCTGATCAGGCAGCGCCTGAGCCTGACTCAGGCGGTGCTGGGCAACTGGCAAGGCGAATCCAACAACGACGCCATAGGCGCCCTGTTTTCGGCCTCCTGGGCGGGCACCTTGCCCAATGGCCCAATCAAGATCGTCGAGCACCTGCCGCCACTCGGGCCGTTCGATAACAGCGCCGCGTTTGAAGTGTTCAATGGGTTGTTCCGCCGCACCGACCCGATGCGCTACGAGCCCGCCACACAGGTACACATACCCGCGGAAAAATTCCAGCGCTTTATCGAAAAGCTCGATTTCCACTCCCACTACCGCGCGCAGCTCGACCGTTATTGGCAACAACATCTGGACAGTCATCGCCTGTCCAGCAAGCTCAACTTCATTGCTGCCTGCAATAAGCAAGTCAGCGAAGGCAGTCTCAGTGACGCGGCACGAAAGCTGGTCTGGCGTGCCGCGAGGCTGATACCACGAGGACGCAAACTGCGCTTGAGCACATTGTCCGTTTACGGGTATGCCGCAACAGACCTTCTGTTCATCAACGAAGGCGAGACCGACCTGAGCCTGCTGTACCTACCCGGCAACAGTTCGCCGTTTCTGGAGTTTGCCAACCAAAACCTGCTCAAGGACTGGTTCGGCGAACAGTGTCAGTCCTCCGCCAAACGTCAAGCGCTCAAACAGTATTTCAACCTCGCCGATGGACCAGATGGCCTCGACTTCAGTGGCCTTGACACAGCCCTGGCGGGCATGGGCGATTACCCTGCCGTCCATCGACTGTCTTCTGATCGACCAGGTTTTACGACTGACGGACGCTGGTCGCCACGCGACTATGTCAACTACCGACCGGTAAAGTACAACCCACGGCTAACCGGCGATCTGTTCATGGCTGTGACGCTGCGACAACAGCAGCGCAGTTACGCCGATGCCGACTTCATCATCACCAGCAACAGCGAGGTCACCAAGGCCAGATGGCGTAGCTATCTCACCTCTGCGCTCAATCTGCTAATGCCCATGACCTTCGTAATACCTGGCCTGGCCCCGCTGCTCGCGCTCGGTGGCATAGCCCAGCTAGGCCTGGGGTTGGATCAGGCGATCAATGGCAAGACGCAGGAGGCGAAGGCTGATGGCGTCAGCAACATTGCTTACGGTTTGTTCAATGCCACGCCCTTGGCAGTGGCGGGCCTGACCAAAAGTGCCGAGATATTCCGGCTCAAAACCGATGGCTTTGTCTTGCCGAGCCGAGTCAACGACCAGATAGGCTACCCGCTGAGCCCGAGCGACCCGCCGCGGCTGCCCGAACTGGATGTCGCGCCCTACTTCCACAGCCCCGATCCCACTGCCCCACTGGATGACCTGCCCTCTGGAGAAAGCCCGGTTTCACGCATTCCTCAGTACACAGGCATGGCCGACCGGCTCAGCGCTCTGACGATCATTGAAGGTAACGTCCTAGTCGAGCTGGAGCTGGTCTATGACATGGAGTTCGATCTGTTCATTGAGCAAAGCCGCCTCAATGAGGTCAACGCACCCTACTACCAAGCTACTCCAGGTGAATTCGCCGTCGAGCGCGCTGACCCGCATGCTCGATCCGTCACAAATCCGATGCGGGTCACCACCCTGCGCAGTCTAGGGATAGACCTACCTATACCGGTAGAGCTGCCTGTGCCACTACGTGGCGAGGCGATTCCCAAGACAATCACCTCGCTCTGGGTCGGAGACAAGGTCATCGGCGCAGAGCTGTTGGAAAACGTTGCCAAGAACGCCAAGCGGCTCAAGGGCGGCGCCTATCAGTACCGGTTGTACCTGTCCCACGCAGACGCTGTCGCGCACACGGAAAACCTGCGTCTACTCAAGAGCAAGGCCCCTGACCTGCAAGTTCATACACTGGAGGAGCAACCTTTCTTCATCTCATTCAAGCAAAGCAAGTATTTCGCTCAGTACCAGGACGCTTTGGATGGCAATGCAGGAGTCGCCACCAACTACCCGTCGGCCTGCGATGTACTGCGCTACCCAATGCTGCACCATGAGGGCGGTTTGTACATGGACCTGGACGATGAGTTACTTGCCGCCAGCGGCAGGCGCTTGGGCTGTATTGGCGCCGGAGCGTGCGTGGCAGAGGCGATCGATGAGGTGGAGCTGGCGACCAGCAAAAACGGCTTGCTGCTTCATCCGGCGATGTCCAATGAAAAACTAGGGATGCACTTTCAGTACAATACCAGCATGATCGGCAGCCACCCAGGCAACCCGACCTTGGTGGCCATTTCTGATGAAATGCACGCACGCTATCAGAGCGAACCGGATCTCTATCGTAGCAAGCCAAGCCTGGCTGAAGACCCAACAGGATTTTATGAGTACGCCAGTCGCTTGAATCGCCTCACCGGGCCGGCCCTGTTCACCGATGTGGTCGACCGATTGCTCCCCGATCTGTACCGACTGCGCCAGCTCAGAAAGCTGTATGGCCTGCCCCGCACCAAAAGCTGGTTGTACGTGAATCTGCAGGCTTGGATGCTCGTTGAAAAAGAGCTATTGCCCCTCAGCCGCTTTGCCAAAGTCGGTGGCCAGCATGCGTGGATCACTACCTAAATGAAAACAGGCGACCCTGGTCGCCTGTTCTGCTCACTCGCCACGGTGCAACTTACTCATCAGTTGCGCCTCGGCTTGGGTCAAGCCGCAGGTTTGAGTCAGCTCCTCGATGCTGGCGCCCATCCCCACCAGCTTGGCCGCCTGGGTAAAGGTCACGTCATTAGGATCGCGCTGCTCCAGCTGCTGCAGCTTGTCTGGCAACGGCGCCACCACCGCACGCAGCTCATGGATCGCCTCCCCCATGCGCACGGTGCCATTCTGGTAGTCGTCCAGGCGCTTGGCCAGGTCCTTGATGCGCTGGTCGCGCAGCGCATCACCTTGAGCCTGCTGGGCGGCCAGCTCGCGCTGGCGCTTGCTGTAGTTGAGAAAAAACCACAGGCTCAGCGCCCACAACAGCGCCAGGAAGATGACAGCAACCTCGAAAATCAACTCAGATGTTCTCCAGCTCGGACCATTCTTCCTCGGTCATCATCTTGTCCAGCTCGACCAGGATCAGCAGCTCGCCATTCTTGTTGCACACGCCTTGGATGAACTTGGCCGACTCTTCGTTACCCACGTTTGGCGCGGTCTCGATCTCCGACTGACGCAGGTACACAACTTCGGCGACGCTATCGACCAGAATGCCGACCACTTGCTTGTCGGCCTCGATGATGACAATCCGGGTGTTGTCGGTCACTTCGGTCGGCACCAGGCCAAAGCGCTGGCGAGTGTCGATCACGGTGACCACGTTACCGCGCAGGTTGATGATGCCCAGCACGTAGCTCGGCGCACCCGGAACCGGAGCGATCTCGGTGTAACGCAGGACTTCCTGCACCTGCATGACATTGATGCCATAGGACTCGTTGTCCAGGCGGAAGGTTACCCACTGCAGGATCGGATCTTCGGAACCTTGTGCGGACGACTTTTTCATTCCCCTACCCCTCAAAATCCGCCATCGGCGGTGTGCTCGGTGTGGCCGCGGCAGCAGCGGCCGTCATTTATTAGTGTTTGGCGTGCAGCTGCTTGACGGCGCCGCTGGCGATCAACTCGGCCAGTTCAGCGACATCGAGCAAGGCACACATGTGCTCGATCACCGTGCCGGCCAACCACGGGCGTTGCCCGCGCTGGCTGCGCCACTTGATCTCGTTCGGGTCCAGGCGCAACGAACGGCTGACCTGATGCACCGCCAGCCCCCACTCATAGCCCTGGACGGAAATCACGTACTGCAAGCCCTGGCGAAAGTCATCGCGGTAGCGGTCAGGCATCACCCAGCGCGCGGTATCCAGAACCTTGAGATTGCCCGCCTGGCAGCTGAGGATGCCGAGGAACCAGTCCGGCTGGCCAAACAGTGGCGTCAGCTCCTGGCCGGCCAGGCTATAAATCGACCCCAGGCATACCAGGGGTACCGCCAGGGTCAGCCCGGCGACATCGAACAGCAAGCATTCGAAAGGCTCGGCGGCCCATTGCGGCCGGCCGTCAACCGTCGCTGGCGGCGCTGGAACGTTGGGCGCAGGCAGGTGCACCTCGACCAACGGCGCGACCGGCTCAGGCGCCTGAACTTCGGTCAGCACCGGAATACTGGCTTCGACCACCACCTGGGCCTCGACCACGGTGACCACCGGCTCTGCCACTGGCGCGGCAGGCGCCAGCACCGTGGCGAGCACCTTGGGTTGCGGCTCGGCAAAAGGCCGTGGGGCTGACGTTGGCGCAGGCTCGATCTGACGCTGGGCGTCGCGGGCCTGCTCTTCGCGTACCGCAGCCTCGAAGTCTTCGCTCGGCGCCGGCTGTGCAGCGGGCGCCTCGAACGTCTCGGTAGCGTCCTGCAGCAAGCCGTCCAGATAGGACTGCAAGGCCAACTGCGGCTTGCTGGTAATGGGCCGGGCTGAGTTCATCAGGCCACCTGCAGTGCGGATTTGTAAGTGAGCAAGTGCTTGAGCAAGGCGCGATAGGCAACCACCCCGCGGCTCTTGCCGTCGAACTGCGAAGGCGTGACGCCCGCCCGGCTAGCATCGCGCAGACGCGTGTCGACCGGGATATAGCCCTGCCAGACGTTCTCGGCGTAGGTATCGCGCAGCACTTTGAGCGTGCCCAAGGAAGCCTGGGTACGGCGATCGAACAGGGTCGGCACGATCTGGTAGGGCAGCGCCTGCTTGCGCGAGCGGTTGATCATGGCCAGGGTGCCAACCATCCGCTCCAGGCCCTTGACCGCGAGAAACTCGGTCTGCACCGGAATCACCAGTTGCTGACTGGCGGCCAGGGCATTGACCATCAGCACGCCGAGCAAGGGCGGGCTGTCGATCAGGGCGAAGTCGAAATCCTGCCACAGCTGCGCCAGACTCTTGGCGATCACCAGGCCCAGGCCACTCTGTCCTGGCGACTGGCGTTCGAGCACGGCCAGCGCGGTACTCGAAGGCAGCAGGGAAATACGCTCATCACTGGTCGGCAGCAGCAACTGCCCCGGCAGCCCCTCAGGCACCGTGCCCTTGTGCAGGAACAGGTCATAGCAACTGTGCTCCAGCGCATCGGGGTTGTGCCCGAAATAGCTGGTCATGGAGCCGTGCGGGTCAAGGTCGACCACGACCACGCGCTTGCCCGCCTCGGCCAGCAGCCCGGCCAGAGCGATGGTAGTGGTGGTCTTGCCGACGCCACCTTTTTGATTGGCTACTGCCCAGACTCTCATGGTGCCTTGCTTCCTCCCGGTATGGCCGCCTGCCCTGCCGGGAACGGTGTGAAAATGGGTGACGGGGATTTGACGGGGCTAGCCCCCTCCCGCCGCTGCAGGCGTTGCAGGTGCACTTTGTGTGCCAGCGCGGCGCAATGCCGAATCTGGCGTGGCATTGGCGCTGCCGGTAGCCGTGAGACTACGGCGCACTTCCAGATTGCGCGAAATCACCAGCACCACTCGGCGGTTACGCGCACGCCCTTCGGCGCTGTCATTACTTGCCACCGGCTGGTATTCGCCATAGCCCACCGAGGCCATCCGCCCAGGGTTTACACCATTCATCGCCAGCAGGCGGACGATGCTCGCCGCGCGCGAGGCCGACAGTTCCCAATTGGTTGGGTACTGGGCAGTTCGGATCGGCATGTTGTCGGTAAAGCCTTCGACATGCACCGGGTTGGCGAATGGCTTGAGGATATTGGCCACCTTCTCGATGATCTCGAAGGCAACGTCGCTGGGCATGGCATCGCCACTGCCGAACAGCAGCGCCGAGTTGAGCTCGACCTCGACCCACAGCTCGTTGCCACGCACGGTCATCTGGTCAGATTTGATCAAGTCGCCAAACGCTTCGCGCACATCGTCGCTGATAGTCTGCAAAGGATCGTTGCTGGTCTGAGCCAGGCCCGCATCGGTCTGCTCGCTGTCCTTGATCAAGGGCTCGGCCGGCCTCACACTCAGCGGCTGCTCATCACCGATCGGGA
This sequence comes from Pseudomonas sp. BT-42-2, assembly GCF_025847435.2. Classification (NCBI taxonomy): domain Bacteria; kingdom Pseudomonadati; phylum Pseudomonadota; class Gammaproteobacteria; order Pseudomonadales; family Pseudomonadaceae; genus Pseudomonas; species Pseudomonas sp. BT-42-2. The sequence goes on from NZ_JAOYTM010000009.1 coordinate 239,700, forward strand.
TCGGCTTCATGCTCCGCTCAGGGTCGTTGAATACCCCGAGCAGAGCCTGGGAAATGACCTTGTACTTGCCCTCGTTGATCGAAGAGATCGAGTACATGACCACGAAGAAGGCGAACAGCAAGGTGATGAAGTCTGCATATGACACCAGCCAACGCTCGTGATTCTCGTGTTCCTCGGTGTGACGACGGCGACGCATGGCTTACTCCATGAAGCCTTGCAGCTTCAGCTCGATCGAGCGTGGGTTTTCGCCTTCGGCGATCGACAGCAGGCCTTCGAGGAGCATCTCGCGATAGCGCGACTGACGCATGACGATGGCTTTGAGCTTGTTGGCGATCGGCAGCAGGATCAAGTTGGCACTGGCCACGCCATAGATGGTGGCAACGAAGGCCACGGCAATGCCATTGCCCAACTGCGAAGGATCGGCCAGGTTGCCCATCACATGGATCAGGCCCATCACCGCACCGATGATGCCGATGGTCGGCGCGTAGCCGCCCATGCTTTCAAATACCTTGGCGGCCTGGATATCGCGGCCTTCCTGGGTCAGGAAATCGACCTCAAGGATACTGCGGATAGCCTCGGGCTCAGCGCCGTCGACCAGCAACTGCAAGCCCTTGCGCGCATACGGATCAGGTTCGCCATCGGCCACCCCTTCCAGCCCCAGCAAGCCTTCCTTGCGAGCGGTGAGGCTCCAGTTGACTACCCGATCGATACCGCCAGCCAGGTCTACCCGCGGCGGGAAGATGATCCAGCGGACAATCTGCAGGGCACGCTTGAACGACGACAACGGCGCCTGCAACAACGCCGCCGCCAGGGTGCCGCCCAGCACGATCAGCGCCGCCGGGCCATTGAGCAGCGCACCCACGTGGCCACCCTCGAGGAAGTTGCCACCGACGATGGCGACGAAGGCGAGGATCAGGCCAATCAGGCTCAAGACATCCATCAGACGCAGGCCTCGACCAGGTGCTTGCCGATCTCGTCCAGGCTGTACACCGCATCGGCCAGGTTGGCCTTGACGATGGCCATGGGCATGCCATAGATCACGCAGCTGGCTTCATCCTGGGCCCACACGGTGCTGCCGCCTTGCTTGAGCAAACGCGCGCCTTCGCGGCCGTCCGCGCCCATGCCGGTGAGGACCACCGAGAGCACTTTGTCGCCGTAGGACTTGGCAGCCGAGCCAAAGGTGATGTCCACGCAGGGCTTGTAGTTCAGGCGCTCGTCACCCGGCAGGATCTTCACCGTACCACGCCCGTCGACCATCATCTGCTTGCCGCCCGGGGCCAGCAGCGCCAGGCCTGGGCGCAGCACATCACCGTCTTCGGCTTCCTTGACGCTGATCTTGCACAGCTTGTCGAGGCGTTCGGCGAAGGCCTTGGTGAAGGCTGCCGGCATGTGCTGGATCAGCACGATCGGCGCCGGGAAGTTGGCCGGTAGTTGGGTCAGGACCCGCTGCAGGGCCACCGGGCCACCGGTCGAGGTCCCAATCGCCACCAGTTTGTAGGGCTTGCGCTTGGGTGCGGGCGAGTGCGTTGCGGCGGGAGCCGCAGCGCTACGTGCAGGTGCAGGCGCGCTAGCACGCACCGGAGCACTGCTGGCAAAGCTGCTGGAAGGCGGGTGGCTGCTCGACGCCGGGCTTGCGGCTGGCGCAGGCGCGGCGTAGCTGCCCAAGCGGCGGTTGCTGCGCGAAATGGTGTGGACCTTTTCGCAGAGCATCTGCTTGACCTTGTCAGGGTTGCGCGAGATGTCTTCGAAGTTCTTCGGCAGATAGTCCACCGCCCCGGCATCCAGCGCATCGAGGGTCACCCGGGCGCCTTCATGGGTCAGCGAGGAGAACATCAACACCGGCGTCGGGCAGCGCTGCATGATGTGGCGCACGGCGGTGATGCCGTCCATCATGGGCATTTCATAGTCCATGGTGATCACATCGGGCTTGAGCGACAGCGCCTGGTCGATTGCTTCCTTGCCATTGGTCGCGGTCCCCACGACCTGAATGGTCGGGTCGGCCGAGAGAATTTCCGAGACACGGCGGCGGAAGAAACCGGAATCATCCACCACCAGGACCTTGACTGCCATAAACACTCCATTAGGCGGCGCAACCGCCAGGCTGCGCCACCGAAATCAATAACGCTTGGCGGCGTAACGCTTGAGCATGCTCGGGACGTCGAGGATCAACGCGATGCGGCCGTCGCCAGTGATGGTGGCGCCAGACATACCCGGCGTGCCCTGCAGCATCTTGCCCAACGGCTTGATCACCACCTCTTCCTGGCCGACCAGTTGGTCGACGACGAAGCCAATGCGCTGGGTGCCGACCGAGAGGATCACCACGTGGCCCTCGCGTTGCTCCTCGTGCACCTGGTCCTGGACCAGCCAGCGCTTGAGGTAGAACAGCGGCAACGCCTTGTCGCGCACGATCACCACTTCCTGACCGTCGACCACATTGGTGCGCGACAGGTCGAGGTGGAAGATCTCGTTGACGTTGACCAGCGGGAAGGCGAACGCCTGGTTGCCCAGCATCACCATCAGTGTCGGCATGATCGCCAAGGTCAGCGGCACCTTGATGACGATCTTCGAGCCCTGGCCCTTGGCCGAGTAGATGTTGATCGAGCCATTGAGCTGGGAGATCTTGGTTTTCACCACGTCCATGCCCACGCCACGGCCAGACACATCGGAGATCTCGGTCTTGGTCGAGAAGCCCGGGGCGAAGATCAGGTTGTAGCAGTCCGACTCGCTCAGGCGATCGGCTGCGTCCTTGTCCATCAAGCCCTTTTCCACCGCCTTGGCGCGCAGGATGTTGGGGTCCATGCCCTTGCCGTCATCGGAGATCGACAGCAGGATATGGTCGCCTTCCTGCTCGGCCGACAGCACCACCTTGCCGGTGCGCGCCTTGCCAGAGGCTTCGCGCTCGTCAGGCATTTCCACGCCATGGTCGACTGCATTGCGCACCAAGTGCACCAGCGGATCGGCCAGGGCCTCGACCAGGTTCTTGTCGAGGTCGGTTTCTTCACCGACCAGCTCCAGGTTGATTTCTTTCTTGAGCTGGCGTGCCAGGTCACGGACCAAGCGCGGGAAGCGGCCGAAGACCTTCTTGATCGGCTGCATGCGGGTTTTCATCACCGCAGTCTGCAAGTCGGCGGTGACCACATCGAGGTTGGACACAGCCTTGGACATGGCCTCGTCGCCGCTATTGAGGCCCAGGCGCACCAGGCGGTTACGCACCAGCACCAGTTCGCCGACCATGTTCATGATCTCGTCCAGGCGCGCGGTATCGACCCGCACGGTGGTTTCCGCTTCGCTGACGTGCTTCTCGCCAGCCGGGGCCGGGGCACGGGCTGGGGCGGCCGGTTTGGCAGCAGCAGCTGCAGGCGCTGCGGCGGGAGGCGGGGCTGGTTTGGGCGCAGGCGTTGGTGCAGGCTGAGCTTGGGCCTTGGCCGCTACCGGTGCGGCAGCAACGGCAGCCGCTGGGGTTTCGGCAGTGGCCGTGTCGCCAGAGAACTTGCCCTTGCCATGCAACTGGTCGAGCAAGGCTTCGAACTCATGCTCACTGATCTCATCGCCCGACGCCGCAGGCGCGCCAGCAGCGGCAGGCGCCGCCGTGGCTGGCAATGCATCGGCGGCGAAGGTGCCCTTGCCATGCAACTGGTCGAGCAGCGCTTCGAATTCGTCGTCGGTGATTTCATCGCCAACCGGCGCCTCAGCAGCGGCCTCAGCAGCGCTGGCCACGACCTCAGGCGAGAACTGGCCCTTGCCATGCAGCTGATCGAGCAGCGATTCGAACTCGGCGTCGCTGATTTCGTCGCCTTCAGCGCTGGGTGCTTCGCCCTGCAGCTGTTCGGCAGCGGCCGCCTCAGCCTTGACCGCATCGAGCGAGTCGAGCAGTTGCTCGAATTCGGTGTCGGTGATGTCCGGTTCGGCGGCGGGAGCCTGGGCAACCGGCACCTCTTCGACGACCGCGGCAACCGGCTCAGCGGCGCCGGGCTCAGCCAGACGCGACAAGGCCGCCAGCAGCTCAGGCGTGGCCGGGGTGACTTCGCTACGCTCGCGAACCTGGCCGAACATGCTGTTGACCGTGTCCAGCGCTTCGAGGACCACGTCCATCAGCTCGGCGTCGACCCGACGCTCACCTTTGCGCAGGATGTCGAAGACGTTCTCTGCGATATGGCAGCACTCCACCAGCTCATTGAGCTGAAGGAAGCCGGCGCCCCCTTTTACAGTGTGAAAACCGCGGAAAATTGCATTGAGCAGGTCGGCATCATCCGGTCGGCTTTCCAGCTCGACCAATTGCTCGGACAGTTGCTCAAGAATTTCGCCGGCTTCTACCAGGAAATCCTGAAGGATTTCTTCATCGGCGCCGAAGCTCATTAAACGTGCTCCCTAAAAACCCAGGCTGGACAGCAGATCATCGACATCGTCCTGACCGGACACGACGTCTTCACGCTTATCGGCATGAATCTGCGGACCTTCACCCCGAGTCGGATGTTTTTCTTGATCTTTTTCAGCGCGCAGCTGTTGGTGGTCATGTTCGATACCGGCAAAGCGGTCGACTTGACTGGCCATCAGCACGAGCTTGAGCAGATTGCTTTCTACTTCGGTGACCAACGCGGTGACGCGCTTGATCACCTGCCCGGTCAGGTCTTGGTAGTCCTGAGCCAGGAGAATGTCGTTCAGATGCCCGGAGACCTTGCGGTTCCCTTCAGCGCTGTGCGTCAGGAAACTGTCGACCCGCTTGACCAACTCGCGAAATTCCGGCGCGGCCACTTCGCGGCGCATGAAGCGCTGCCAGTCAGCGCTCAGCGCCTGAGCTTCGCTGGCCAGATCGTTGAGCACTGGGGTGCTCTGTTCGACCAGGTCCATGGTGCGGTTGGCGGCGCCCTCGGTCAGCTTGACCACGTAGGACAAGCGCTCGGTGGCATCGGTGATCTGCGAGACTTCCTCGGCCTGCGGCATGGCCGGGTCGATCTGAAAGCTGACGATCGCGCTGTGCAGCTCGCGGGTGAGTTTGCCGACTTCCTGATACAGGCCGCGGTCGCGCGTCTGGTTAAGCTGATGGATCAGCTGCACCGCGTCGCCAAACCGGCCGCGCTCAAGGCTCTCGACCAGTTCCTGGGCATGCTTCTTCAGGGTCGTTTCGAACTCACCCAGAGACGTGTTGTTTGACTCCATGGCGCCCCCTGGCGTGACTTAGCCGTTCACGCGTTCGAAGATCTTTTCGATCTTTTCTTTGAGCACCTGGGCTGTGAAAGGCTTGACCACATAGCCATTGACGCCGGCCTGGGCCGCTTCAATGATCTGGTCGCGCTTGGCTTCGGCAGTGACCATCAACACCGGCATGCCCTTGAGGCGCTCGTCGGCCCGTACCTGGCGCAGCAGGTCGATCCCGCTCATGCCCGGCATGTTCCAGTCGGTCACCAGGAAGTCGAAGTGCTCGCTGTGCAGCATCGGCAGCGCGGTAACGCCGTCATCGGCTTCCTTGACGTTGGTGAAGCCCAGATCACGCAACAGATTCTTGATGATTCGCCGCATCGTCGAGAAGTCGTCAACGATGAGGATTTTCATGTCTTTGTTCAAGTAGACCTCCAAGCAGTCTTAAACGCGCTCGGCCCCCGAGCGCGCATTCAATCAATTCAGTACAACGTGAAAACGACTGCAGCGAACCCCGGTTACCGCGCCCGCCATTCACCCAAGCGACTGCGCAGCCGCGCCGCGCACTGGCTATGCAACTGGCTGACACGCGACTCGCTGACCCCCAGCACCTCACCAATTTCCTTGAGGTTCAGCTCTTCGTCGTAGTACAGCGCCAGCACCAGGCGCTCGCGCTCCGGCAGGTTGGCGATCGCATCGGTCAGCGCGGCCTGGAAGCGCTCGTCTTCAAGGTCACGCGACGGCTCGATCTGGCCGCTGGCTCCATCCTCGTGCAGGCCTTCATGTTCGCCGTCCTGCAACAGGTCGTCGAAACTGAACAGGCGGCTGCCCAGGGTATCGTTCAAAATCCCGTAGTAATCATCGAGACTCAATTGGAGTTCGGCAGCAACCTCGTGATCTTTAGCGTCGCGACCGGTTCTTGCTTCAACGGCGCGCATCGCGTCGCTGACCATGCGGGTGTTGCGGTGCACCGAACGCGGCGCCCAATCGCCCTTGCGCACCTCATCGAGCATGGCGCCACGGATACGGATGCCGGCGTAGGTTTCGAAGCTGGCGCCCTTGCTGGCATCGTATTTGTTGGCCACTTCCAACAGGCCAATCATGCCTGCCTGGATCAGGTCTTCGACCTGCACGTTGGCCGGCAGACGCGCCAGCAGGTGATAAGCGATGCGCTTGACCAGCGGCGCGTAGCGCTCGATCAACTCATACTGGGCATCTTTGGACGCCTTGCTGTACATCTTGAAACCGCTTGCACTCATAGGACGGGTCCCGCGCTGGTGGGCTGCACCAGTCGCTCGACGAAAAACTCCAGGTGCCCACGCGGGTTGGCAGGCAACGGCCAGCTGTCGACCTTCTGCGCAATGGCCTTGAATGCCAATGCACACTTGGACCGTGGGAAGGCCTCATAGACCGCGCGCTGCTTCTGCACCGCCTTGCGCACACACTCGTCGTACGGCACGGCGCCGACGTATTGTAGGGCGACGTCAAGGAAACGATCCGTGACCTTGGTCAACTTGGCGAACAGGTTGCGCCCTTCCTGCGGGCTCTGCGCCATGTTGGCCAGCACGCGGAAACGATTCATGCCGTAGTCGCGATTGAGCAGCTTGATCAGCGCGTAGGCGTCGGTGATCGACGTAGGCTCATCGCACACCACCAGCAGCACTTCCTGGGCGGCGCGCACGAAGCTCACCACCGAATCGCCGATGCCGGCAGCGGTGTCGATCACCAGCACATCGAGGTTGTCGCCAATCTCGCTGAACGCCTGGATCAGACCGGCGTGCTGCGCGGGCTGCAGATGGACCATGCTCTGGGTGCCGGAGGCGGCCGGGACGATACGCACGCCCCCTGGCCCCTGCAGCAGCACATCGCGCAGCTCGCAGCGGCCCTCGATAACGTCAGCCAGGGTGCGCTTGGGCGTCAGCCCCAGCAGCACGTCGACATTGGCCAGGCCCAGGTCGGCGTCCAGCAGCATGACGCGACGACCCAGCTCGGCCAACGCCAGGGACAGGTTCACTGAAACGTTAGTCTTGCCGACGCCACCTTTGCCACCGGTCACGGCGATCACCTGTACGGGATGCATGCTACCCATATTTGTTCTTTACCTTGTCTCGCTTGGACCGAGGCCACATGTGGGGCTGTTCTCGAAGCCCTTGATGTAGGTATTTTGCATTACGTTCTCCCTCAACCCGCGCGTTTGCCAGAGTTGTGGTAGAGATCAGCGAGCATATCGGCCATGGCCTCTTCGCTGGGGTCTTCCTGCATTTGCACACTGACTGCGCGGCTGACCAACTGGTGCTTGCGCGGCAGGTGCAGGTCGTCAGGAATGCGCGGGCCATCGGTGAGATAGGCAACCGGCAGTTCATGACTGATGGCCAGGCTCAATACTTCGCCGAGGCAGGCCGTTTCATCGAGTTTGGTCAGGATACAACCGGCCAGGCCGCAGCGCTTGTAGCTGTGGTAGGCAGCGGTGAGCACCTGTTTCTGGCTGGTTGTGGCCAGCACCAGGTAATTCTTGGCGGCAATCCCGCGCCCTGCAAGTGTTTCAAGCTGCATGCGCAGTGCCGGGTCGCTGGCTTGCAGGCCAGCGGTATCGATCAGCACCACGCGCTTGCGCAGCAGCGGCTCCAGGGCCTGGGCCAGCGACTCGCCTGGGTCGACATAGGTCACCGACACATTGAGAATCCGCCCAAGGGTCTTGAGCTGCTCCTGGGCGCCGATACGGAAGCTGTCCATGCTCACCAGAGCCAAGTTGCTGGCGCCGTACTTGAGCACGTAACGTGCGGCCAGCTTGGCCAGGGTGGTGGTTTTGCCCATGCCGGCCGGGCCGACCATGGCGATCACCCCGCCCTCCTCGATCGGTTCGATCTCCGGCACATCGATCATCCGCGCCAGGTGCGCCAGGATCATCCGCCAGGCCTGGCGCGGCTCGTCGATCTCGGCCACCAGGTCGAGCAGCTCGCGGGCCAGTGCGCCCGACAAACCGACGCGTTGCAGACGCCGCCAGAGGTTGGCCTGCATGGGCTTGCTGCCTTGCAACTGGCTCCAGGCCAGCGAGCCAAGCTGCACTTCGAGCAGCTCGCGCAGCCCGGAAAGCTCCGAGCGCATGGCATCGAACAGGCGCGGATCGACTGGCGCCGGCGCGGGTACGGCGGCAGCCGGCGGCACATCGACGTGTGGCTCGATCAACGGCTCGGATGCGGTCAGCGACAGACCCGCGAACAACTGGCGGTTGCCTTCATCGGTATCGTTGCGGCTGCTCAGCTCGGCCTGGGCGGTGGCGATGCGCGACTGGGTCTTGCGCAGCTCATCTTCAAGCTCGGCATTAGGCACGCGCGGGGCCAGCGCGGACAGTTTGTAGTCCAGCGCGGCCGTCAACTCGACACCGCCGGCAATGCGCCGGTTGCCGATGATGGCGGCATCGGCGCCCAGCTCATCACGGACCAGCTTCATGGCCTGACGCATATCGGCGGCGAAAAAACGCTTAACTTGCATAACCCACTACCTCAGCCGTTGGGGCCCACGGTGGCAACGATGGTGACTTGCTTGTTGTCAGGTATTTCCTGATACGCCAAAACATGCAAATTCGGTACAGCCAGCCGACCGAAACGCGACAGCATCGCGCGGATCGGGCCGGCCACCAGCAGGATAGCTGGCTGGCCTTGCATCTCCTGACGCTGGGCCGCTTCGATCAACGAACGTTGAAGCTTCTCGGCCATGCTCGGTTCAAGAAGAACACCATCTTCCTGACCTTGCCCGGCCCTTTGCAGACTATTGAGCAAAATCTGTTCCAACCTTGGCTCCAAGGTGATCACAGGCAGCTCGGACTCAACGCCGACAATGCTTTGCACGATGGCGCGACACAATCCGACGCGCACTGCGGCAACCAGCGCGGCGGTATCTTGACTCTTGCCGGCATTGTTGGCGATTGCCTCGGCGATGCTGCGGATGTCACGCACCGGTACTTGCTCGGAAAGCAGTGCTTGCAGGACCTTGAGCAGCCCCGACAAGGAAATGACGCCCGGCACCAGCTCCTCGGCAAGCTTGGGCGAAGCCTTGGACAGCACCTGCAGCAACTGCTGGACCTCTTCGTGGCCGATCAGCTCATGGCAGTGCTTCTGCAAGATCTGGTTCAAGTGGGTGGCGACCACAGTGCTCGCGTCGACCACGGTGTAGCCCAGCGACTGCGCCTGGGCGCGCTGGGCAATATCGATCCATACCGCTTCCAGGCCGAACGCCGGGTCGCGCGCAGCGATACCATTGAGGGTACCGAAGACCTGGCCAGGGTTGATCGCAAGCTCGCGATCCGGATAGATCTCCGCCTCGGCCAGGATCACCCCCATCAGGGTCAGGCGATAGGCGCTGGGTTGCAGGTCGAGGTTGTCACGGATGTGCACGGTAGGCATGAGGAAACCCAGATCCTGCGAGAGCTTCTTACGCACGCCCTTGATCCGCGCCAGCAACTGCCCGCCCTGGTTACGGTCGACCAGCGGGATCAGCCGGTAACCGACTTCCAGGCCGATCATGTCGATCGGGGTGACGTCGTCCCAGCCCAGCTCCTTGGTTTCCATCGCACGCTGTGGCGACGGCAGCAGGTCTTGCTGACGCTGTACTTCCTCCTGCGCCTTGACCTTGGCCGCCTGCTGCTTGCGCCACACCAGGTAAGCGCCACCGGCACACATCAGGCCAAGGCTGATGAAGGCGACATGCGGCATGCCCGGCACCACGCCCATTACCAGCATGATGCCAGCCGAGACCGCCAATGCCTTGGGCGAGTCGAACATTTGCCGATTGATCAGCTTGCCCATGTCCTCGGAACCCGAGGCACGCGTGACCATGATTGCCGCAGCAGTCGACAGCAACAGCGATGGCAATTGCGCCACCAAACCGTCACCGATGGTCAGCAGCGCGTAGACCTTGCCGGCTTCGCTAAAGCCCATGTTGTGCGAGAACATGCCGATCAGGATGCCACCGATCAGGTTGATGAACAGGATCAACAGGCCGGCGATGGCGTCACCGCGGACGAACTTGCTGGCACCGTCCATCGAGCCGTAGAACTCGGCCTCCTGGGCCACTTCGGCACGGCGCGACTTGGCCTGTGCCTGGTCGATCAGGCCGGCGTTGAGGTCGGCGTCGATGGCCATCTGCTTGCCGGGCATGGCGTCGAGGGTGAAGCGCGCGCTCACCTCGGAAATCCGCCCGGCACCTTTGGTCACGACCACGAAGTTGATGATCATGAGGATGGCGAACACTACCGCACCGACCACGTAGTTACCGCCGATCACCACTTCGCCGAAGGCCTGGATGACCTTACCTGCCGAGCCGTGGCCTTCGTGGCCATGCAACAGCACCACGCGGGTCGAGGCGACGTTCAGCGCCAGGCGCAGCAGCGTGGCCACCAGCAGGATGGTGGGGAAGGCGGCGAAGTCCAGCGGGCGCAAGGCGTACACGCAGACCAGCAGGACCACGATCGACAGGGCGATGTTGAAGGTGAAGAACACGTCGAGCAGGAACGGCGCTATCGGCAACATCATCATTGCCAACATCACCAGCAACAACAGCGGCACGCCCAGGTTGCCCCGGCCTAGTCCGGCCAGGTTGTTACGGGCGTTGCTGATTAACTGAGTGCGATCCACCGCGAGTCCTCTTCAAGCAAAACTTTGACGCCTTAAGGGCGCCTGGCGCTGCCTTTGCAAGAAGCTGTCCAACTTTTTCGTTGGTGGGGGATTGAATTGCGCGCATGAAGATCAAGAGCAGCCGAATAGCTACGCTCTCGCCAAAGCCAAATTTTGATTTTCTGTTTCGTGTTGTTTGTTCTGGCCTCTTCGCGGCGGTTCGGCGCCCCGACAAGCCCGCTCCCACAGGTACCGCGCAGGTTTTCAGTTCAGCGTTGAGCCAGCACTGACACCACGCAGAGACTGCAAACCCCACGAACCCTGTGGGAGCGGGCTTGCCCGCGAAGAGGCCGGACTATCCACCACACCTGCCACTATCGAAAGATAACGCCAGCCCAGTCACCGCCACTAACTTCGCGACTTCAGGAGGCCGCGCGGGCCCGGGAGGCACCGAAGCGAGGGGATCTCGCCACGGGCGGGACTGATGGTGAAGCGCAGACGTTTTGGTTACTTTTGGCTGGGCCGGCACACCGGGCGTTTGCCAAAAGTGACCTGCCGTAAGGGCGGAAAGGTGAATCAGCGTCTCCCTCGCAAATGGATCTGCTCACAAACCTAGAAACCTAAAAAACCTACAAATCAAGAATCACGCCGCAAATCCGGCGGAATCGGCAAATCCTTCTTCAACGGATCCGGCGCCTTCCCCTTCCCAGCCCGGTACTGCCGGATCTGGAACACATAAGCCAACACCTGCGCCACCGCCAAATACAACCCAGCCGGAATCTCCTGCTCAAGCTCGGTAGAGTAATAGATCGCCCGCGCCAACTCCGGCGATTCCAAAATCTGCACCTTATGCTCAGCAGCAATCTCACGCATTTTCAACGCGATGAAGTCGGTGCCTTTGGCCAGCAGCAGCGGCGCCGCCGAACCATTATCGGGGTCATACTTCAGCGCCACTGCATAGTGCGTCGGGTTGGTGATGATCACGTCAGCCTCAGGCACCGCAGCCATCATGCGCCGCTGCGAAACCTCCCGCTGCAACTGACGGATCCGCTGCTTGACCTCAGGCTTGCCTTCACTGTCCTTGTACTCGTCGCGCACTTCCTGCTTGGTCATCTTCAGCTTGTTGTGGGTTTGCCACAGCTGGAACGGCACATCCAGCGCAGCAATCAGCAACAGCCCCGCCGCCATCCACAAGGCACTCCACCCGACCACCTGGACACTGTGAATGATCGCCTGCTCAAGCGGCTCATTGGCAATCGCCAACAACGCCTGGCGGTCGTTGGAAAGCACCACCAGCGCCACCACCAAGATCATGAAAAACTTCGCCAATGCCTTGAGCAGCTCGGTCAAGGCATTCAAGGAGAACATGCGCTTGATCCCCGCCAAGGGATTCATGCGACTGAATTTGGGCTGCAGCAAGCTGCCTGAGAACAGGAACCCACCCAGAGCAATCGGTGCAATGAAGGCGACCACGAACAACAGGACCAGGATCGGCTGCACAGCCCAGATGGCCATCTTGCCCGAGTTGAGCAGATAGGCGGCCATGGACCCTTCAGCCATCAACACCTCACGCGGCAAGCTGAAGTTCAGGCGCATCAGCTCCATCAGGGTCTCGCCCAGGTAGCCACCAAAGGCCAACAGCGCACCCGCCCCGCCCAGGGTTACGGCAACGGTGTTCAGCTCCTTGGAGCGAGCCACCTCACCCTTCTCCCGCGCCTGCGTCTTGCGCTTGTCGGTGGGTTCTTCCGTCTTGTCCTGACCACTCTCGCTCTCGGCCATGCTCAGCGCGCCCGTGCCAATTCACGCAGCCATTGCAGCGCTTCGCTGGCCAATGCCTGGTAGTGGGAAAGAATGTCGGCCAGCCCTACCCAGAAGATGGCCATGCCCAACACCAGTGTCAGCGGGAAACCGATCGAGAAGATATTCAACTGCGGCGCTGCGCGGGTCATCACGCCGAAGGCAACGTTGATCACCAACAGCGCAGCGATCATGGGCAGCACCAGCAACAATCCGGCACCCAGCACCCAACCCAAACGCCCGGCCAGCTCCCAGAAATGATTGACCAATAGACCACTCCCGACCGGCAAGGTCGTAAAGCTCTCAGTCAAGACCTCGAACACCACCAGGTGGCCGTTCATCAGCAAAAATAGAATACTCACCAGCATGGTCATGAATTGGCTGACCACCGCGACGTTGACGCCATTGGCCGGATCGACCATCGAGGCAAACGCCATACCCATTTGCACCGCGATGATCTGCCCCGCCACCACAAACGCCTGAAACAGCATCTGCAATGAGAAACCAAACAGCGCACCGATGATCACCTGCTCGCCACACAGCAAAAAGCCCCGCAGGCTCAGCGGCTCGAACTCCGGCAATGGCGGCAGACCCGGCACGATCACCACAGTGATGGCTAGGGCCGCATACAGGCGAATGCGCGCCGGGAGCATCTTGGTGCCGAAGATCGGCATGGTCATCAGCACCGCAGTGACGCGAAACAGCGGCAGCATGAAGGTCGCAACCCAGGTCCCTATCTGCGCGTCGGTCAGCTCCAGCATGGCCGCCCTACCCGATCAGCTGCGGAATGCTGGTGTACAGACCAATGAAGTACTCCATGAACTTCTGGGTAAGCCACGGCCCGACGACAATCAAGGTCACCAGCATCACCAGCAAACGCGGCAGGAAGCTCAGGGTCTGTTCGTTGATCTGGGTGGCAGCCTGGAACATCGCCACCACCAGGCCGATCAACAGGCTCGGTACCACCAGCACGGCCACCATCAGGGTGGTTAGCCACAGAGCGTCGCGGAACAGGTCGACAGCAACTTCAGGTGTCATGCAAGGCTCTCCTTGATGGCGTCAGACGCCACCGAAACTGCCAGCCAGGGTGCCCATGATCAGCGCCCAGCCATCGACCAGCACGAACAGCATGATCTTGAACGGCAAGGAAATGATCAGCGGCGACAGCATCATCATACCCATCGCCATCAGCACACTGGCGACCACCATATCGATGATCAGGAACGGGATGAAGATCATGAAGCCGATCTGGAACGCGGTCTTGAGCTCGGAGGTCACGAACGCCGGCACCAGGATGGTCAGCGGCGCCTGGTCCGGGCTGGCGATATCGGTACGCTTGGACAAGCGCATGAACATGTCCAGATCGCTCTGTCGGGTTTGCGCGAGCATGAAGTCCTTGAGCGGAACCTGGGCCTTGTCGATGGCCTGCTGGGCGGTCATCTGCTCGTTCAGATAGGGCTGGATCGCCGTCTGGTTCACCCGGTCGAACACCGGCGCCATGATGAAGAAGGTCAGGAACAGCGCCATGCCAGTCAGCAACTGGTTCGATGGCGTCTGTTGCAGACCCAGCGCCTGACGCAGGATGGAGAAGACGATGATGATCCGGGTAAAGCTGGTCATCAGAATGACGAACGCTGGAATGAAACTCAGCGCCGTCATGATCATCAGGATCTGCAGGCTGACCGAATATTCCTGCTGCCCGTCCGCACCGCTGGACAGGGTGATGGCAGGGATCGACAGGGGGTCGGCGGCCAGCGCCTGCGGCGCCGCCAACCACAGCACGACTGGCAACAAGGTGCTCAACAGGATGCGCAGGGCGCCACTCATTACTTCTTGTCCTTCTGATCCTTGCCCATCAGCTCGAGCAGCCGCTGGGCGAATTCCGGCGTGGCCGGACGGGCACCGGCGGGCACCTCGACCGGTTCGGCCAGCACATGCAGGGCCTCGATGCTGCCCGGGCTATGCCCGATCAGGATCTGCTCCTTGCCCACCTGTACCAACAACAACCGATCACGCGGACCGATGGCGCGCGTACCGACGATTTCGATCACTTGCCCGCTACGCGGCGCGGCGCCTTGCATCCGGCGCACCAGCCAGGCGAGCAAGAAGATCAGCCCGACCACCAGCAACAGCCCGAAGACCATCTGCGCCAGTTGCCCACCGAGGCTACCTGGGGCTCCAGGGGCAGGCGTGGCAGGGATCGTCGCAGCGATCGCTACCTCACTGGCGAGCAGCGCCGCCAGGGCCGTCGCGGCCCGCATCAGCGCCTTCACTCAGCGCAGCTTCTTGATGCGTTCGCTTGGGCTGATCACGTCGGTCAGGCGAATGCCGAACTTCTCGTTGACCACCACGACCTCGCCATGGGCGATCAGCGTGCCGTTGACCAGCACGTCGAGCGGCTCGCCGGCCAGGCGGTCAAGCTCGATCACCGAGCCCTGGTTGAGCTGCAGCAGGTTGCGGATGTTGATTTCGGTGCTGCCCACTTCCATCGAAATGCTCACCGGAATATCCAGGATCACATCCAGGTTGGGGCCTTCGAGGCTGACGTTTTCGTTCGGCTTGGGCGAGCTGGCGAACTCTTCCATTGGCAGTCGGCCGGCACCGGAGTTGCCCGCGTCCGCCGCCAGCAGCGCATCGATGTCGGACTGGCCGGCATCGCCGGTCTCTTCCAGGGCTGCTGCCCACTCATCTGCCAAAGCCTGCTCCTCGGGGGAGCTGATCTCGTTTTCGTTAGCCATAATGTCCTCGACAAGCATTCAATTCGGGGGTTGCGAGCGGCACGCCTTCAGCGGCGCTCGATCGGATCGATGATCTGCAGCGACAGGGTGCCCTTGTGCGAACCCAGCCGCGCCTTGAACGACGGTACGCCGTTGGCGCGCAGTACCAGATGCTCGGGCAGCTCCACGGGAATCACATCGCCAGGCTGCATGTGCAGGATGTCGCGCAGCTTGAGCTGACGCCGCGCCACGGTGGCCGAGAGCGGCACGCTGACGTCCAGCACGTCCTCGCGCAGGGCCTTGACCCAACGCTCGTCCTGATCGTCCAGGTCGGACTGGAAGCCCGCGTCGAGCATTTCGCGCACCGGCTCGATCATCGAGTACGGCATGGTCACGTGCAGGTCGCCGCCACCGCCATCGAGTTCGATGTGGAAGGTCGACACCACCACTGCCTCGCTTGGGCCAACGATGTTGGCCATGGCCGGGTTGACCTCGGAGTTGATGTACTCGAAGTTGACCGGCATGATCGCCTGCCAGGCCTCCTTGAGATCAACGAAGCACTGGTCCAGGACCATGCGCACAACCCGCAACTCGGTCGGGGTGAACTCACGCCCTTCGATCTTGGCGTGACGCCCGTCGCCACCAAAGAAGTTGTCGACCAGCTTGAACACCAGCTTGGCATCGAGGATGAACAGCGAGGTGCCGCGCAGCGGCTTGATCTTGACCAAGTTGAGGCTGGTCGGCACGTACAGCGAGTGCACGTACTCACCGAACTTCATCACCTGCACGCCACCGACCGCGACATCGGCGGAGCGGCGCAGCAGGTTGAACATGCTGATCCGGGTGTAACGGGCAAAGCGCTCGTTGATCATCTCCAGAGTCGGCATGCGCCCACGCACGATTCGGTCCTGGCTGGTCAGGTCATAGCTTTTGACGCTACCGGGCTCGGCTGCGCTTTCAGTCTGTACCAGCCCATCATCGACGCCGTGCAACAGGGCATCGATCTCATCCTGGGACAGCAGGTCCTGTACGGCCATTGCGGACTCCTACTGCAATACGAAATTGGTGAACAGCAGCTGGTCGACGACCGGCTTGCCGACTTCCTTCTGCGCCACTTCCTGAACCACCGCAGTGGCCTTCTGGCGCAGCATTTCCTGGCCGACCGAGCTACTGGCCAAGGTGTCGAAACCTTGACCGGAGAACATCATCACCAGGTTGTTGCGAATGACCGGCATATGCACTTTCAGCGCGTCCAGGTCAGCCTGGTTGCGGCCCTGCATGGTGATGCTCACCTGCATGTAGCGCTGGCGGCCGTTCTGGTTGAAGTTGACCACGAAGGCGGGGGCCAGGGGCTCGTAGATCGCTGCCGGCTTGATGTTGGCCAGGGCTGGGTCCGCTGCCGGAGCCGACTCGCTCTTGTGCATGATGAACCAGGTGGCGCCCACCGACAGGCCGACGGCCAGTAGCAGGGCTACTACCAGCAGCAGGATCAGCTTGAGTTTGCCTTTCGTGGCGGGGTCTTTCACTGCGTCGCTCTTCGCCATGCCAATAATCCGTCGTCCATCGGGGTTTCAAAGGAAGATGACGTGGCTTGAGCAAGTGTTATGCCAGAATCGCCGGGAGGGGCCATTGCCGGGCGAGGTTAACGATAAACCGCTGTGTGCATGGCCAGGGCTGCGCCCTGGTTCGAGGGTAAGCCCGTACCCACAGCGTTAGCGTCGTCTTTCTAACGCGTGGCCGGCACGAACCCTGTAGGAGCGAGCTTGCTCGCGAACCAGGGCGAAGCCCCGATCAGGCGTAGTAGTCGACCGCACTATCACCGATCACTACTTGCTGCTCGAGTGGCTGGGCAGCGGCATCCGCCGGCTCGCCTGGCTCGCCAGAGGCGGCTTGTGCACGCCGTGCGGCCACTCCAGAAAGCTGCGAGTTATCTTGTTGCGCCTGCTGTTGCTGACCGCGCGACTGATCGGCAACGTTGACATCAGGCTGGGCCAGGCCCTGCTGGGCAAACAGCTCGCGCAGGCGATGCAGCTGACTGTCGAGGCTGTCGCGCACGCCAGCATGGCCGCTGATGAAGGTGATTTGGGTCGCCTGATCCGCCGCTACATTGACGCGAATATCCAGACGCCCCAACTCAGCCGGCTCCAGTTGAATCTCGGCAGACTTGAGGTTCTGACTGGAAAGGTACATCACCCGGTTCACCAAGCCCTCGGTCCAGGCGTTCTGATTCATCGACAGCGGCTGATGCAATGGCGCCGGGTTGACCGGCAGCGCATTGGCAGTTTTGGCCGTAGCTGCCTGGGTCAGACTGGCCAGGCGATCGGCGAAGTCGTCGACCCGAGTGTCACTGCCGGCACTCTTGATGTCTTTCAGGCCATCTTCAAGCAAACTACCAAAGGCTTTATCGCCCGGCTCGGACTGCTCACCCTCGGTTTGCGATTTGCTGATCAGGTTCGCCAAGGTATTGACGGCTGGCTGGCCGTCGTCAGGCTGCGGCTGGGCGCTATCAGCACTAGTGGCGTGTGCCGAGGTGGTGCCTTTGGACTGAGCGCTCTGCTCGAGGGCCAAGCGCAGGGTGGGCAAGCCCGCCAGCGGGTCCGCCTCAGGATCGAATGCTTCATTGGCGGCTTCGTCGCCCACGGTTGGCGCCAAAGGTGCTGCAGGCACGGGCTGTTGGACCACGGCCTGAAGCACTGGCGCCACTGCCTCGGCTTGCGCCTGGATCAATTGGGCGCCGGGCTGCGCATCGGTCACCTGCCCAGCAACCAGGCTGGCATCCAGTGAACTGGCAGCGTCATCCTTAGCGATTTCGCCTGCTGCAAGGGCTGCATCGGCAGCTGGCAAATTCTTGCCGTCATCGGCAACCGATGCCTTATCGCCAGCGTCTTTCTTGCCGCTAGCTGCAGCATCCGGTTTGTCTTTGGGCTTGGCCTGGGCAACCTTGTCGTCACGCACAGGGCTGTTATCACGCCCCTGCTTGGCCATGACCTGATCGAATCCTTTACCCTGCTCGGCCACCGCCGACTGGGGCTTGTCGGCCGTGCGCGACTGCTTGGCGATAGCGCTGGCTTGCAACAAAGGATTGGGTGCGACAGGCATTGAAAAGTCTCCGCGCCAGATGGCGTAAAAATCGTCTGGGCAGAAACACGCAAAAGTCGCGCCAAGTTTTGATCAGCTGCTAGAAACGCGCGCGCATTCACCGCGGTAGAAGCACTGAACTTCACGGTACTCCTGGTCGATGCGGTTGATCAGATCCTCGATGCCATACAACGGCGACTGGCGGACTCGCTCTTCCAGCTGCTGACACAGCGCCGCCAAGCCAACAGCGCCCATGTTGCTACTGCTGCCCTTGAAGCTATGGGCAGCCAGGCCGAGCTCGGCCGCATTCTTGGCACCGTGCAGTTGGCTCAGGCGGCGTTCGGAGTCCTCCAAAAAGGTCTCCAGCAGCTGTTGATAGCCGCCCTCCATGACGTCTTGCAAGTCGCTCAGGACTTGGTGATCGATATGCATGTCCACCACTTGCTCACTCCTTGATCAAGTCCAGTATGACGTATTGGCGGCCAACCGGGGTCAGCCCTCACCAACGGATTTGTATCCGCGCGCAGCGCCCGCCTTCCAGCCATTGCGCCTGCTGGCTCAAGCGCCGCACCAGATTCACTCCACGACCACTGAAGCCTTGCTCATGCGCAGGTCGAGCTAAAACCTGTTCGACATCAAAGCCTGCGCCACTGTCTCGCACCTCAATGCTCAGATGCCCACCTTGGCCAAGCGGTTCAACCCGTAAATCAAAGCGCACATAGCCATCGACCTGTCGCACCAGGCGCTCTGCGCGCTGCCGATAGTAGTCGGCAAACCCACTGGCATCGCGCTTGAGGCCCGAATCCAAGCCCAGCACGCCATGCTCCAAGGCGTTGGAATACAGCTCACTGAGCACACTGTGCAAGACTCCGCTGCTTGGCCGCAGCCCATGGACCTCTTGCAGCAACTGCAACAGATAGGGCACGGGGTTGAAGCGCTTCAAGCTATCGCCCCGCAGCGTGAACCCCAGCGACCAATCCAGCGGGCTGGATCGACCACTGTCAGAGTAGAGCATTGCCGCAGGCGGCTCGAACCCTGGCGCAACCATGCGGATGTCACACAGACTGATATCGTCGCGAGCACGCCCGCCAAAACGCTCCAGCGCCTGCAACACGTCATCGAACAAACGCTCTGGTTCAAGGTTCTCGGCCATCACCGCCTGCAAGCGCTCGACACCAAACAAGCGCTCTTGATCATCGCTGGTATCGAGCACCCCGTCCGATAGCAACAACAGCCGTTCGCCCACGCCCAGCGGCATTACCTCGGTGCTGTCATCGAACCGCTCTGGCGCCAGGATGCCCAGCGGCAAATGCCTGGAGGCCAAGGTAGCCAGCAGTTCGCCACTGGCCGACAAACGATAGCCGTCGGGCATGCCACCATTCCAGACTTCCACGCTGGCTCGCTGGAAGCTCAGGTTCAGCAACAGCGCACAGCAGAACATGTCCACCGGCAGGATACGCTTGAGCTTGGCGTTCATCTCGCGCAGGGTTTCGGCCAGGCCATAGCCCTTGGCCGTCATGCCGTAGAACACTTCTGCCAGGGGCATGGCGCCGACCGCCGCTGGCAGGCCATGACCGGTGAAGTCTCCCAGCAGCACATGCATATCACCGCTAGGGGTAAAGGCCGCCAACAACAGATCGCCGTTGAACAGCGCATACGGCGACTGCAAGTAGCGGATATTCGGTGAGCGCAGGCAACCGCTGTGGGCCACCTTGTCGAACACAGCCTTGGCTACCCGCTGCTCGTTGAGCAAGTGATGGTGGTGACGGGCTATCTGGTCGCGCTGCTCCAGCACCGTTGCTTGCAACCTGCGCAAACGGTCCATGGCGTGGATCTTGGCGCCGAGAATCACCGCACTGTAGGGCTTGGCCACGAAGTCATCGCCGCCTGCTTCAAGGCAACGCACCAGGTCGTCGTCTTCGCTGAGCGAGGTGAGAAAGATGATCGGCACCAGCGCCTGGCCGGCCAGCGCTTTGATCTGGCGGGCAGCCTCGAAACCGTCCATCACCGGCATCAGCGCATCGAGCAGAACCAGCTGCGGGCGTTTTTCGGCGAACAGGGTAACCGCCTGTTCGCCGTTTTCGGCGGTGAACACTTCATGACCTTGGCGACGGACGATTTGCGCGAGCAATAGCCGGTCGGCCGCTCCGTCTTCGGCAATCAATACGCGCAGCGCTTGGTTGGCTGGCATCGGGCTGTCAGCTGATGTCGAAAAGCTTATCGAAATTGGAAATGGCCAGGATCTTGCGCACATCGGAGCTGGTGTTGATCACACTGATGCACGAGTCATCACCGCCTTCGTGATCGCGCAACAACAACAGCATGCCGAGTGCGGAACTGTCCAGGTAGGTGGCCTCCTTGAGGTCGACTACGACAGTATCGGGGCGTTCAGGTTGGCGCTCATAGGCGCTTCGAAACTCCTGGTGCCTGCCGAAATCGAAGCGACCCTTGACCTTGATCGTCAGCTTTTTCTCGTCCCGTGAAAAATCAGTTTCGACTGCCATGCTAGCGATTCCTTCGATGATGGCGAATGCAACTTCAGAAGGTTTAGCAGGCCAGCGGCCATGCCGCAAGCGGGGGGTGCGGCAGGCAATCTGCGGCGCCCTTTTCGCGGGCAAGCCCGCTCCCACAAGGTTCAGCGTGGGCCTGGCATTAACGCACCTGCCCGCAGTCAAAATGGCACTGACTAGGCCTCGCACTAACGCGCCCGCCCGCAGACAAAATGGCACTGACACAACAAGACCACTGCTTCAGCGCAAAACCCTGTGGGAGCGGGCTTGCCCGCGAAAAGGGCGCCGCGTACTACATGTAGTTCTGCCGAGGCAAGCGCTGCGACAACTCATCCAGCAGCTTCTGCTCGCGCTTGTCCTCAGCCCGGCGCGCCTCATCCAAGTAACGCTGAACCAGCTTGCGCAAGCCCTCGACCCGCGCATAGGCCTGCTGCCAGGTATTGCGCGCATTGTTCAGGTTGGTCTGGTGCCAGGTCAGGCTCTGGCGCTGCTGGGTCATGGCCGTTTCAAGTTGCGCAAGGAAGCGCTGGTAGTTGAGCAACCAGCTGCCGTTGACCCCCTGCCCACCGCGGTTGATCCACTGCGCTTGGTAGTCTTCGCGAAAGCGCTCAAGCTCAGCCAACTTGGCCTGCGCCTGAGCCACCTGCTGCTGAAAATGGCCAAGCCGTTGCACGGCCTTGCGCTCGGCCTCCTCGGCCATCTCCACCACCGGCGCCAGGCGCGCGGCTCGACTGGGCATGGCCATGGCCTATCAACCGCCCGCCGGCGCAGCGAACACCGCACCCAGCTGTTCGCGGCTCTGCGCCATGCTGACGTTTTCGTCCAGGCCTTGGCGCAGGAAGCCGACCAGCTTGGCCTGCAGCGCGATGGCCAGGTCCGTCTCCGGATCGCCACCGGCCACGTAGGCACCCACGCTGATCAGGTCGCGGCTTTGCGACAGGCGCGACCATAATTGCTTGAATTTCTGCGCCTGGCGCAAGTGATCGGCATCGACCACTTGGGGCATGACCCGGCTGATCGACGCTTCGATATCGATCGCCGGATAATGCCCTTCTTCAGCCAGGCGCCGCGACAACACGAAGTGACCATCGAGCACACCCCGCGCCGAGTCGGCGATCGGATCCTGCTGGTCGTCACCTTCCGAGAGCACGGTGTAGAAGGCGGTGATCGAACCGCCCCCTGCCTCGCCATTACCGGCGCGCTCCACCAACTTGGGCAGCTTGGCGAACACTGACGGCGGATAGCCACGAGTCGCCGGCGGCTCGCCAATGGCCAGGGCGATTTCCCGCTGGGCCTGGGCGAAACGGGTGAGCGAATCCATCAACAGCAGGACATTCTTGCCTTTGTCGCGGAAATATTCGGCGATCCGCGTGCAGTACATGGCTGCGCGCAAGCGCATCAGCGGCGCATCGTCGGCGGGCGAAGCCACCACCACCGAACGCTTGAGGCCTTCTTCGCCAAGGATGTGCTCGATGAACTCCTTGACCTCACGACCCCGCTCGCCGATCAACCCGACCACGATGATTTCGGCTTCGGTGAAGCGGGTCATCATGCCCAGCAGCACCGACTTACCCACACCGGTACCGGCAAACAGGCCCAGGCGCTGGCCGCGACCCACCGTCAACAAACCGTTGATGCTGCGAATACCGACATCCAACGGCTGGCTGATCGGGTCGCGGTTGAGCGGGTTGATCACCGGGCCGTCCATCGGCACCCAGTCTTCGGCCTTCATCCCGCCCTTGCCGTCCAGCGCACGGCCAGCGCCGTCGAGCACCCGCCCGAGCATGCTCATGCCCATTGGCAGGCGGCCGCTGTCATCCAGTGGCACCACGCGCGCGCCCGGGGCGATGCCGGCGATACTGCCGACTGGCATGAGGAACACTTTACTGCCGGAAAAGCCCATCACCTCGGCCTCGACCTGGACCGGGTGATAAGTGTCGTCATTGATCACCATGCAGCGGCTACCGACGGCGCCGCGCAGGCCTTCGGCTTCTAGGGTCAGGCCGACCATGCGCAGCAGACGACCCTCCACCACGGGCTGCTCAGGCAACTTGATCGCCTCGGCGTAACCGCCCAGGCGCTTGCCGAAACTGGTGCGATCAAGGCGCATCAGCAGCTCCAGAAGGGGCATCCAGTTCGATCGACAGATCTGCCGCCGCCGGGTGCAGGGCCTGGTCATGCAACTGGTCGAACAGTTGCGCCACGGCCTTCTCCATACGGGTTTCCACAGTTGCGTCGATGCGGCTGTGGGCGGTCTCGATGCGGCAACCACCTGGCAGCAGCGCCTCGTCTTCAAGCAACTTCCAACGCTCCTCATGCCGTTCGCGCAGAGCCTTGGCCAGCTCGAAGTCTTGCGGGTTGAGATGGATGCGAATGTTGTCGGCGCCCATGGGCAGCAGCTTGAGCGCCTCGCGCAACACGTGGGTGATATGGCTGGAGTCGTTGCGCAGTTCGCGACCGATCACCTGACGGGTCACATGGGCGACCAGATGCACCAGGGATTTCTCGATCTGGGTATCCTGCTCGGCGATCGGCTCGAGCAAATGCCCCATCAGCTGTTCCAGGCTTTGCAGCTTGGCCGCCAGGGCCACTTCGGCCTCCTGGCGCACCTTCAACTGAGTGCTGTGAAAGCCCTCGCGCTCGCCAGTGGCGAAGCCTTCGTTGTAGGCCTCCTGGCGGATCGCTTCGAGCTCTTCGAGGGTCAGCGGCTGGACTTCCTCCAGCGGCACTTCCTCGACTTCTTCCTCGATCACTTCTGGCTCAGGTTCCGGCTCCGGCTCAGGTGCCGGATCGAAGCTAGGCAGCGCCCACACATCGACGCCCTCGAGGTCGCGGGCACGGATCAGGTCGCTGGGGTGTTCAGTAGTAGACATGCTTGATGTTCCCGAAACCAATTTCAACCAGAGCAGCGTAGGTGCGGGCTTGCCCCGCGATAGCGATAGCAGTGACAACCTTGCCGCCTGTTCTGATGCTATCGCGGGGCAAGCCTGCGCCCACGCAACTATCCGGCGAATTCGTTAGATCATCTCTTCGGCGCCCTTGCCGCCAAGCACGATCTCGCCGGCATCGGCCATACGCCGGGCGATGGTGAGGATTTCCTTCTGCGCCGTTTCCACGTCGCTGACCCGCACCGGCCCCTTGGCTTCCAGATCGTCGCGCAGCAGCTCCGAGGCACGCTTGGACATGTTCTTGAAGATCTTGTCCTTGACCCGCTCGTCGGCACCCTTGAGCGACACCACCAGCACGTCCGAGGAGACTTCGCGCAGCAGCGCCTGGATGCCGCGGTCGTCGACGTCGGCCAGGTTGTTGAAGACGAACATCAAGTCTTCGATCTGCTCCGACAGGTCGTTGTCGATCTCGCGGATCGAATCCATCAACTGGCCTTCGACGGAGCTGTCGAGGAAGTTCATGATGTCGGCAGCGCGCTTGATACCACCCAAGGTGGTGCGCGCGGCGTTGGAGTTGCCGGAGAACTGCTTCTCGAGGATCTGGTTCAGCTCCTTGAGCGCCGCCGGTTGCACGGTGTTGAGCGAGGACACGCGCAAGATGATGTCCAGGCGCACCTTGTGGTCGAAGTTGCCCAGCACCTCACCGGCCTGGTCAGGGTCAAGGTAGGCCACCACGATCGCCTGGATCTGCGGGTGCTCGTAGCGGATGACGTCGGCCACGGCGCGCGGCTCCATCCACTTCAGGCTGTCCAGGCCGCTGGTGTTACCACCCAGCAGGATGCGGTCGATCAGGCCGTTGGCCTTGTCCTCACCCAGCGCCTGGTTGAGCATCTTGCGGATGTAGCCGTCGGAGCCCACGCCCAGGCTGGTCTGGTCGCCGACGATCTCGACGAACTCGCTCATCACCTGCTGAACCTGTTCGCGATGGACGTTGCCCATCTGCGCCATGGCCACACCGACCCGCTGCACTTCCTTGGGGCCCATGTGCCGCAGCACCTGGGCGGCATCGGTCTCGCCCAGCGAGAGCAGGAGGATCGCCGCTTTGTCGGTGCGGCTCAGCTTGGCGGTAACGGCTCGGTTATCACTCATCGGCGTTGATCCACTCTTTCACGACCTGGGCCACGCGACCCGGGTCTTCGGCCACCAGGCCTTTGATTGCGTTCAGCTGTGCCTCGTAACCCTCGCTTGGGCTCGGCAACAGAATGCTTTGCGGGCCACCGAGGCTGACGCGGTCGTTGGCCAGTTCGCCATCCAGACCGATCATCCCGCCCAGTTCCATGTCGCTGTCGCTGGCAGCCTGCTTGCCGCCACCGGTGATGTTATTGAGCACAGGACGCAGCACACCGAACACCAGCACCAGGATGAACAGTACGCCGAGCACTTGCTTGACGATGTCCCAGAACCATGGCTGCGAGTAGAACGGAATGTCAGCGATTTCCGTGCCACGGTCGGCGGCGAACGGCACGTTGATCACCGTCACGCTGTCGCCACGGCTGGCATCGAAGCCAACGGCGTCCTGTACCAGGCGGGTGAAGCGCGCCAGATCTTCGGCGCCCCATGGCGCACGGGTCATTTCACCCGTGGCGGCATCGAGCTTGGCCTGGTCATCGACTACCACGGCCACCGACAGGCGGCTCAGACGCCCTTGCTGCTGACGGGTGTGGCTGATCGAGCGATCCAACTCGAAGTTCTTGGTCGACTGCTTGCGCTTGTCGGCCGGGTACGGCGCGAGCATCGGCTGGCCGGTGACCGGGTCCATGATCTGCGCGCCGTTGGCATCGAGCAGCGGCTGGCCAGGTTGGACTGCCCCGGCAGGCGGCGCGGCGGCAGTCGCGTTTTCCGGCGCGGCAGCGCCAGCCGGCGGCTGGTTGCTCAGGGCGCCAGGCACACCTTGCGGGCCTTGGCTGCTGGTGCGTTGCTCATCGACCGACTGCTCGCTGCGCAGCGCCGGCTGATCAGGGTTGAACTGCTCGGAGGTCGACTCGGTGGCACTGAAGTCGACGTCTGCCGAAACTTCTGCCTTGTAGCGGTCGTTGCCCAGTACCGGCTGCAGGATGTTGTGCACGCGCTGGGTGAGCATGCCTTCCATGCGGCGGCTGTAGTCGAACTGCTTGCCGGCCATGGTCAGGGCAGTGTCTTGCAACTGATCGGAGAGCAGGTTGCCCTTCTGGTCGACCACGGTGACCTGCGACTTGTCCAGCTCAGGCACACTGGTAGCGACCAGGTTGACGATCGCCATCACTTGGCCCGATTCCAGGGCACGGCCCGGATACAATTCGACCAGCACCGAGGCGCTCGGCTTGCGCTCGTCACGCACGAACACCGAGCTCTTCGGGATCGCCAGGTGCACGCGAGCGGCCTTGACGTTGTTCAAGCTGGAGACGGTGCGGGCCAGTTCGCCTTCGAGGCTGCGACGGTAGCGGGTCGCCTCCATGAATTGGCTGGTGCCCAGGCCCTGCTCTTTGTCGAGCAGCTCGAAGCCAACATTGCCATCGCTTGGCGCCACACCGGCGGCAGCCAGTTTCAGGCGCGCACGGGAGAGGTCGTCGGCCTTGACCAGCAACGCGCCGGAGTTGGGTTCCACGTTATACGGAATGTCAGCCGCACCGAGCACTTCCATGACTTGCTTGGTATCCATGCCCGCCAGGCTGCCGTACAGCGGCCGGTAGTCAGGCTGCTGCGACCAGAGCACCACGGCAAAGCCGATCGCCACGCTGGCAGACAGGCCGACCAACAGGCCAACCTGACGCAGCATGGGCATCTGCGAGATGTTTTCCAGGAACGCCATGCCAAACAGCGGCGGCTTTGCCGCTGGCGGGCCACTTTTGGCGGGGGCGTTATCGACGACTGCTTCGGCCATGACTCAATCTGTCCTCAAACCGGCATCTGCATGATGTCCTGGTACGACTGAACAACTTTGTTGCGTACCTGGGTCAGCGCCTGGAAGGACACGGTGGCTTTTTGCGAAGCGATCATCACATCGGTCAGGTCGACGCCGCTCTTGCCGATTTCGAAGGCATTGGCGATCTGCGACGAGGCCTGCTGGGTATTGTGCACAGCACCAATGGCACTGCCGAATAGATCGGCAAAGCTGCTCTGCCCCGGCGCCAGCTCAGGCGCGGCAGCGACCTTGGGCAGCGACATGGCATCGGCCTGCATGGCACGCATGTCCAACATCAGACGATTGAATTCAACACCTTGGCTCATGAACTTCTCTCTCCGGCGGCCGCATTTTTTTGACACTCATGCAGCGGATAGGCTGGAGCTAGCAACAAGAGTGCCAGCCCAATCCACAATCGTTTTAAAAATCCTCGATCAGCCGAACAGGCTGGCTTCCACATCCAGCCCGGCATCACGCATCTGCGCCAGCTTGTAGCGCAACGTGCGCGGGCTGATACCCAAGCGATCGGCCGCTTCTTTGCGGCGACCACGTTCGGCGCGCAGGGTGTCGATGATCATCTGGTATTCATGACGGCGCATGTCGTCGCCCAGGCCACTGCCTTGCCCAGCGGCTTCAGGCGGTGCCGGCTCGCTACTGACCGCAACGGGTGCCGACAAGGCAATGGCGCCACTCAGACAGAAATCCGCCGCCTCGATCACGCCACCCTGCTGCAGGATCAACGCGCGCTGCAACGCATTGTCCAGCTCGCGCACGTTGCCCGGCCACTGGTGCCCCTGCAGGCAGGCACGGGCATCCGCAGACAGGCGCACCGGGGCGTGCTTCATCTTCGCCACGTGACGCGCCAGCAGACGCTCGGCCAACGGCAAGATGTCGGCACTGCGCTGGCGCAGCGGACTCCAGGCCAAGGGAAACACCGACAAACGGTAGTAGAGGTCTTCACGGAAGCGCCCCGCCGCCACTTCGCCCGCCAGATCACGATTGGTCGTGGCCAGCACGCGAATATCCAGGGCGATCGGCTTGCGCCCACCCACCCGCTCCACCTCCCGTTCCTGGAGCACGCGCAGCAGCTTGGCCTGCAAGCCCAGCGGCATTTCAGAGATCTCGTCGAGCAACAAGGTGCCGCCGTCAGCCTGTTCGAACTTGCCCGGCTGGGCGGCGATGGCGCCGGTAAAGGCGCCCTTCTCATGGCCGAACAAAGTGGCCTCGAGCATGTTGTCGGGGATCGCCGCGCAGTTGATCGCGACAAACGCCTGGGTCGCGCGCGACGATTGCTGATGAATGTAACGCGCCAAGACCTCCTTGCCAGTGCCCGACTCACCAGAAATCAGCACGGTCGAATCGCTGCGCGCAACCCGCGCGGCCAGCTCCAGCAGCTGGCGACTGGCAGGCTCGCAGGCTACCGGCCCTTCTTCGTCGACGCCGCCCACCCGCCCACCGGCATGGCGCTCGACCAGGCTGAGCAGCGCTTTGGGCTCGAAAGGCTTGACCAGATAATCGGCAGCGCCCTGGCGCATGGCCTCGACCGCACGCTCGACGGCAGCGTGAGCGGTCATCAACAGCACCGGCAACTGCGGATGATGACAGCGCAGCTGGGCCAGCAACTGGTGGCCATCCATGCCGGGCATGTTGACATCACTGACCACCAGGCTGAACGCTTCGCCTGCCACGGCTTCGAGCGCTTCCTCAGCAGAACCTACGGCGTGATAGGCAAACCCACCCAGCTCAAGGGTGTCGGCCAGGGCTTGACGCAAGACCCGATCATCTTCGACCAGCAGCACCTTGATACCCATCACACGCCCCCCGCAGGCAGCTCGCCGATCAGCGGCAGAACAACCTGCACACAGGTACCACGCCCCACTTTCGAGCGCACCTTCAGCGCGCCTTGGTGGGCCCGCACCACTGCCTGAACTACCGCCAGCCCCAGACCGGTACCGGTAGCCTTGGTGGTCAAAAATGGCTCGCCCAGGCGCGCTAACAGCTGCGCATCAATGCCAGAACCTGCGTCACTCACGCACAGGTGCAATGACTGCCCACGGCGGAACAGGTGAACCTTGACCCGCGCCGGGCCTTGGCAGGCCTGCAACGCGTTCTCGATCAGATTGAGCAAGGCACCCACCAAGGTGTCGCGATTGCACAGCAACTCACCCAGGTGAATATCGCACTGCCAGCGCACCGCATGCCCCTGCACATGTGACTGCGCCGCTTGCTGCAGCGCCTGGAACAAGGCCTTTGGGCTGATCCGATCAGACACCGGCAGCTCGCCGCGGGCGAATACCAGCATGTCGCGAACCTGATGCTCCAGCTCATGCAGGCGCTCTTTCAAATTGCCGGCAAAGCGCTGGCGCGTGTCGCGCGGGAGTTCTTGCTCGGCATCGGCCAGGTGACTGGCATAGAGCATGGCCGCCGACAACGGCGTACGGATCTGATGGGCCAGTGAAGCGACCATCCGCCCCAACGACGACAGCCGTTCATGACGGGCCAATTGATCTTGCAGGCGACGAGTTTCAGTCAAATCATTGAGCAGCACCAACTGGCCCGGCTCGGCATCCAGCGAACGGGTGGCGATCGACAAGCGCCGACCATCACGCAGCGACACCTCATGCCCATCGTCCTTGCGCGGGGCAAAGCTGCGGGCGATAACCTGCCGCCACAGCTGACCAATCAGCGGCTCACCGAGCAGCTCGCATGCGGCTGGATTGGCCTCGCGCACAAAGCCCTGGGCATCGATCACGATGACCCCGCCTGGCAGCAGGTCGAGCAGGTTTTGCAAACGATTGGCCAGGCGTTCCTTCTCGTCCAGCTCCGCCATACGCTGGGCACTGACCACCGCCAGCTCGCCCTTGAGCTCGCTGACGCGCGCCTCAAGCATGCCGTACGACTCGCTGAGCTGGCTGGAGACCTGGCTGAACAGTGCGAAGGCCTGCTCAAGGCCCAGTCGACTTTCCTGCTCGACCGGGGTACGCCCCTGCGGATCGGGGGCTCGGGAAATCGTGGCGACTTGGGGCATCGTGCTCTCTCGCGTGACTGACCGTCAAAAACGGTGTGTTGCCTGCGATATAGCAATAGCCGTGCCGGAGATTCGAGAGGGCGTTGCGAAGAAAACCACAAGTGGGCGTGGAGCCCCTTGAATACGGGGCCTTGCGCCCCTGCAAATGGTGTGGACATTAGCTTCGGCGGGCCATCCCTTGCCCGGACCGAAGCGAACAGGCGTCAATCCTCCGCCTGCTCCTCGCCATCACGGCGGCTCATACCGTACTTGCGCATCTTCTCCACCAGCGTGGTGCGACGAATACGCAGGCGCTCGGCGGCCCGAGCAACAATGCCATTGGCGTCGTCCAGCGCCTGCTGGATCAAGCCTTGCTCAAGGCTACCCAGGTAGTCCTTCAAGTCGAGGCCTTCCGGCGGCAACATGGCGTGACTGGAGAAGTCCGGCGCGTGGCCATTGATCGCCACCCGCTCTTCGAGGTCGCTGCGCAAGCTGTCGACCAACTGCTCGTCTTCGTCATCGACGTAGCGGAATTTCTTCGGCAGCTCCGACACCCCGATCACCCCATAGGGGTGCATGATCGCCATGCGCTCGACCAGGTTGGCCAGCTCACGCACGTTGCCCGGCCAGCCATGCCGGCACAGCGACATGATCGATGCCGAGTTGAAGCGGATCGAGCCACGCTTTTCGTGCTCCATGCGCGAGATCAGCTCGTTCATCAGCAGCGGGATATCCTCGACGCGCTCGCGCAGCGGGGCCATCTCGATGGGGAAGACATTCAAGCGGTAGTACAGGTCTTCGCGGAAGGTGCCGTCCTCGATCATGGTCTCGAGGTTCTTGTGCGTCGCGGCAATGATGCGCACATCGATGCTTTGGGTCTTGTTGCTGCCCACCCGCTCGAAGGTACGTTCCTGCAGCACGCGCAGCAGCTTGACCTGCATCGGCAGCGGCATGTCGCCGATCTCGTCAAGGAACAAGGTGCCGCCGTTGGCCAGCTCGAAACGCCCGGCACGGCTGGTGATCGCCCCGGTGAAGGCGCCCTTCTCGTGACCAAACAGCTCGCTCTCGAGCAACTCGGCCGGGATCGCCCCGCAGTTGACCGGCACGAACGGCGCTTCGCGGCGCTTGGAGTGATAGTGCAGGTTGCGCGCCACCACTTCCTTGCCGGTACCTGACTCGCCCAGGATCAGCACGCTGGCATCGGTATCGGCGACCTGCTGCATCATCTGGCGCACATGCTGGATGGCGCGACTGGTCCCGACCAGGCTGCGGAACAGGTTCGGCTCGCGCTGACGACCGCGCTCACGGGCCTGGTCGTACATCTCGCGATAGACCTGGGCACGGTGCAGCGAGTCGAGCAGCTGGCTATAGCTGGGCGGCATTTCCAGGTTGGACAAGACGCGGCGGCGCAGATCTTCCGGGAACTCCGCAGAAGAAATTTCACCCAAAAGCAGCACTGGAAGGAACTCATCCCAGGCAGCCACTGTCTTAAGGAGCCCCAACACACTGGCTGGCGCATTTACGGTTCCGATGAGTACGCAGAGCACTTCACGACTGGAAGACAACGACTCCACCGCTTGCTGCCAATCCTGGCTGGAGCACGGGAGGTTTTCTTCGCCGAGGAAGTTCAACACCACCGCCAGATCGCGGCGGCGGGCGCTGTCGTCATCGATCAGGAGAATCTTGGTTTCACGCCACATGCAATAGCAACTTCCCTAGTCATATCGGCGCCCGAGGGCGTGCTCGACATCATTCCGACTGAATGGTCAGTGTTCGGACGTCTGAAATTCGAAAACAGCCACTAGTAAAGTCAAAAAACAGCACATAGTCAAATTTATGGCGCGCAGCTTTTTGCATCTTTCAGTGTCAGCTGAACAGATGGTATACCTTCGCCGCATTTTTCGCCTGACGGATTTGCGCCATCTCGTCGACTATTGATTGACGCTCACCACTTGCAACCTCAATTAGATGCCGGTAAGTCTCCAGCAATTGCTCAAGACTTGCCCGCACCGCACCTTCGTTTTGCGTGGCCTCTGCCAGTACGTCCTCGACGCACAAGCGGCATTCGAGGTCGAGCTCGCCCACCGCATCCCAGTCACGTCCGGCCAGGGCGGCCAACAACGCCTCACGGGTCTGTTCGATGCGCTCGATAACCTCGCTCATGACACTCTCCTCGAATCAGCCTTCAGGCTGCTGGTCGGCGATAGCATCCCAACCTTCCTTGACCGTGATCAGCAGGCGCGCGACTTCGTCGATGATCGCCGGATCACTGTTGACGTTGGCCTCGACCAGACGGCGGCTCATGTAGGTGTAGAGGTTGTCCAGGTCGGTCAAGCTGTCGGCGTGGTTTTCCAGGTCCAAGCCTTCGCGCAGACCGCCGATGATGTCGATGGCCTTGCCGATCAGAATGCCCTTCTGGGCCACATCCTTGCGCGCAATGGCGCCCTTTGCCTGAGCCAAGCGGTCCAGGCCACCCTGCATGAGCATCTGTACCAGACGGTGCGGGCTGGCCTCGGAGGTCTGCGCCACGCCATTGACTTTCTGGTATTGCCGAAGGGCCAACATCGGGTTCATGGATCTACCTCGTTGCAGCGAAAAAGGTTGCGTATACCCTGTGTATCGCCGTCACGTCAAAAAACTTTAGCGCCAAAGCGAAAAGCCCGGTGCGTCGATATGACGCTACCGGGCTTTGAGCCGCTGCCGTGAATCAGGATTTCTTGGCTTGGGCGTTGATCGCTTCGAAGATCGAGGTGATCTGGTCGGCCTGGGCTTTCATCTTGCCCAGGGCGGTGTCCAGCGCTACGTATTTCTTGGTCAGCGACTCGGTCAGCGACGCGGTGCGACGATCCAGGGCGGCCTGCTGGTCACTGAGGTTCTTGGCTACGATATCCAGGTTGTTCTTGCGGGTGACCAGGCTGCCGTCGGTGGCATTGTACGGATTAATGGCCTTGTTCATGCGCTCGAAGATACCATTGGTGCCGGTGAACAGCTCCTGAACCTCACCACCAAGTTTCTTGTCGTTCATGGCCGCGGTGAACTTGGTGCTATTGAACTCCAAGGTACCGTCTTTCTGGGTGTTGATACCCAGCTGGCTCAAACTGGTCAGGCGATCGCCCGCGCCGACCTCAGCCAGTACGCCACGCACATCCGACAACAACGAGCGAGTGGTCGGGTCGTTGGTCAGCGGGCCGAGCACCAGATTGTCATCGGCGTCACGGCTGGTGCTGGTCAGCGAGGTAATGGTTTTCTGCAGGGCATTGTAGGCGTCGACGAAAGCCTGGACGGAAGTCTTCAGGCCATCGTTGTTGGCCGCAACCGTGACTGCAGTCTTGGTGCCAGCCACGCTGGAACCGGTCAACTCCAGACTCAGGCCGCTGATGGCGTTACTGACCGTGTTCGACGCACTCTTGACCTCTAGACCGTCGATTTCCAGCACGGCATCTGCGGCGGGGGCGGTGATATATCCGGCGCCTTCGGTATTCATCGACTTGGTACCGTCGATTTTCAGCTCATCTATGCCATCAACAGAAATATCAGTGAACTCACCGGTGGTGGTCGACCCCAAAACCAGGCG
Source organism: Pseudomonas sp. BT-42-2 (assembly GCF_025847435.2). Lineage (NCBI taxonomy): Bacteria > Pseudomonadati > Pseudomonadota > Gammaproteobacteria > Pseudomonadales > Pseudomonadaceae > Pseudomonas > Pseudomonas sp. BT-42-2. The sequence goes on from NZ_JAOYTM010000009.1 coordinate 272,960, forward strand.
CGAGCCGTCCTCACCGCTGATGATGTTGGCGGAAATACCGCTGGCACCCAACTCCTTGTTGATCTGGTCGCGCACAGACTGCAACGTGGCGTTGTCACCCACCTTGACGGTGTAGGTCTTGTCACCCTGAGTGATGGTCAGGTCACCAGGCGAGATCGCCTTGCTAGGACTGTCGAACGCCTGGCTGGCCACCTTCGAACTGGTGGCCAGGTTCTTGACTTCGATGTTGTAGGTACCCGCCACAGCAGCATTGCTGGCAGTAGCCTTGACAATGTTTTCATTGCCAGATTTGGCCGCGAAGGCATTGAACGCCGGCGCGGTCTTATCGTTAAGCTTGTTCATGGCAGTGGTGAAGGTCGTGAGGGCACTGCGCAGCGAGCCGATACCGGAGATGAACGCCGTGTTGTTGGCGGTCTGCCGAGTGATCTGCGCCTGCTTGGCGGCAGTATCGGATTGGACCAGGGCCGTGACGATCTCGGTGATATTGAGACCGGACCCCAGGCCCAAGCTGGGCGTAATCGGACTTGCCATACTGTATTCCCTCTCGTAAATGCGCCAGGAACCACTCCTGTGGACCTAGCCTTCACCACATCATGATGTTCGCCGCAGATCAGACTTTGGCGTCGAACAGAAGACTATTGACATCGCTCAAGCTATTGGCGATCCGCAGAGCCTCTTCGGAGGGCAACTGGCGAATCAACTCACCGGTTTCGCTGGCGATGACCTTGACCACGATCTTGCCGGATTCTTCGTCCGTGGAGAATTCCAGGTTACGTCGGGTCGAACTGAGAAACTTTTCAATCTCCGAAACAGCGCTGCGCACCTTTTCGACGTCTGTAACCGCCGACGGCTCTTTGGCATCGCTGCTACGCTCGGCGTCCGTCGCCCGGGCAACCGACTTATCGGCGATCGATTTATCGGCGACCTGCTCAGCCGGACGTGCGGCCGGGTAAGACAGGTTCAGCTTGACGCTCATGTCCATGCCCACCACCTCCCAATGAAAAGGCGGAGAAGCGCCTTCAGAGCACTTCCCCGCCAGGTACTGTCAGGCAGATTAGCCCAGCAGCTTCAGGACTGCCGATGGCAGCTGGTTGGCCTGGGCCAGAACCGAGGTCGAAGCTTGCTGCAGGGTCTGCTGCTTGGTCAGCTGGGCAGTTTCAGCAGCGAAGTCGGTGTCCTGTACACGGCCACGAGCGGCTTCAGCGTTCTCGTTGATGTTCTGCAGGTTGTTGATGGTGCTGGTCAGACGGTTCTGGGCAGCACCCAGGTCAGCACGAGTCGAGTTGATGGTCTGCAGAGCGTTGTCGATCGCGCTCAGGGCGGAGCTGAAGTTGGCGTTGATGTCAGCGTCAGCACCGGAAATGGCGATTGCGCCGCTGTCCACGCCCAGGGTGGCAGCAGTCATGTCGGCCAGAGTGATGGAGATCTGGTTGTTGCCGCCGCTGTCGGAACCGACCTGGAAGGTCATGGTGATGCCGGAGTTCAGCAGGTTCTTACCGTTGAGCTGGGTGCTGTTGGCGATACGCGACAGCTCTTCGGACATTTGGGTGAACTCTTTGTTCAGAGCTTCACGGTCTTTTTCGCTGTTCGAGTCGTTTCGCGACTGAACTGCCAGTTCACGCATACGCTGCAGGATGTTGGTCTGCTCTTGCATCGCGCCTTCAGCGGTCTGGGCGATGGAGATACCGTCGTTGGCGTTCTTGATCGCCATGGTCTGACCACGGATCTGCGAGGTCATGCGAGTAGCGATCTGCAGGCCGGCGGCGTCGTCTTTGGCGCTGTTGATTTTCAGGCCGGAGGACAGACGGGTCATCGAGGTGCTCAGCGCGTCGGAAGCACGGTTCAGGTTTTTCTGAACGCCCAGAGAGGTGGTGTTGGTGTTAACGGTCAAAGCCATGACGAATTCCTCGTTGGATTGGGTACTACGGCTTCCGGCCTTGGCAATTCGCCGGGTGTGGCACAGAGAACCTTCGTAATAGTTATCGTCGTCAGGGCGGGTTGCTTTAGCGGATTTTCGAAAAAAATTACTGGCATCCTGCCAGCCCAATGAAATCAAGGAGTTGACGCCAAAATACAGACAGCCTGATGCGCACAAAAGGGCAAGCGCATACTCGTTCAGAGCCCGCATACAAAAACGCCGCCCGGGAAACGGCGGCGTTGGTTCTCAGGAGCAGCTGTCAGTCACGTCGCTCGATGATCGCCGAGCCCCACGACAGCCCCACACCGAAGCCGCTCAGCGCAACGCGCTTGTGCTGCGAGCCAAGCACGTGCTTTTCCAGCAGCAACGGAATGCTCGACGACACGGTATTGCCAGTCTCTACCATATCCTTGACGAACTTGGTCTTGTGCTCCCCCTCATCAAAACGCGCCGAAACCGCATCAACGATCGCCGCGCTGCCTTGATGCAGACAGTACAAATCGATGTCATCGGCCCGAAGCCCGCTGGCCTCAAGCAGCTGCTGCAAATGCGCTGGCACTTTGACCAAAGCAAAATTGTAAACCTGACGACCGTTCATGAAGAACTTGCCATCGGTCGTACGCAGATGTTCAGCGCCGGAGCCATCGCTTCCGAACAGCGACTTGCCAAGCTGCCAAGCGGCGCCCTCGCCCATCCAGGTCGCTGTAGCGGCATCACCGAACAGCATGGTGGTGTTGCGATCCTCAGGGTCGACGATCTTCGAGTACGGGTCGGCGGTGAGCAGCAAACCATTCTTCAGACCTGACGCCTCCATGAAGCCTTTCATGGCATAGATGCCATAGACATAGCCGGAGCAACCCAAGGAAATATCAAAGGCAGCGATCGCGGTCGGCAGGCCCAACTTGTGCTGGACGATGGCTGCGGTGTGCGGCAGGCCTTCGGCATCGCCATTCTGGGTAACGACGATGACGATATCGATGGATGCCGGGTCAAATGAAGGATTAGCAGCGAACAGATTCCTCGCGGCTTCGACACACAAGTCGGAGGTTTCCTGCTCATCATCCTTGCGCGGCAAGAAGGTCGAACCAATCTTGCCGAAAATGAAATCCTGATCCTTGCCGAATTTCGCACCTTGGGCGTAGTTGTCGACACCCTCGACAGGTACGTAACTGGCGATGCTTTTGATGCCAATCATTGTGGCTTCCCGATAGATATGGCGGAATTTCGCGGACCGTGGCCCATGATACTGGCCTGACGCACAGTGGTGACGGTATTGCCCGCTGACTCAATAGATTAAAGATGCGCGTTTCGACTGCCAAGTCACGTCGCACCCCCAAAGTCACTTCACCCCACCCCTGCTTTCAGATCCTAGCACTCCGTTAGCTACTGCATCGGTGATTGGCAGACCTTTTGCTTACCCTGCCCCAACGCCGGAAGACTGACGCTCGCCTAGCCGCGCCCAGCCAACTGCCACCCCATCACATCAGCACGAGAGAGACTATGACCAGCCGAGGCCGATCAAAAGGTGAGCGGATTGACATCGACTACAGCTCGACCCAGGCCTTTTTCGACAAGCGTGGCAAGGCCGATTACGCCAATGTGCTTAGCGCCACCATGTACCAGGACAGCAATCCGGAACTGGTCGAGCAGCGCGACGCCACTGAGAAGCAGGTACTTTCACCTCAGTTGCGCCTAGGCACTGGCAGCCGCGTCCTCGATATCGGTTGTGGCATCGGACGCTGGGGGTGGTTCGTGCATGACCAGGCGCCGAGCGCTCAGTATCTGGGCATCGACTTCTCCCCCTCACTCGTGGAAAAAGCCCAGGCCGAGGCAGGCTTGCGCGGCAAGCCCGAGCTCCGCTTCCAGGTGATGTCGGCCACCGACATCACCCCAGACACGCTGGTGCTCGCGCCGCCCTACGACCTGATAATCGTTTCCGGACTGCTGATCTACCTCAACGACCAGGACTGTTTGAAGCTGCTCACTCAGGCCGGCAAGCTCTGCGCCCCCGGCGGCCAGATCTACTTACGCGAACCGGTTGGCGTCAGCGAGCGCTTTACCCTCGATCGTTTCTATTCCAATGAACTGCAACACGAGTATTCGGCCATCTACCGCACCATCGCCGAACTTGAGCAACTGCTGGAACAGGCTCTGACACCCGGAGCCTTCAGCGTTCGGGCGTCGGACTTTCTGTTCGCCCAGGACCTGGAAAAGCGTGCAGAGACTCGCCAGTACTACCGTATTCTGCAAAAGGCAGCGCAGCCATGAGCACCGCTTACTGCTTCGACCTCGACGGAACCCTGACGCGACAGGAACTACTGCCGCTGATCGCGTCTTCCGTGGGTCTTGAAGATGAAATCTCTGTCCTGACCCAAGCCACCATCAATGGCGTGCTGCCATTTGATAAATCTTTCAAGCTGCGGGTGCGCCTGCTTCGTGACGCACGGCTTGACTGGATTCACGCTGCCCTGGCCGAACAGGTCGAGTTCGACCAGCACATGCTCGAGTTCATCCGCCAACGGCCCGAGCAGTGCTTCGTTGTGACCGGCAACCTGGATGTCTGGGTGCGGCCGATTCTCGATCGCCTGGGCATCCAGAGCTTCACGTCCACCGCACAGCTGGAAAACGGCAGCCTTACCGGTATCGCCCACGTGCTGCACAAAGGTGATGCCATCGCCAGCCTTAGAGATCGCTTTGACCGGGTCATCGCCGTGGGCGACGGCATGAATGATGTGCCTATGTTCGAGGCGGCCAACTGGCGCATTGCCTTCGGCGGCACCCACACGCCAAACCCCTTGCTGGTCAAACTGAGTGATTTCGTCATCAACGACGGTAAAACCCTATGTCGCCTATTAAGCATGTTGTGATTTGCGCTGCCGGGATCGGCTCCCGGCTAGGCCTGAACAAACCCAAATGCCTGGTCGAAGTCTGTGGCCGTTCGCTGCTCGACTATCACCTGGAACGTCTGGCATGGGCGGAAAACGTCTGGCTGGTGGTCGGCTTCGAGGAAGAAGATGTCATTGCACACGCCATGGCCCTGCGCCGTGACCTGATCGTGGTGCGCAATCCCGACTACTTGCGAACCAATACCCTGCAAAGTTTGCATCTGGTTTCCCGGCACCTGGGCGAACGGTTCCTGATGATCGATGCCGATACCCTGGTGGAAGACACTTCTTTCCAACAGTTCATCGCGGCCGCCAACGAGCACCGGCAGTTGATCGGCGTATCGCGCTACACCACCAGCGACGGCGTGCGCGTGACACTCGACGCCGCCGGTGAATGCGTCACCGGCTTCACTCGCGAGCCGCACCCCCCACACGAATGGACCGGCATTGCCGTCATCGAACCGAACCTGGTCGTGGACAAACCGCTGTACGTCTACCAGGCGATAGAGCCGTTCCTGCCGATACGCGCCATGGAACTCAAAGCCTTCGACATCGATACCACCGCTGACCTGGACATGGCCGGCCAGGTACTTGCCAGTGGCTGGAAAGCCAGGACCGAACATGCATAAGGACAATTCCGTGAAGGGCAAGCGCCGCCTGGCCATTCTTTATCAACTGCCCGAATCATGGGGCAACGTGCGCACTCTCTGGGAAGCAGCCCGCGACGACGCCGATACCGAGGTGGTCGTGGTGCTGCTGCCGTTCATCCACAACGACTACCAATGGAAGCGCGAAGTCGCGCAAGCGCACCTGGATGAGATGGGCGTCCCCTTCGTGGCCTGGGATGCGTTCGACCTGCACGCCGCCGGTTTCGATGCTGTGATTTATACCTCGCCCTATGATGAAACCCGCCCACCGGCCTACCGCTTCGCCAACCTGCGCCAGCAGGTGCGTTATACGGCATATATTCCTTACGGCCTTGAGGTTGGTGGTGGCGCACACAACTATGTGTATCAGTACGGGCAGCCGGTGATCACAGGGGCCAGCGCTGTGTTCGTGCGCTCCGAGGGAGTGCGCGAAATGTTCGAGCGGCATTGCCCTACTGGCGCCAAGCATGTCCATGTCACCGGACACCCGCGCATGGATGGGCTGGCAAATCTCGAGCAATTCCCGGTCGACCCGACACTTCGCCAAGCTATCGGTGATCGCCGAGCAGTGCTGTGGAACGCGCACTTCTCCATCGACGGCGACCTGTGGTCCACTTTTGACCTGCTCGCCGCGCCAATCTTCGATGCCTTCGCCCGCCGCCCGGACCTGGCGCTGATCTTCCGCCCACATCCGTTGCTGTGGAAGAAGCTGATCAACCTGAACATTCTCGATGAAGCGGGTATCGCCGCCCTCAAGCAGGCCCTGCAAGCGCGAGGCGTGATCATCGACGAACACACCGACCACCGTCATGCCTTCGCTGCCAGCGACGCGCTGCTCAGCGACGTCGGCTCGTTCCTGATGGAGTACCTGGCAACTGGCAAGCCGGTACTGTACTTGCACAATCCCGATGGATTGGGGCTCAACGAAGAGGGCAGCAGCGTGGTCCGCCATTACCAGGTCGCCAGCGGCGCCGCCCAGATCGAGCAGTTTCTCGATCAGTTGCGCGACGGCCAGGACCAGTTGGGCGAGACCCGTCGCGCCGCCATCGAACAGTTCTTCCACGGTTTCGATGGCCGGGCCGGGCAGCGCGCCCTGGACGTGCTCAAGGAACTGATGGCATGACTACCCAACACCCTTTGGCCGATGTCCAAAGCAGCGCAATCGGCGACGGCACACGTGTTTGGCAATTCGTGGTGATCCTGCCAGGTGCTCGCATAGGCCGTGACTGCAATATTGCCGCGCACTGCTTCATCGAGAACGATGTACAGGTGGGCGACCGGGTCACGGTCAAGTGCGGCGTACACCTGTGGGATGGCCTGCGTGTGGCCGACGATGTGTTCATCGGTCCCAACGCCACCTTCACCAATGACCGTTTTCCTCGCTCCCGGCAATGGCCAGAGCGCTTCCCCGAAACCCGCATCGAACGCGGCGCATCCATTGGCGCAGGGGCGGTGATCCTGCCCGGCCTGACCATCGGCGAGCACGCCATGGTCGGCGCCGGTGCCGTGGTAACGCGAGACGTACCGGCACGGGCACTGGTGGTCGGCAACCCGGCCCGTGTCGTTCGCTATCTGGATGAAGACCATGCATCGCTTTCTTGACCTGCAACAGCTCACCGCACGTGATGAGGCGCAACTGACCGAGGCCTTCGTGCGGGTACTGCGCTCGGGCTGGTACGTGCTCGGCCAGGAAGTGCAAGCATTCGAACGCGAATTCGCAGCGCTGTGCGGCGTTGAGCACTGCATAGGTGTGGGCAATGGCCTGGACGCGCTAACCCTGATTCTCAAAGGCTACCGTCAACTGGGCAAGCTCGCGCCAGGCGCCCAGGTGATCGTGCCTGACAACAGCTTCGTCGCCACCGCCCTTGCGGTGAACGCAGCCGAGTGCGTACCGGTGCCAGTGGACCCAGTGCAGGACGGTTTCCTGATCGACCCCGCGCAAGTGCAAGCAGCCATCACCCCGCATACCGGGGCGATCATCGCCGTTCACCTATATGGCCAGTTGGCCGATATGGCCAGGCTGCGGGCCATAGCCGACGCCCATGGTCTGCTGCTGATCGAGGATGCCGCGCAGGCGCACGGCGCCCTGGATGCCCAGGGTGTTTCGGCGGGCGCACTCGGGGATGCGGCAGGCTTTAGTTTCTTCCCAGTCAAGAACGTCGGCGCGCTGGGCGACGCCGGCGCGGTGACCACCCAGGACCTGGCATTGGCCAATGAGGTGCGTCGGCTCGGGAACTACGGCTCCAGCGAGAAGTACGTGCATGCGGTAAAGGGCACCAACTCACGTCTGGACGAGCTGCAGGCTGCATTCCTGCGCGTGAAATTGGCCCGAATGCACGATGATGCCCGGCATCGCGAAGCACTGGCCCAGCGCTACCTGGACACCATCGACAACCCGCTGATCTTGCTGCCGCAACCCAGCGAACCGCGCCAGTCCCACGTCTGGCACCTGTTCGTGGTGCGCTGTGCCCAGCGCGACGCACTACAGGCGCACCTGCACGCCTGCGGTATCCCGACCCTGATCCACTACCCGATCCCGATCCATCGGCAAGGCGCCTATGCCGAGCTCGACAGCGCGCACTTGCCTGTGGCCGACCGGCTCGCCGAACAGGTCCTCAGCCTGCCCTTGTACCCCGGCATGCCCGAAACATTGGTCGAGGCTGTGATCGATGCATGCAATAGCTTCGCACCCGCCGCTGCCCCCAATTCGCCCAAGGATCCGTCATGTCTCTGAAAGACTGCAAAATCATCGATCTGCCAAAGATTGAAGACCCGCGCGGCAACCTGACATTCGTCGAGTCCGACCGGCACATTCCCTTCTCCATCGAGCGAGTCTACTACCTGTACGACGTGCCTGGTGGCTCCCATCGCGGCGGCCACGCGCACAAAGGCTTGCATCAGTTGCTCATTGCCATGTCCGGCAGCTTCGACATTCTGCTCGATGACGGCCGTACACGCTTCAAGTACCACCTCAATCGCTCCTACTACGGCCTATACATACCGCCAATGATCTGGCGCGAAATCGACAATTTCTCCAGTGGTTCGGTGTGTATGGTGCTGGCCTCCGAGCGCTACGACGAAGACGACTACTTCCGCGACTATGACACCTTCCGCGCAGCGGTACAGAAGGAGCAGGCATGACCCAGGTGAACATTCAGGACGCAGCCCTGGCGCGTTTGTTCAACGGGCTGGAACAGCTTCGTGAAATCAAGGCCCGCCAGCGCAAGCCCAAGCCCCCTGTGGTAGATGTCACCGTTGCGGTGATGTCCTACAACAATGCCAGCTTCGTCGGGCAGACTGTCGAGTCTGTCCTGGCTCAGGAAGGCGTGAACCTCGAACTGCTGGTATTCGACGATTGCTCGCCCGACGACAGCCTGCAAGTGCTCGAGCGCTACCAGCAGGATCCGCGCTTCACCTACAAGGTCAATGAACGCAACCTGGGGATGATCGGCAACTACAACCAATGCTTACGCTCCGGCAGCGGGCGCTATGTTGTGGTATTGGGCTCCGATGACGTGATTTACCCAGGCCACCTGCGCAGCTTGGTCGCGGCCATGGACCAGCACCCGCAGGTCGCCTTGGGTTATACCCAGTGCCTGTGGATCGACCAACACGGCCAGGTGCTCAAGCACGCCGTACACCCGGGGCACCGCGCCAATAATTACGTGGGCGGGCGCGACGAGCTGGTTGACCTGCTGACCCATGACAGCTACATCACCCCCTCGGCGGCGATCTTCAGACGCAGCGCCCTGCCTGGTTTCACCCTCGAAGACGGCTGCATCCACCGTGAGCAAATGCTGGCCGGTGACTGGGAACTGTGGACCCGCATCGCCCAGGTCGCCCCTGACTTCCTGTTCCTGAACCAAGCGAGCGTCGGCTACCGCATCCATGGCGGACAGATTTCGCAGAAGTTCTATGCCTCAGACAAACCCTTGGCTGAACATACCCGCATCCTGGAGCTGAACCTCGCTGTCCCAGCTGCCCGCCAGCGCATGCAGCAAGGCGCGGGCGGCATTTGGCAGCTGTACCTACGGCGCCTGGCGGGCTACCCGGCGCAGGTCCAGGCACGCTTCGCCGAACGGAAGGAGGCGATTCGCCAGATGCTGTTCGAAGTGCAGCACACGGCGATCGAATCCGACACGCTGTTCAGCGTGATCCTCACCACCTTCAACCGTCCGCGTTTGTTGGTCGATGCCCTGGACAGCCTGACCCGCCAAAGCTGCCAGGACTTCGAGGTGATCCTGGTCAACGACAAGGGGGCTGGGGTCGAGTCATTGCTCGACGGCTACGACTTCCCCATCACCTACCTGCGCCAGGGCCGCAACCAAGGTCCGGCGGCGGCGCGCAATGCGGCACACCGTCTGGCGCGCGGCCGCTACGTGGTGTACCTGGACGATGACGACCTGTACCTGCCGCACCACCTGCAGACGCTGGCCCATGCCATCGAGAGCCACCCTGGAGAGGTGGTCTACACCGATGCGGTGCTCATCACCGAGACGCTGGAGGGCGATCGTCGGGTGGAGATGCGTCGTGAGCAGCGCTACCGGCATGCTGAATACTCCCGTGAGCGGCTGTTCTACAACAACTATATTCCGGTCAACACCTTCGCCTGCCCGCGTGCCCTGATCGCTGCAGTGGGCGGTTTCGACGAGGCCTTGCCGGCGTTCGAGGATTGGGACTTCCTCATGCGCCTGGCGTTGCGCGCCAACTTCCGGCATGTGCACTGCGAATCCGTCGAAGCGCGCATGCGCGCCAGCGCAGTCGATCCAACGCGGCGCTCGCAACAAGCGCTCAAGGACTACCCGGCGCTGTACCAGCAGCTCTACGCCCGCCATTGGGACCTGGACAGCGAAACCGTTCGCACGGGCCGGCGCAAAATGCTGGTGCGTCTGGGCCTGATCGAAGAGGATCAAGCCGAGGCGCCGGGTGTGCAGGATTGGCTCGCACAGCGCAACCTTACACCGTTGCAGCGCGGCCTGGTCGAACAGCGCCTGGAACAGCATGGCCAGGGAGCGCGCTTCGCCGTGCTGGTACTTGACCTGCACGGTGACCCTGCCAAGGTCGCCGCGACCCAGCAGTCACTGGCCGCTACCCACCAGATCTATCGCAACATCCACCCCGTGCTGCTAAGCGTCGCCGACGCGCCTGAGTTCACTGGCCAGGTCATCCCGGTAACGACACAGCACTGGATCGAGGCGCTCAACCGCCTGCTCAGCGAACCTGCGTTCGACTGGTTCTGCCTGATCGATGCTGGCGACGAGCTGACCGCCAGCGGTCTGCTGGTGGCGGGCCTGGAACTGCTCAATGCGCCTGATTGCCGGGCACTCTACTGCGATGCTCTGTACCGCCAGGGCGACGACAGCCTGGGCGCGGTACTCAAGCCGGACTTTAACCTCGACTACCTGTTGAGCCTACCTGCCTCAATGGGACGCAACTGGCTGCTGCGCCGGGATGCGGTGGTAGCGGCCGGAGGCTTCGACAGCCATTACCGGCAACGACCGGAGTTCGAGTTGATCCTGCGCCTTATCAACCTCGGTGGCCTGGATGGCCTTGGCCATATCGCTGAGCCTTTGCTGATCAGCGATGCACCACAACTGGCTGATCTGACGGAAGAGAAGAACGCCATCACCCAGCATTTGCGCGCACGTGGCTACGAGGCGCCCGAGGTACTTTGCGAAAAGGCCGGCCAGTACCGCATACGCTATGGCCATCGACAGCAGCCTCTGGTCTCGATCCTGATCGTGGCTGGCAGCGACCTGAACTACCTACAGCGCTGTATTGAAAGCGTGCTCGAGCAGACACGCTACCGCAACCATGAGCTGTTGTTGATCGAAAGCGACCCGGAGGCGACAGAGGTCCGCGGCTGGCTCGGCGCCCTCGCTGGGCTGGGCGATCCGCGGCTGCGGCCTCTGCTTCATGACGCCGCCCATGCCAGTGAGGCAAGCGCGATCAACAACGCCGCCGAACAGGCGCGGGGCGACTACCTGCTGCTGCTCTCACCACGCGTCGCTGCCTACGATGACGAATGGCTTGATGAACTGCTCAATCATGCTCAGCGCCCGGAAGTCGGCGCGGTGGGCGCCAAGTTGCTGTCTGCCGACGGCAAGGTCAGCCATGCCGGCCTGATTCTCGGTCTACAGGGTCCAGTCGGGCGCCCCTTCCTCGGCCTGGCTGCAGACGCACCGGGCTACATGCAACGGCTGCAGGTCGACCAGAACTACAGCGCCGTCAGCGGCGATTGCCTGATGATTGCGCGCGAGCTGTTCCAGACATTGGGCGGTCTGAGCGATGACGTGTCGCCGCGCTATCAGGATGTCGACCTCTGCCTACGTGCCCGGCAGGCGGGCTACCTGAATGTCTGGGCCGCCAACGCACAGTTGCTGCTCAGCAGCCAGACCACCGAGCCCGCTTCACAGCAAGAGGACGACGCGCTGTACGCGAAGTGGTTGCCGTTGCTCGCCAGAGACACAGCCTACAATCCGAGCTTATCGCTCGTGCACAAAGGCGGCTTCCAGCTCGCTAATACGGCCTTGTCATGGCGCCCGCTGTCATCGTGGAAACCCTTGCCAACCGTACTGGCCCACCCTGCCGATCTATCCATGAGCGGGCATTGCCGCATCGTGCAGCCGTTCACTGCACTGCAGCAGGCTGGCAGCCTCGACGGAGCGTTATCGCTGGGCTTGATGCACCTGCCTGACCTTGAGCGTTATGAGCCAGACAGCATCATCCTGCAGCTCAAGCTCGACGAGGAACGCTTGGTCGCCATGCAGCGGATGAAAGCCTTTAACCGGGCGTTCAAGGTCTTGGAACTGGATAGCTGCCTGCCGGAGTTGCCTGGCGAACTGCGTGATGCCCTCAATGTATCGGGCGACGTGTGCGGCGCATTGCAACGAAGCCTGGCTTGCGTCGATCGCCTGGTAGTTCCCACCGCCTCGTTGGCGGAAGCGTTGGCTGGGTTGCACGAAGATATCCGCGTCGTCGAAAACCGGCTGTATCTACCCGCATGGGCAACCGTTCAGGGGCAGCGCCGCGTCGGCCGCAAGCCGCGCGTCGGCCTGACCGGCCAGGCCCAGGACAGCCGCGACTTGCTGATGTTGCTGGAGGTAGTCAAGGAACTGGCCGCCGAGGTCGAGTGGGTGTTCCTTGGCCACTGCCCCGAGCCATTGTGCGCATTCATGCATGAACTCCATGGCGCGGTCCCGCCGGAGCGCTATCCGCAAGCGCTGGCGGGGTTGAATCTGGACCTGGTCCTGGCTCCACGGGAGCAAACTCGTTTCAACGAGTATCAAGGCAATGTGCAATTGCTGGAATATGGCGCTTGCGGCTTCCCGGTAATCTGCAGTGACGTACTGGGTGAGCGCAGCGAGGAACTTCCCGTAACGCGGGTAGACAACCGCGACCAGGACTGGCTGCAAGCGATTCGTATGCACCTGAGCGATCTGGACGAGACTGCACGTCTGGGCGACAAACTGCAAACGAGAGTGCGCAGGGACTGGATGCTAGACGAGCGATCCCTGCAAGCCTGGCGCAACGCCTGGTTGGCTGGTTAAGCGAAATGCCTGTGGGAAGGGGCAAGCCCTTCTCACAGGTCCAACGTCGTTATTGCAAGACGCAGTGAAGAAACCCGCCCAGCACTTCAATCGTCCAGCCAACCTCTTTCCCAAGCCCGCAGTGCATCGCCGCGCAGCACGTAATCGCGCATCACTCGCTCATGCAGTTCGTCGCCCATTTTGTAGCTGGCGACCGGGTCGCTCAGATGCATGCGGATAGCTTGCAACCAATCATCGGTACTGTTGCTGCGCACCCGGGTGCAGGGCAAGTCACCGCGATAGGCCTCAGTGTCGGAGCACACCACAGGGTATCGGCAAGCCCCGTATTCGAGCAGGCGCAGGTTGCTCTTGCAGTCATTGAAAATATGCTGCTCCAACGGTGCCAGCGCCAGATCCAGGTTCAAGCTGGCCAACTTGCGCGGGTAATCGTGCAAGCCAATCGCCGGGTGGAACTCATGCACATAGGGCAGCAGGTTATCCGGGCACATACCGAAGAATACCCATTCGACGTGAGCGGCTAATTCCCGCACAACCTCTGCGATCACCTCCAGGTCTCCGCCATGGCTGGTTCCCCCGCCCCAACCGATGCGCGGCTTGGACGAGGTCGCGCGCAGGCTCTGCAAGCCTGTCCATAGGTGCGGAGCCAGCGTGTTAGGGACTACGCGAATGTCGCGATGCATACTCGACAAAGCGTTCGCCAGTGCCTGAGTGGTCACGACCACCCGATCGCATAAGCTGATACTCCTGCGCAGATGCTGTTCGATGTCCGCCGGCTTGTTGCGTGCATGACTGTTCTTCGACGGGGCAGCCAGCACATAGTCATCGATTTCGAATACCCTTCGAGCCGATGAGATTCGCGCGATGCGCTCGATATCCTGCGCCGTCCCTGCGGTGTGCCGAAGCTGCAGGACCACCACGTCCGGATTCATCCGTGCCAACTGCACGGTGTTGGGGGACTCATGGGCAACGTGGCCGATCACCCTTCCCGCGCCCTCAAGCTCAATGAACGGCTGGATGACCCGGTAGTGACCGACCGCCGAGGCATTGATAGGCAGGCAAAGCACCGATGGCACTATTCTCGCGCACAGCGGGTTCCAGCTGCCACGAATGGTGGGCTCGACCGCAAAGTTAGCGACGGTCAGGTTGAGGTTGGGGTTGTATGCCGGGTCCTGGATCAAACGCGGCAGCCATTGATCAACGAAAGCCTGTATCTGGTTATCGGGCCGTGCCAGACCTTTTGCCGGTCCTTCACTGGGTAACGCGCGCATGTGCACGTAAGGTGTCCACACCACCAGGTAGCCTTCGCCAGTGACCCTCAGGCACAGGTCAAGCTCACACAAGCCTACGGAGAACTGTTGCGAACGCAAGCCGCCCAGGTCCTGCCACAACGATTTGCGAATGAGCAGGCAGTCGCCGCTGACTGCGCTCCAGTTCTGCACTGACTGCAAGCGCTGCAGATAGCCCCGGGCGTGGGCATCCTCCCCGGCGAACGCCGGGCCTGCGGCCTGACCGACACCCAGCACCCTGCCCGCCTCAAGCACTTGGTCGAAGCGGTCGATGATCTTGGCGCCTACCACACCCACTTCGGGGCGTTGCGCATGTTGGAGCATTTCATCCAGCCAGTCAGGCTGGGTCACACGCAATTGCGCCGATAGCCTGAGCAAGTACTCACCGCCAACTTGCCGGGCTGCACGGTCGAACAGCGCGCACTCGTCACCGCGCATGGGTAAGCGCAGCACCCGTAGGATACCGCCGCCGATATCGGCCATCGCTGCCAGCCAGGCCGCTGTGGCGGGGTCGACTTCGCCCCCGGCAACTACGACCACCTCGTACCGCGGATAGGTGGTTTGCTCAATGATGCTCTGCACACACTGCTGCAGACTTCCAAGGTCGTCCGCGCAAGCCACGACAATCGACACCAAAGGTTTTTCGGCATGCAGATACTGCACGCGGTTGAGCAGCGCCAACGCGCCTTGGTGGAGCTGATGCTCGATGCCAAGACGTGTCAGGTGGGCCTGCACGACCGGGCCGTTGTGCTCCAGCACCACCGCCGAGGACATCCATTGCGCGTAGCCGAACGCGGACTGCACCTGCACTTCGGCAATGTGGCCGATCACCTGGGGACCGCGAGCCTCCATCAAGCGCCAGAGCAGATCATGAGGGGCCAGCTCGGCGAATGCCGGGTCGAATCCGTCCAACGCTTTAAGTGCCGAACAAGAAAATGCCAAGGTGCGCCCCACATAGGGGTAGCTGCGGAACAGGTCGATATTGAAGTCCGGCTTGAACACCGGCTCTTGCGATTGGCCGTCGTGCCAGGTGGCCTCGTCACTGTAGAGGCAAGCCAAGCCAGGGAATAGCGCGATGCGTTCGGCCAACACCAGTAGCGCCGATTCACTGACGCGGTCGCCCGCACGCAGCAGGTAGACCCAGTCGTCCTCGGCCAGCGTTGCCACCTCGTGGTTGAGCTGGGCAACCCAATCTTGTTCAAGCGTCAAGAAGCTTGTCGCAGCGCCGCCGCTACTGACAGGCAACGCAGAGAATACCCGGCAGGCATGACGCTCATAGATCTGCCCGGCAAGGCTGTCCAAGGTCGCCTGCAACTCAGCGCGATCGCCCTCCAGGTCCAGGACCAGCACAACGATCCGCGGCTGCCGTGGCCATGCCGCCAACACTTGTGGCAACTGCCGGCGCTGGGCATCGCTGAAGCGGCGCGCCTGCAGCCACTGCTGGTAGAACTCAGCATAGCTTTCACAATCGCTACCCACGCGACCCTGCATACAGGTTTGCCAGTTGCTCAGCATCAGTTGCAGATTGGTTTCCTGCCATTGTCTCGGCATCTCCCCGGCCTGGCTCAGTGGCAACTGTCGAACCCAGCCCTTCGCCGGGGCGGCTTCGCCACCTCGGGCCTGCAGCATCTGCTGCAGCCATCCCCACTCGACGCTGGCTGCCTGCACAACCTCGGGACGCCTGCTCACCCGCTCGGGATGCAGCCGCTCGACTGCCAGGACGTCAGCGATCACCGCCACATCCCCTCGGCGCATCAGGCAAGTGAACAGCGCCTGGTCCAGCAGCGCGACGAAACCCTGGCCATCCTGGGTCAAGGCCCGTAACAGGTCCAGGGCCGGTTGCCGGCGCATCAAGGCGGCGGAAAAGTTGCCCAGGAACTTGAACGCATGCCCGTCCTGGAAAGCCAGTATGTCGTCCCCTTTGAACACGGTGTCGAAGCTCACGAAACGCGCGTTCGACAACCGCATAGGCAGCATGCAGTTACCTGCGTCGGAGAACACGCGCTGGGCCAGCACCAAACTGATGTCGGCGTGGGCCTGGAGCAACGCCGCCTGGCGCTCGATACACAAGGGGAACAGCCGATCATCGTCACAGAGCACCTTGACCAGCTCGCTGCTAGCCAGCTCTACAGCCTTGACCAGGTTGCCCGCGAAGCCCAAGTGGGTCTCGTTACGCACGTAGCGCACAGCGGCGACGCCGACACCGTCGAAGGAGCGAACGATCGCTTCGATCTCTTCGCCCTGGCTGTCATCGCATACCAGGATCTCCAGGCGTTCATAGGTTTGCGCCAGCGCGCTTTGCAGCGCCATTGCGAAAAAACGCGGATTGTAGGCAGGGATTACGATACTGACGGCGGGATGAGCGTTCACGATATAAGACCTTCGCGGGGCCGTGCATCAGGCCCCGCAAGGGCCTGATGCAGGTGGGATGAGGCAGCAGGAGGGATCAGATGTAGTTGACCAGCGACAACCCGGAGATTTTTACATAGGCCTGTAGCGAAGCTTGCAGCATGTTGGACTGCATCTGCAGACGCAGCATGACCTCGGCGGGATCGCTTTCGCGGATCGAACTCTGCGTCTTGGTGTTCTCAGTACCCAGCGCCTCATTGGTCTCGGCCTGGACATCAAGCGCCGCGCCACGTCCACCGATCGAGCTGATCGAGGCGCTCACCTGGTTCATGGCACTGCCCACGTTGCCAATGGCCGAGTCCAGCGCAGCCTTGAAATTCTGCCGGGCCACCGGATCGGAGTCCACAGGCGTGCTGAGCGCTTTACGCAGTTGGCCGATCGTATCGAGGACGTTCTGGGTCTGGTGCGTGTCGGCCTTGACGGCGAACGAGTCCCCAGCATCCGGCGCTGTGGAAAGCTCGAAAGTCACACCCGCCGCTGTGGCTGTATACGGATCACCAGCGGTACCGGTGCCGGCCAATGTGCCGCTGCCGATCGGCCGACTGTCGGCGCTCATCGGCGCGGCATACAAATCGAACTGGGTCGGGTCGCTGTCGGAGATCTTGAGAATCGCCCCACCGCCGGGGAAAGCTGCGTCGTACAGTGCCTGATCGGTGATGCTGGCGCCGGTTACCTGGCTCGCCGAAGGACCGTTGCCAGGGCTACGAGTACCAGTGATGGTGTCTTGCTTGGCACTGAGGGTGAAGACATGACCGGCGATGGCCGCATCACGGTCAGCATCGTCACCGTCCTTGAAGGAGATATCCAGACGCAGATCGACACCGCGGAAGTTGATCGTAGTGTTTTCACCTTGCGGATCGAACTTGCCACCCTGGCTCGCTTCCAGGGTCACGTCGTTACCGTTGCTATCGGTAATCTTGAATTGAGTGCTGCTGGTGAACTCGATGCTGTACGGCTCGCCGCTGCGGAAGCGGTCGTTGTACAGCGAGCTGCCCGATACCTGGCCATTGGACAGACTGACACGGCCATCGTCGATGGCCGGGGTGGTCAGCTTGGTCTCGCTACGGCTGGTGTTCAAGGCCTGTTCGAAAGCGCTGTAACCGGTCTCGTTGGCCGCCAGGCTGAGCATGTCGCCAACCTGCAACATCAAGTTGCTTTGGTCGCCCTGATAGCTGTAGGTGCCATCAGCATTGCGCACGTACGGCGGGGTATCACCCTTGGAGCCGGAGAACAGGTATTTGCCGTTTTCATCCCGGCTGTTCATCAGCGAGAACAACTGATCTTCCAGCGACGCCAGCTCATCGGCATTGGCTTTACGGTCGGCGTCTGTGAAACCAGCGTTGCCGGAGCTGATGGCCAGTTCGTTGACCCGCTGCAAGATAGTACCGATCGAGTTCAGTGTGCTTTCGGCAGTACCCAGCGCGTTACGCACGTTGGTGATGTTGCCGGAGTATTGCTTGAGCATGTTTTGCTGTTGCTCAAGCTGCAGCAGACGCGCCGCGCCCACCGGATCATCGGCCGCTGTGCGGATTCGCAGGCCGTCGCTGGCATCCTGCTGGCTCTTCACCGCGTTGGCAAAGTTGCGCTGATAGTTGGCACTACTGGTGTTGTAGAACTGCGAAGTGGAAATGCGCACGGTCTACGGCTCCTTAAAGGCTGTTGATCAAGGTGGCGAAGGTTTCCTGGGCCGCCTTGATGATCTGCGACGACGCGGTGTAGTACTGCTGGAACTTGATCAGGTTGCCGGTTTCTTCGTCGATCGAGACGCCCGACAACGAGTTACGGCTGTCCAACGCAGAGGTGTGCAGGGCATTGGTAGCATCGCTGTCCATTTTCGCCTGGCCGGTCTTGCCGCCGACGTTGGAGACCAGCTTGGCGTAGGCGTCGGTGAAGCTGATGCCCTTGCCATTGGCGCCGACGTCGACGGTCGACTTGGTCTGCAGGTCGATCACCGACTGGGCATTACGGTTATCCGCCGAGCCCGCACCGGTCAGCGCCACGGTGTAGCTGTCACCGTTCTTCGGTGCGCCGTTGACGTTCATCTCGAAGGTGAAGTTTTCCCCGGTCGGATTGCCGCTGGCATCGACCATCGGCACCGATAACTGAAGCTTGTTGTCCTGCCCAGGGATGATCGTGCCGCTGCCGATCGGGTCGCCCTTGGCGTTGAACAGGGTGTAGGTCTGCGGTGAGCTCGCATCGTCGCCGAACACCAGTTTGACCGGGGTGGAATTCTTCAGACCGTTCTGCATGGCGCTGAGCTGGGCCGAATCGTAGATGTCCAGTTCAGTGGTCAGGGTCGGCTGGGTGATCACCCCGGTACCTTTGTTGCCCGAGCCACTGGTGGCGGTCAACGGCGAGGCCAAGGCCAGGCGCTTGGGATCGGTCAGCACCGATTCGATGCTCGCTGCAGCATTGCGGGTCGGGGTGATCTTGAAGCTGTCACCGGCCGCCAAGCCGCCGCCATTGAGCGACAGGGTGAAGCCGTCGATCACCGGTGGCGGCGTGGTGGTGAGGTCGAAGCTGCCCATCTCGGTGTTGTCCGGCAGGCGGCGCACGGTGTATTCGGTGGCGCTGGTGAAGGTCACCTGGTAGTCGTTGGTGGTCAGCTTGCCGGTGTCCTTGATGGTCACATCGAGGTTGCCGGAGCCTGTACTGTTGCCCAGCTTGGGCACGCTGCGTTCGCTGATGGCCTTGAGGCTGTTGATGTCGCCGAACAGGCTGGCGCCAAAGTTGCCGTTCTTGTCGATGCCCTGGGCCAGCTGGCTGTTGATCGCATCGGCGACGACCAGGGCCACTCGGCCGAGCTCGTTGAGCGCAGGGTCGAGGGTTTCCTTGCGGTAGCGAATCAGCCCGCCCAGCTCACCACCGGTGGTGCTGTTGGTGATGTCCATCTTGGTCGAGCCGCGATTGAGGATCAGGCTCATGCGGGTCGGATCGGTCGCGCTTGGCTCAACGCCAATGGTCTGGGTGGTACTGCCCAGCACCAGTGCCTGACCGTTCTTCAGGTAGATGTCGTAGTTGCCGTTTTTCTGCTCGACGACATCGGCGCCGATCAGTGCGGTCAACTCACGCACTGCGCCGTCACGCTGGTCGAGCAAGTCATTGGGCTGGCCGGTAATGGCGCCGACCTTGGAGATCTGCTCGTTGAGATCGGCAATGGTCTTGGTCAGGTTGTTCACCTGAGTGGCGAGCGAGGCCATGTTGCTGTTGAGGTTGCTGTTCTGCTGGTTGAGCTTCGACGACAGGGTGTTGAAGCGCTTGGCCAGGGTCTGGGCACTGGTCAGCAGCAACTGGCGCGAAGCATCCTCGGTCGGCTTGGCCGAGGCATCCTGCATGGCGCTGAAGAAGCTCTGCAGGGCGGCGGTAATGCCGGTGTCGGCGCTCGACAGGGCGGTATCGAGCGGCGTGATCTGGTTCAGGTAGGAAGTGGCGTCGCTGGACAGCGAAGTGGTGGTGCGCAGCTGGTTTTCCAGGTAGGCGTTGTACACCCGGCGCACGTCGGCCAGGGTTGTCCCGGTACCGATGAAGACCTGGCCGGTCTGCTGGCCGCCCTTGGTCTTCTGCACGTTCTGCTGGCGCGAGTAGCTCTCGACATCGGCGTTGGCGATGTTGTTACCCAGGGTATACATCCCGGACTGGGCAGCTCCCAGCCCGGACATGCCAATATTGATCAAACTCGCCATGGATCCCTACCCTTAAAGTTGCGTTGTGGTACCGAGCATTGCGTAGCTCTCGTACGACTTCATCTGTCTTGCGATCTGCGAGATCTTGCTGGCGTAGTTCGGGTCGGTGGCGTACCCGGCCTTTTGCAGCTCTCGCACGAACTGTTCTGGGTTATCGGCTGACTTCACCGCATCTTGATAGCGCGAATTGTTCTGCAGCAGGCTGACCAGGTCGTGGAAGCTGTCCTGGTAGGAGTCGTAGGAACGGAACGCTGCGGTCTCCTTGACGAACTGGCCGTCACGGAACTCGCTGGTGATCGCCCGCGCCTCACCGCCCTGCCAACTACCGGTCGCCTTGATGCCAAACAGGTTGTGGCTGCTGCTGCCATCGGTGTTGCGCATGACCGACTTGCCCCAACCCGTTTCCAGCGCCGCCTGGGCCACCAGGTAGCGCGGATCGATACCGATTCGCTTGGCGGCCTGCTCGGCCATCGGCAGCATGGTGGCGACGAACTCGTCGCTGTTGCCAAAGGCTTTCTTCGGCGCCAGCGGTGGCTGGGCCATGGCCCGCCCGAGGATGCGCGTGCCGCCATCGGCAGCAGCGAAGGCTTGCGCCGGCTCCCAGTCGCCCTTGACCACACCATTGACCAATTGCCCATCGCGCGCAGGAATCGCCGCCGTATTGGTTGCAACCGCAGGATTGCCCGCCGACGGCACGATGCCCGCCAGCAACCGATCGGTCAGCTTGCCCGGCAACGACAGGCGCCGCGAATTGAGCGCCGCCACATCGTTGCGCGTGGCGCTGCCGGCATTGGCATGCACAGGCTCGGCCACCCTGTTACCCCACAGGGCCGGGCCAGCGCCCTCGCCACGAGGGAACGGGCTGGTACTGGCTACTGGGCTCTTCTGCTTGGACAGCTGGCGCACCAGCACGTCCTGCAAACCAATACCGCCACCTTCGCGGGACATGCTCACGGCCAGCTGCTGGTCGTACATGTCGCGGTACTGCTTGACCGTCTCGGTGTTCATCGGGTTGTCTTCGGCCAGCACATCGGTGGCCTTGCGCGAGGCTTTGAGCATCTCGCTGATGAACAGCGACTCGAACTCCTGAGCCACCTTGCGCACGTTGGCCTCGCTGTCGCGATCTCCGTGCTTGAGTGACGTCAGGCGATTGAGGTCGGTGTAGGCACCGCTGTCGGCTGGGCTGGAAACCAGGCTCTTGGAGTTCATGCTCGGTCCTCAGATCACGATCAGGTCAGCTTGCAACGCGCCAGCCTGCTTGAGCGCTTCAAGGATCGCCATCAAGTCGCTGGGTGCCGCGCCGACCTGGTTCACCGCGCGGACGATTTCATCCAGCGTGGTGCCCGGGCCGAACTTGAACATCGGCTTGGCTTCTTGCTCGGCATTGACCCGCGAACGCGGTACCACGGCAGTCTGGCCGTTGGAGAACGGCCCTGGCTGGCTGACGATCGGATCTTCGGTAATGGTTACAGTCAGGCTGCCGTGGGTGACCGCCGCAGGCGAAACCTTGACGTTCTGACCGATAACGATGGTGCCGGTGCGCGAGTTGATGATGACCTTGGCCACAGCCTGGCCCGGATCGATCTCAAGGTTCTCCAGGATCGACAGGTAATCGACCCGCTGGCTTGGATCCATCGGCGCAGTCACGCGCACCGAACCACCATCGACCGCCTGGGCGACGCCTGGGCCGAGCAAATCATTGACCTTGTCGACGATGCGCTTGGCGGTGGTGAAGTCAGGGCGATTGAGGTTCAAGGTCAGGCTATTGCCCTGGTTGAAACCGCTCGGCACTGCACGCTCGACACTGGCGCCACCCGGAATCCGACCGGCCGACGGTACGTTGACGGTAATCTTCGAGCCGTCGCGGCCTTCGGCGTCGAAGCCGCCGACCACCAGGTTGCCCTGGGCGATGGCGTAGACGTTGCCGTCGATACCCTTGAGTGGGGTCATCAACAGGCTGCCACCGCGCAAGCTCTTGGAGTTACCAATCGAGGAGACGGTGATATCCACCACCTGGCCCGGCTTGGCAAAGGCTGGCAGGTCGGCATGCACCGACACCGCGGCGACGTTCTTGAGCTGCACGTTACCGGAGCCCGCCGGCACCTTGATGCCGAACTGCGAGAGCATGTTGTTGAACGTCTGCAGGGTGAACGGGGTTTGCGTGGTCTGGTCACCGGTGCCATTCAAGCCCACCACCAGGCCATAGCCAATCAGCTGGTTGGTACGTACGCCGGAAATGCTGGCGATGTCCTTCAGGCGCTCGGCATGAGCGCCGAACGCTGCGGATAAAAGAACGGTTGCGGCAATCAGCTGCCTGAAGTTGAACATGGGCATCCGCACTCAGAAAGGCCAAAGCGGGCTGATGAAGAAGCGATCCAACCATCCGGGCTGGCTGGCGTCGGCAAACGAACCCGTCCCCGAGTAGGTGATGCGCGCATCGGCGACACGGGTCGAGGGCACGGTGTTGTCAGTGGCGATGTCATCGGCGCGCACCAAACCTGCGATACGCACCAGCTCGTCACCGGTATTGAGCGTCATCCACTTCTCACCGCGCACCGCCACGATACCGTTGGGCAGCACTTCAGCCACGGTCACAGTGATGGAGCCGGTCAGGGTATTGCCCTGGGCTGCCTTGCTGTCACCCTTGGTCGCACGGCTGCCGCTGTACCCGGCTTCGAGCGACAGGTCGCCGCTGCCGAACGGATTGTTGGTGTTGGGCACCGCGCCGAACAACGAGGTCAACCCCAGGTTGGCGGTGCTGTCCTTGTCGATCTGCGAGTTGGCACTCTTGCTCGCCGAGGTGCGCTCGTTGAGGGTGATGGTGATGATGTCACCGACCCGGAACGCCTTACGGTCGCTGTACAGGTTCTGCTCGAAACCGGCCTGGTAGATCGAACCGTTGTTGGCCGACGCCGGCAACGGGGTGCGCGGCAATACCGGCGCGTAGTACGGGTCGTTGGGCTTGGGCGTCGGCGCGACGCAACCGGCCAACAACACCGCCCCCCCCAGGGCGAATACGGACAACAGACGATTCATGACGCTTACCTCACGGTGGAACAGACGCTGCGACAGCGACCTTAGGGTTAGAGCTGCTGGGTAACGAACGACAGCATCTGGTCAGCGGTGGAAATGACCTTGGAGTTCATCTCGTAAGCACGCTGGGTGGTGATCATGTTGACCAGCTCTTCCACGGTGCTGACGTTGGAGTTCTCCAGGGTCTGCTGCAGGGTGGTGCCGAAGCCGTTCAGGCCTGGGGTACCGACCTGCGGCGCGCCACTGGCGGCGGTCTCCAGGAACAGGTTGTTACCAATCGCCTGCAAGCCGGCCGGGTTGATGAAGTCGGCGGTCTGCAGGTTGCCGATGATCTGCGCGGCCGGGTTGCCGGCGGTGGTGATCGAGACGGTGCCGTCCTGGCCGACGGTGAAGGTCTGGGCATCGTTGGGCACGACAATCGCAGGCTCCAGGGCGAAGCCATCGGCGTTGACGATCTGGCCGTCGGAGTTCAGGTGGAAGGTACCGTCACGGGTGTACGAAACAGTGCCGTCCGGCTGCAGGATCTGGAAGAAGCCGCGACCGTTGACGGCCATGTCCAGCGGGTTCTCGGTGGTTTGCAGGCTACCGGTCTGGAAATTCTTCTGGGTGCCGACGATGCGCACACCGGTACCGACCTGCAGACCCGACGGCAGCTCGCTGTCCTGGGTCGACTGGGCACCTGGCTGGCGCTTGGTCTGGTACAGCAGGTCCTGGAACTCGGCGCGATCACGCTTGAAGCCGGTGGTCGAGACGTTGGCCAGGTTGTTGGAGATGACCGTGAGGTTGGTGTCCTGTGCGGACAGGCCGGTTTTAGCGACCCAAAGAGCCGGAAGCATTTAGTGTTCTCCTCGTGCGCCTGTTTTACGGCACCCGTTCAAATGTGGTTAGCCGATTTGCAAAACACGCGCCATGGCTTCATCGCCTTCCTTGGCCGTGTTCATCATCTTGACGTGCAGCTCGAACTGACGGGACAGCGCCAGCACCGAGGTCATTTCCTCGACGGCGTTGACGTTGCTCGACTCCAGGAAGCCCGACACAACCTTGACGTTGTTGTCGACATCGGCTGGCTGGCCGTTGGTGGTGTGGATCATGCCGTCCAGACCCTTGGTCAGGCCCTTGGTGTCCGGGTTGACCAGTTTGATCCGGTCGACCTCGGCCATCACCCGCGGGTCTTCACCCATGGCACGGACGCTGATGGTGCCGTCTTCGCCGACCTCAACCTTCTGCTCCGGCGGAATGGCGATCGGGCCACCGTTGCCGATCACCGGCATGCCGTTGCCGGCACGCAGCACGCCAAGGGCGTCGATGTTCAGGCTGCCTGTGCGCACATAAGCTTCGCTGCCATCTGGCGCCTGGACCGCGATAAAACCGTCACCGCTGACAGCGACATCCAACTCACGGCCGGTTTCGACCATGGCACCGGCACTGAAATCAGTGGCTGGACGTTCGCTCATGGCAAAGGCGCGCGCCGGAAAGCTGTCACCGAACACGGGCATCGAACGTGCCTGTTCCAGGTCACGCTGGAAGCCGTTGGTGGAAATGTTCGCCAGGTTGTTGGCATGGGCCTTCTGCGCCAGCGCGTTCTGGCTGGCGCCGGTCATGGCCACGTAAAGCATCTTGTCCACAGTCATCCTCCGCTGCACTGGCGATTGCTTGCCGCTCGCCGTTGCTGTGCAAGCAATAAAGCAAGTTCCGAACCAACTTTTCAAAAGCATGAAAAAGCCCGTGAATACGGGCCTTTGCGGTACATCAGGGAAAGGTCGACGCCGGATATCCGGCGCCTGCTTGCCGATGCCGGCAAACCGATTACATTTCGCGGCAACCGCCGTTGTTGAACGGGCCGGCAAATTTCTTCCACCCCTCCCCTGGCGACCACTGGGAGCAGACCAAACGACCATCGACCTGGCTTTCCCAGCGCCACCAGGGCGCGGTGGCCGCCTGGGCCTGGAGCAGGAAGAAGGCGGCGGCGCAGGTAATGATCAGTTTTTTCATGGGCTATTCCGTAGGCTTGAGTGTCTGGGGTCGCAGCGACCCCAAACACGCCGATCATCAGGTCATCTGAATGATGGTCTGCATGATGGTGCTTTCGGTAGAGATGGTCTTGGCGTTGGCCTGGTAGTTGCTCTGCGCCTTGATCAGCTCGACCAGCTCTTGGGTCAGGTTGACGTTGGAGGCTTCCAGCGAGTTGGACTCAACGCTACCCAGGGTGCCGGTCTTCGGCGCATCGATGCCCGGGATACCCGAGGAGAAGGTCTCGGTCCAGCGCGTACCACCTACCTGCTGCAGACCCTGCTCGTTGGCGAAGCTGGCAATCGCTACCTGGCCAATGGCGCGGGATTGCTGGTTGCTGAAGCTTGCGAACATCACGCCCGTAGAGTCGATGCTCAAGCTCGACAGGATACCGGTGGCATAACCATCCTGGGATTGCGACATACGCGCAGTCTCGGTGTTGTAGGAGGTGGTGCTGTTCATCGACAGACGCATGCCTGCGGCATTGCCTTCAGCGCCATTGGCCGCCCAATTACCCGAGGCATCTTTGGCCGCTGGCACCCAGCCGGTCATGGTGAAGACATTGTTGGTAACGCTGAACGAGGCGCCAGCGGGGTGACCGGTGTTATCTGCGGTCATGGAGCTTACCGAACCGTCGCTGTTGAAGCTGATGGTGCCAGTCAGTGGGGTCTCACTGCTTGGGTCGAACGGGTTGCGACCATCGACCAGGGTGTACATGGTCCACTCGTTGGTACCGGTCTTACGATAGAACTGCTCCATCGTGTGCTCGTTACCCTGGCTGTCGTAGACCTTGGTCGGGAACGATTTGGTATAGGTGGTTTCGTCCGACGGGTCGAAGACCTTGTTAGGCACCAGCACAGGCGGCGTGGAATTACTGCCGTCATCGACCATCAGCGGAATGGAATCAGCCGAGGAGTTGAGGTTGATGCCTTGGTCGATCAGGGTCGTGGACTTCGGCGCCAGCGCCGAGGTGTCGATCTTCAGGTCAGTCAACACGCCCTTCTGGATCTTGCCGCTGGAGTCGGCGGCATAGCCTTGCAGGCGCAAGCCGTCCGAGGTGACCACGAAGTTGTCCTTGTTGGTCTGGAACGCGCCGGCACGGGTATACACCCGCGAGCCGTTGTCAGAAAGAACGAAGAAGCCCTGACCCTGGATACCCATGTCCAACACGTTGCCGGTGTTGTTGATGTCGCCCTGGGAGAACTGCTGGGACACCGCGGCCAGACGCACGCCGTTACCGATCTGGTTCTTGCCCACGCCCAGGCGGTTGGCGCCAGCGTAGACATCGGCGAACTCGGCGCGCGAGGATTTGAAGCCGGTGGTGTTGACGTTGGCAATGTTGTTGCCGGTAACGTCCAGTTGCTTGTTGGCCGCGTACAGACCGCTAAGACCGATATTGAAAGACATATAGCTACTCCTTTTGCCGTTCTAGTCGGCCTTAAATCCCGATGGTTTGGACGTCGGACAGGGAAACTTTCCCCACCCCTGCGAGGTTGAGCACCATCTCGCCATTGGCACTGAAGCTGACGCTGGTGACCTTGGCCGGCAGCAGGGTGTTCATCTGCACCGACTGGCCTTCCACGGTGGTGGAGGCAGTGAAGGTATAGGTACCCGGATCGACCTTCTCGCCCTTGTCGTTGGTGCCATCCCAGATGAAGTCGGCATAACCGGCTTTCTGCTCGCCCAACTCGATGGTCTTGACGGTGTTGCCGTCCTTGTCCTTGATGGTGATTTTCGCTTCGCTGATTGCCTGCGGCACAACGAACTGGGCATTGAAGCTCTCAGCCGTGTCGACCACCGCCTTGTCGTTCTGCACGATCACCGAGCGACCAACCAGCGAAGAGGCCTGCAGGGCCTGGGACGAGCCCAGCGAGTTGGTGATGGTATTGACCGACTCGTTCAACGAAGTGATGCCTTCCAGGCTGCTGAATTGCGCCAGCTGGGCAACGAACTCGCCGTTTTCCTGTGGGTCCAGCGGGTTCTGGTGCTGCATCTGGGTAACCAGCAGCTGCAGGAACGCATCCTTGCCCAAGCTATCGGTACCGGTCTTGGACGCCGTATCGGTCGTGGTCTTTTTAGTGCCGGTGCTGACGCCCGATGCCGAGATCACATCGTTGAGGTTCACACCATTTGAAGTATCGATTGCCATGGTCCGGATTCCTTATCACTGACCCAGGGTCAGTACTTTCTGCATCATGGTCTTGGCAGTGTTCATCAGCTCGGCGTTGGTCTGGAACGAACGGTTGGCGGAGATCATGTCAGCCATCTCTTCAACCACGTTGACGTTCGGGTAGTAGACGTAGCCATCCTTGTTCGCCGCCGGATGATTCGGCTCGTAGCGCGCCTCAAGGTTGCTCTGATCTTCCACGATGCCCATGACCTGCACACCCTGACCGGCTTCACCCTGATCCTGGAACAGCGACTGGCCAACGCCACCCTGGGCCTGCTGGAAGGTGGTGGCGAACACGGGGTGACGCGCACGGTAGGTCTGGTCGATGCTCGAGGACACGGTCTCGGCGTTGGCGATGTTCGACGCCACGGTGTTGAGGCGGGTGTTCTGCGCACTCATGCCGCTACCGGCGATATTGAAAACGTTGGCAAGGGACATGGTCACTCTCCGCGCAGGGCCGATACCAGCCCTTTGAATTTACTGTTGAGCAAGGTGAAGCTGGCCTGGAAACCGATCGCGTTTTCGGCATAGTTGGCCTGCTCGATCTGGGCATCCACGGTGTTCTGGTCGATCGACGGCTGCATCGGCGTGCGGTACTGCAGGGTGTCGTCGGCCATGGCCAGGCCTTCGGCCTCGATATGCCGGGTGTTGGTCCGGTCCAGGGCAATACGCCCCTTCTGCTGCTTGTCGGCCTCGGCAGCCAACACCGAGGAGAAATCCAAGTCGCGCGCCTTGAAGTTGGGCGTGTCGGCGTTGGTAATGTTGTTGGCCAGCACTTCAGCGCGCTGGGCGCGGAAGCTCAGAGCCTTTTCGTGAATGCCAAGCGCCTTGTCGAAACTGATGCTCATGTCTGGAAACCTTCGACGGTTGACCGGAGTGTCGTTGGCCAAGCTATAGCAAGGCCTGTGCCAACCTTAAAAAAGCCCGAAAAGCCTGGGCTTGGGCCAACTCGGCCAACGCTGTCATGCCAGAAAAGCGGCAAAGTGCTTCCGCTCACGCAGCGGCAAGCGGCAATCGATCAGCGGCAAAAGCGGCAAAGCAAAAAATTGACGCCAGGCAAACCTATCAATTAGCCATCAATCCCAGTGCGAGCAACGCAAAAAAGAAAAAAGGCCGGTGTCTCGCGACACTGGCCTTTTTTACATGGGCCAATCACTTGGCCTGATAGATGATCCCCGGACTGCACTGAACCATCTGGTAGTGATCCGGCAAGCCGTTGAGCGCCTCCGAAGCGCCCAGGAACAAATACCCGCCAGGCTTGAGCGTGCTGTGAATACGCAGCAGGATGTCCTTCTTGACCTGGGCCGAGAAGTAGATCAGCACGTTGCGGCAGAACACCACGTCGAACTTGCCCAGGCTCGCGTAACTATCGAGCAGGTTGAACGAGCGGAATTCGACGCGGCTGCGGATTGGCGCCTTGACCGCCCAACGCCCCGGCCCTTTCGGGTCGAAATAACGCTGCAGACGCTCTTGCGAGAGGCCACGGGCAATCGCCAGGCTGTCGTACTCTCCGCTTTTGCAGTTGGTCAGCATCGCCCCGGAAAGGTCGGTGGCGACAATCTGCGCGCCCATTTTCAACTGGCCCAGGTTGCTGCGCTCGAACTCGTCGATGGCCATCGACAGCGAGTACGGCTCCTGCCCGGAGGAGCAAGCCGCCGACCAGATACGCAGACGCTGCCCAGGGTTACCCTTGAGGAACTCAGGGATGACTTTGTTCTTGAGCACTTCGAATGGATAGGTATCGCGAAACCACAGGGTTTCGTTGGTGGTCATGGCGTCGACCACCTGCTCACGCAGGCCGCTTCGCGGTTGGCTCTGAATGCGCTGCACCAGCTCACCCAGAGACTTGATGCCCTGCTGCTCCATCAGCTTGTTGAGACGGCTGGAGACCAGGTACTGCTTATTCTCGCCCAGCAGGATGCCACAGGCTTTCTCCAGGAAGACCCGGAACTGTTCGAAATCCAAATTACCCGTAGACAATGCTGCCGCCTCTTTTCAATCGCTGGGGCCGGGGACGTGCCCCGGCCGTTTCAATGCGTCGCCTTGATCCGGTCGACCACCCGTTGGGCAAGGTCGTCCGGCTTGAACTTGGCCAGGAAGTCGTCGGCGCCGACTTTCTTGACCATGGCCTGGTTGAACACCCCAGACAGGGAAGTATGCAGGACGATGTGCAATTTTTGCATGCGCGGATCGCTGCGAATCTCTGCGGTGAGGGTGTAGCCATCCATTTCTGGCATTTCAATGTCCGAGATCATCATCAGGAACTCATCTTCCGGACGCTTACCCTCATCGACCAGCTTGCGCAGGTAATCCAGCGCCTGACGCCCATCATTAAGCGCCACCACCTCGACCCCGACGGTTTGCAGGCAACGACTGACCTGCTTGCGCGCCACCGACGAATCGTCGACCGTCAGCACTCGCAGCAGTACCGCCTTGTCCTGCACCTCGGCATCAACCACACCGGCAGACACCGACTCCGACGACGGCGCCACTTCGGCCAGCACTTTCTCGACGTCGATGATTTCCACCATGCGGTTGTCGACCCGGGTAACCGCGGTCAGGTAATGGTCGCGGCCGGTACCCTTGGGTGGCGGATGAATCTCTTCCCAGTTCATGTTGACGATGCGCTCGACCGAATGCACCAGAAAGCCCTGGGTCTTGGTGTTGTACTCGGTGATGATCACGAAGCTGTTGCGGGTTTCCTCCTTCAGGCCCGGCAAGCCGGTGGCCATCGACAGGTCGAGAATTGGGATGGTCGCTCCGCGTATGTTGGCAACGCCGCGTACCACCGGATGAGACCTGGGCAACACGGTCAGTTCCGGGCACTGCAGCACCTCCCGGACCTTGAACACGTTGATGCCATAAAGCTGATCGCCATTGAGGCGGAACAGCAAGAGTTCCAGGCGATTCTGCCCAACCAGCTGCGTGCGCTGGTTGACCGAATCCATAACACCAGCCATGCCAGACTCCTTTACATTCTTTGCCTGCCTATAAAGTCGGCACGGGCTTTGCTTTTTTGAGCGCTATGTACACGAAAACGACATTTTTCCGACGACTGACGCGCCTGCTGGCCGGCCCCTTGGCCGTGTTGTGCCTGCTCGCCCCCAGCACTCGCACGCTGGCGGACGCAGTAACCTTGCCTGAACAGCTTATCGGTGTCACCCAAGGGTTTCTTGAATTCACCGTCGAAGATTACCTGGCCACCACCCAGACCCCGGGGCGTTACGAGATCCAGGTCAACACCCTCGACCCACGCCTGCGCATGCCGCTGT
Organism: Pseudomonas sp. BT-42-2; assembly: GCF_025847435.2. Taxonomy (NCBI): domain Bacteria; kingdom Pseudomonadati; phylum Pseudomonadota; class Gammaproteobacteria; order Pseudomonadales; family Pseudomonadaceae; genus Pseudomonas; species Pseudomonas sp. BT-42-2. The sequence continues at coordinate 303,823 of NZ_JAOYTM010000009.1, forward strand.
GCAGCCAGGCGCTGGACGCCTCGCTGGAAAGCCCGGCACAGCCGCTGGGTCGGGTCACGGTGCGGGTACGCTGTGACAGCAGCGCCCCGTGGACGGTGTTCGTCCCGGCGCAGGTCAAGCTGTTCCGTGAGGTGGTGGTGATGGTCCGTCCGCTCAAGCGCGAGAGCGTGGTGGGCGAAGGCGATGTCGCCCTGCGTGAACGCGACGTCGGCACGCTCAACCAAGGTTTTCTCACTGACCTCGACCAGGCGCTGGGCATGAAGCTGTTGCGCCCGGCCGTGCTTGATCAGGTCCTGACCCCGCAACACCTGGAACAGGCCGAGGTGATCCGTAAGGGCGATCACGTGGTGATCATCGCCCGCAGCGGCAGCCTGAGCGTGCGCATGCCCGGTGAAGCCCTGAGCAAGGGCGGCCTGAGCGAACAGATCCGGGTACGCAATCTGAACTCAAAACGCGTAGTAAAGGCGCGGGTCACCGGACCCGGGCAGGTCGAGGTGGCCATGTAGCAGGGCTGGCGGTAAGGAACCGCTTTACCTAAACTGTGTCAGAAAACGGGTTGCGCGAGCTTGCTGACAAGCGGCTATGCATTTGTGCCTAAAGTTTTTTTCGGGGTGGCCGAAAACAAGGCAAGCGTCCAAATACCCAGAGGTTTCTGATCATGGTCATCGACTTCAGTCGTTTGAATAACTCTCCGTCCGTTACGGGCGGCGTTCGCGGCACTGCCGCGACCGGCAACGCCGAAAAAACCGGCGAAACCAGTGAAGCGCCAGCGCGCTCCAGCGTCAGCGGAGAAGCGGTACACCTCAGCCAAGAGGCCCAGCAGTTGCAGAAGATCAGCGACAAGCTGCGCGATCAGCCGGTGGTCAACAGTGCCCGTGTGGCCGAGTTGAAGCAGGCAATCGCAGATGGCAGCTACCAGGTCGATGCCGGCCGGGTCGCCAGCAAACTGCTAGATTTCGAAGCTCAGCGCTGACCCTTCGTCGCGCTGACTTCTAGGACGCTTTAAGCCAAGAGCCAGCCATGCACGATACTACCCTGCTGCAATTGATCGAAGACGACATCGCCCCTACCCAGGAGCTGCTCGAGCTGCTACAGAGCGAAGCAGTGGCCCTGCATGGCCGGGAAATGGTCGCGCTGGAAGAAATCCTGGCGCGCAAACAGTCGTTGATCATTTTGCTCGAACAGCAGGGCCAGCGGCGCAACAACCTGCTCGCAAGCCTTGGCCTGAGTGCCAATCGTGCCGGCGTGCAGGCACTCGCGGCGCAGTCGCCGAATGGCGACTTGATCCTGCAGCAACTCGATGTGCTGACTCACCTGATGGACACCTGCCAGCAGGTCAACGAGACCAATGGCCGGATCATCCAGATGCAGCAGCAAGTCACGGCCAACCAGATCAGAATCCTCAACGGCGGCGATTCTCCGTCGCTGTACGATAGCCGTGGCGCGACCTCGCCATTGGCCAAGCCTCGGGCGCTCAGCCAAGTGTGATTATTTCTATCAAGGCACGGAACATACTGGCAAAATGCCGTTACTTGCGTGTGTTGTTTTTGCCTGGAGATTGATAACCCGTGTTCAATGAATCCGATGCTCCCCAGCCGCCCAAGGTGCTGAGCACTCCATTGGAGATCGCCGCCAACCTGCGCCAGCTGCTGGATAGCCACGATCCGCTGATCATCACCTTCCATGAGCGCAGCCAGCGATTCCAGAGCTACGTGGTGCATGTGGACCGTGACAGCAACACCCTGGCGCTGGACGAGATGATCCCGCGCGACGGCGAAAAATTCATCGAGAATGGCGAACCCTTCCGCGTCGAAGGCTTTCACGACGGTGTCCGTATAGCCTGGGAATGCAACACCCCGCTGACCATCACCGAAATCGACGGCCACCGCAGCTACCGTGGCCCACTGCCGGAAGAAGTCACCTATCACCAGCGGCGTAATGCCTTCCGCGCTGCGTTGAAGCTGTCGCAACTGGTCGATGTCACGCTCGATGGCACTCACCTCAAGGGCAATGGCGCACTGCGTGGCAAGCTGCTGGATATTTCCGCCACCGGCTGCAAGATGCGCTTTGACGGCAACGTCGAAGAGCGCCTGCAACTGGGGCAGGTGTATGAACGCTTCAAGGCAGCCAGCCCGCTGGGGCTGAACGATGTGATGGTGGAGTTGCGTCACCTGCATTACGAAGAGCGGATCAACACGACGTTTGCCGGTGTGCGCTTCCACAACCTCAATGGTCAGGCGCAGCGCAAGATCGAGAGTTTTGTCTACCAGTTGCAGCGTGAGGCGCGGCGGTTCGACAAAGACGATTATTGATTTTGCTGCAGAAATGAAAAAGCCACCTGAGGGTTAATGCTGTTTACTTAAGATTTTGGGGCCGCTTTGCGCCCCTTCGCGGGCAAGCCCGCTCCCACAGGTACGGCGCCGCTCGGACAGTCGGCGCCGTACCTGTGGGAGCGGGCTTGCCCGCGAAGGGGCGCAAAGCGGCCCCAAACAGGCGACAAGGGCCTTAAGTGAACAGCATTAACCCGAGAGTGGCTTTTCTATTTGTGCGGGCAGGATTCAAGCCGGCTTGTCGACTTGCGCCGCAGGCATGTCCTGCTCTTGCTGCTCATCCTCGGTATCTTCTGCCGCAATCGGCGCCTGCATCACATCTTGCACCGTCTGCTCATCGACCCGTGGGTCAAGGGCTGCCGACAGCGGCGAGCCAGCGGCCGGCATCGCCACGTGGCCCAGCGGTGCGTCTTGCACCTGGTGCAAGCCAGTGACGGCTTTAGGCCGAATGCGCCATACCAGCACCAAGGCGAAGAACAAGAAGAACGCATAGAGCATCTGCGGCCCCAACAGCTTCATCAGCACCCCCGCCGCCAACGGCCCGATACAAGCGCCCACGCCATAGGTCACCAGCAGCATGGCGGTCAGCGAGACCCGCCGCTCACTCTCCACATGGTCGTTGGAAAACGCCACCGCCAAGGGATACAGGCAGAACTGCAGCAAGGAAATCACAAAGCCAATGGCGAACAGGACCTCCAGCGGCACACTGGGCAAGATCGCCAGCGGCGCCGCCGCCAGCGCCAGCCCCACCGCCGCACTGCGGATCAACACCGCACGGTCGTAGCGATCAGACAGCCAGCCCAGCGGCCACTGCACCACCAGCCCGGCAAAGATGCAGCAGCCCATGAACAGACCGATCTGCTCGGTGCTCAAGCCTTGGCTGGAGGCATACAGCGGCGCCAGACCATAGAACGAGCCGACGATCAGCCCCGAGCCGAGCACCGTACTCAACGACTGCGGGACCCGCTTGATGAAGAACTTCGGCTCCATCGGCGCCGGCCGCAGGGGCGCCGGGTGAATCCGCCGGGTCATGGCCACCGGCACCAGGCACAGGGCAAAGCACATGGCGACCAACATCAACAGCTCTGGGCCAAGCTCAGGGTGCACGACCAGGATCAACTGACCGAGCACCAGGCCCAGGTACGAGGCGATCATGTAGCCACTGAATACCGCACCGCGTTGCTTGGCGTCGGCCTGCTCGTTGAGCCAGCTCTCGATCACCATGTACTGGCACATCATCCCCAGGCCGACGATCATCCGCAGGCCCACCCATACCGGTAGCAAGTCGGTCAGGCCATGGCCCAGCACCGCTGCGCCGACGATGCCGGCGCAGGTGGCATAGGCGCGAATATGCCCCACCCGCCCGATCAGCCGGTGACCGATCTTGCCGCCCAGCGCCAGGCCGAAGTAGTTGGCCGCCATCAGCGCACCGACCCACAGGCTGTCGACATGGTCGGCAGCCAGGCGCAGGGCCAGGTAGGTACTCAACAGGCCCGAGCCGATCAGCATCATCAGGGCGGCGAAATACAGCGAACGAAAAGACTTCCAGATCTGTCGCATGCGTCCCGAAGGGCTCCCTGGTCAGGTGGAGGGGGTGCTGGCAAGCATAAGGGCAAATCCGTGGCGGCGCAGGCCCCCACCACGGAAAAAACTCATGCCGGACGTGTCCAGTGTCAGTTGTGTCGCGATCAGGCTTGTGCCGCCAGCACGCGGCGCTCCCACGGGGTGATCTCATCGAAGAAATCGCTCAGCTCCAGGGTCTTGGTCGCGACATAGCCTTCGATGAACTCCTTGCCGAACAGTTCCCGCGCCAGCGTGCTGCGCTTGAGCCGCTCCAGCGCCGCATGCAGGGTACAGGGTAGGCTCAGGTGCTCCGGCACTTCGAATTCACCTTGGATCACCGGCGTCGGCTGCAACTGCCGCTCGATGCCGTGCAAGCCGGCACCCAGGCTGGCGGCGATCGCCAGGTAGGGGTTGGCGTCGGCGCCGGGCAAGCGGTTTTCGACCCGACGCGCCAGCGGCGAACTGGCCGGAATGCGCAGGCCAGCGGCGCGGTTGTCTTGCGACCAGCAGGCGTTGTTGGGCGAGGCGTAGGGATGGCACAGGCGCTGATAGGAATTGACGTTGGGGGCGAACAACGCGGTGAAGTCCGCCATGCACGCCTGCAGGCCGCCGATGAAGTGATGGAAGATCTCGGTGGGCTGCCCTGCCGCATCACTGAAGACATTGCGCCCACTGCCGATCTCGACCAGGCTCTGATGGATGTGCATCGAGCTGCCTGGCGTTTTCGCCAATGGCTTGGCCATGCACACCACGGTCAAGCCATGCTTGAGCGCGACTTCCTTGAGCAGGTGCTTGAACAGGAACGTCTGGTCAGCCAACAGCAGCGGGTCGCCGTGCAGCAGATTGATCTCGAACTGGCTGACGCCCATCTCGTGCATGAAGGTGTCGCGCGGCAGGCCGAGTGCGGCCATGCAGCGGTACACCTCATTGAAAAATGGGCGCAAGCCGTTGTTGGAGCTGACGCTGAACGCCGAATGGCCCAATTCGCGGCGACCGTCCTTGCCCAGCGGTGGCTGGAACGGCTGGCCAGGGTCGCCATTAGGGGCGAAGACAAAGAATTCGAGCTCGGTGGCCACGACTGGCGCCAGGCCCAGTGCAGCATAACGGGCAATGACTGCCTTCAACTGGCCACGAGTCGACAACCCGGATGAGGCGCCATCGAGCTCGTTGGCATCGCAGATGGCCAGCGCCCGCGCCTCGTCGCTCCAAGGCAGGCGGTGGACCTGCGCGGGGTCGGCGACCAATGCCAGGTCGCCGTCGTCACCGCCGTAGAACGTGGCGGCGGGGTAACCGCCCATGATGCATTGCAGCAGCACCCCACGAGCCATTTGCAGGCGCCGGCCTTCGAGGAAACCTTCGGCTGTCATCACTTTGCCGCGCGGGACGCCATTGAGGTCAGGGGTTACGCACTCGATCTCAGCAACGCCCACGAGGTGCTCGGCGAAGGCGCGCAGGGCTTCGGTCGTCATGACTCTATCCTTGTCGTTTTTGTATGCCGGGGACGGCGACAAGCACAACATAGGCTGGGGGTGTTTAAAATATCAAGCAGCTGCTTGCGGATACATGCGGGTTTAGTGAACAGTCGTGGGGGTCAGATCACTCACGCAAGGTCATGCCATTGGCCGGCAGCGGCAAGGCGGTCTTGTAGCGCACCTGCTTGAGGGCAAAGCTGGAGCGAATGTTGGCCACTCCCGGCAAGCGCGTCAGGTAATCGAGAAACCGCTCCAGCGCCTGGATGCTCGGCAATAGCACCCGCAGCAGATAATCCGGATCGCCCGTCATCAGATAGCACTCCATCACCTCAGGCCGCTCGGCGATCTCTTCCTCGAAGCGGTGCAGCGACTGTTCGACCTGTTTCTCCAGGCTGACATGGATGAACACATTCACATCCAGTCCCAGCGCCTCAGGCGAGAGCAAGGTCACCTGCTGGCGAATCACCCCCAACTCCTCCATTGCCTTGACCCGGTTGAAACACGGCGTCGGTGACAGGTTCACCGAGCGCGCCAGCTCCGCGTTGGTGATCCGGGCGTTTTCCTGCAGGCTGTTGAGAATGCCGATATCCGTGCGATCGAGTTTGCGCATGAGACAAAATCACCTGATTTTTGTGTTTATCCGGAATGTTTATCTTCCCCTCAGGACAAACGCAATGAACTTGAGAGAAAAATTCTCCTGAGCTCCCTCTAACATGTAATTAGCGCTGACCTACCAGTCACGAGCCAGTAGTCAGCGGCGACCGCTTCAAAGCTCACAAAAACAACATCCGAGCGAGCGTAAACAGCATGAACGAGTACGCCCCCCTGCGTTTGCATGTGCCCGAGCCCACCGGCCGGCCAGGCTGCCAGACCGATTTTTCCTACCTGCGTCTGAACGATGCAGGCCTGGTACGTAAACCCCCTATTGATGTCGAGCCTGCCGAAACGGCAGACCTGTCCAAGAGCCTGGTCCGGGTTTTGGACGAAAACGGCAATGCCGTCGGCCCGTGGGCCGAGGACATTGACCCGCAGGTGCTGCGCCAAGGCATGCGCGCCATGCTCAAGACGCGCATCTTCGACAGCCGCATGGTGGTTGCCCAGCGCCAGAAGAAGATGTCCTTCTATATGCAGAGCCTGGGCGAGGAAGCCATTGGCAGCGGTCAGGCACTGGCCTTGAACCGCAGCGACATGTGCTTCCCGACCTACCGCCAACAGAGCATCCTGATGGCCCGCGACGTGTCGCTGGTGGACATGATCTGCCAGCTGCTGTCGAACACCCGCGACCCGCTCAAGGGCCGCCAGTTGCCGATCATGTATTCGGTCCGCGAAGCCGGCTTCTTCACCATCAGCGGCAACCTGGCCACCCAGTTCGTACAGGCGGTCGGCTGGGCCATGGCGTCGGCAATCAAGGGCGACACCAAGATCGCCTCGGCCTGGATCGGCGACGGCGCCACGGCCGAGTCGGACTTCCACACCGCCCTGACCTTCGCCCACGTCTACCGCGCGCCAGTGATTCTCAACGTGGTCAACAACCAGTGGGCGATTTCCACCTTCCAGGCCATTGCCGGTGGTGAGTCGACCACCTTCGCCGGACGTGGCGTAGGTTGTGGCATCGCTTCGCTGCGCGTCGATGGCAACGACTTCATCGCCGTCTACGCTGCCTCGCGCTGGGCCGCTGAACGTGCCCGTCGCGGCCTGGGTCCGACTTTGATCGAGTGGGTCACCTACCGCGCCGGCCCGCACTCGACTTCCGACGATCCGTCCAAGTATCGCCCCGCCGATGACTGGAGCCACTTCCCGCTGGGCGACCCGATCGCTCGCCTGAAGCAGCACCTGATCCAGATCGGCCAGTGGTCGGAGGAAGAACATCAAGCGGTGACTGCCGAGTTCGAAGCCGAGATTCTCAAGGCCCAGAAAGACGCCGAACAGTTCGGCACCTTGAGCGATGGACATATCCCAAGCGCCGCCTCGATGTTCGAGGACGTGTACAAGGAAATGCCCGAACACCTGCGCCGTCAGCGCCAAGAGCTGGGGGTCTGAGATGAACGATCACAGCAACAGCATCGACCTGGAAACCGCCATGTCCACCACCACCATGACCATGATCCAGGCCCTGCGCTCGGCCATGGATGTCATGCTTGAGCGCGACGACAATGTGGTGATCTACGGCCAGGACGTCGGCTACTTCGGCGGCGTGTTCCGTTGCACCGAAGGCTTGCAGACCAAGTACGGCAAATCGCGGGTGTTCGATGCGCCGATTTCCGAAAGTGGCATCGTCGGTACCGCCGTGGGCATGGGCGCCTATGGCCTGCGGCCGGTTGTGGAAATCCAGTTTGCCGACTACTTCTACCCGGCCTCCGACCAGATCGTCTCGGAGATGGCCCGCCTGCGCTACCGTTCGGCCGGCGAGTTCATTTCGCCACTGACCCTGCGCATGCCCTGTGGCGGTGGCATTTATGGTGGCCAGACCCACAGCCAGAGCCCAGAGGCGATGTTCACCCAAGTGTGCGGCCTGCGCACCGTGATGCCCTCCAACCCATATGACGCCAAAGGGCTACTGATCGCCTCGATCGAATGCGACGATCCGGTGATCTTCCTTGAACCCAAACGCCTGTACAACGGCCCGTTCGACGGCCACCACGACCGCCCGGTTACGCCCTGGTCCAAGCACGCCCAGAGCGCGGTGCCGGATGGTTACTACACGGTGCCACTGGACAAGGCGGCGATCACTCGCCCGGGTAACGACGTTACCGTACTGACCTATGGCACCACCGTGTACGTGTCGCAAGTCGCCGCCGAGGAAACCGGCGTCGACGCGGAAGTCATCGACCTGCGTAGCCTGTGGCCGCTGGACCTGGACACCATCGTCGAGTCGGTGAAGAAGACCGGCCGCTGCGTGGTGGTCCACGAAGCCACCCGCACCTGCGGCTTTGGCGCCGAGTTGGTATCGCTGGTTCAAGAGCACTGCTTCCATCACCTCGAAGCGCCGATCGAGCGCGTCACCGGTTGGGACACCCCCTACCCTCACGCGCAGGAATGGGCTTACTTCCCAGGCCCTTCACGGGTAGGTGCGGCATTGAAACGGGTCATGGAGGTCTGAATGGGCACGCACGTCATCAAGATGCCGGACATCGGTGAAGGCATCGCGCAGGTCGAGTTGGTGGAATGGTTCGTCAAGGTCGGCGATGTGATCGCCGAGGATCAGGTAGTCGCCGATGTCATGACCGACAAGGCTACAGTGGAAATCCCCTCGCCGGTCAGCGGCAAGGTCTTGGCCCTTGGCGGCCAACCTGGCGAAGTCATGGCGGTGGGCAGCGAGCTGATCCGCATTGAAGTCGAAGGCAACGGCAACCACGTCGACGCACCGCAGGCCAAGCCTGCGCAACAGCCAGCCCCGGCGCCCGCTGCGAGCACGCCTGAGCTGCGCCCCGAGCCAGCCGCCGTGGCCAGCCAGCCGGCCAGTAGCGCTGCTGCGGTGCCTATCGTGCCGCGCCAGGCCAATGAAAAACCACTGGCCTCCCCGGCTGTGCGCAAGCGCGCGCTGGATGCCGGTATCGAACTGCGTTATGTACATGGCAGCGGGCCTGCCGGACGCATCCTGCACGAAGACCTCGATGGCTTCATGAGCAAGCCACACACCAGCGCAGGGCAAGCGCCCAGCGGCTACGCCAAGCGCAGCGACAGCGAGCAGGTGGCGGTGATCGGCCTACGCCGCAAGATCGCCCAGCGCATGCAGGACGCCAAGCGCCGGGTCGCGCATTTCAGTTATGTCGAGGAGATCGACGTCACCGCCCTGGAAGCGCTGCGCCAGCAGCTCAACAAAAAGTATGCCGAAAGCCGCGGCAAGCTGACCTTGCTGCCATTCCTGGTACGCGCCATGGTCGTGGCCCTGCGCGATTTCCCGCAGATCAACGCCACCTACGACGACGAAGCCCAGGTCATCACCCGCCATGGTGCGGTCCACGTCGGTATCGCCACCCAGGGCGATAACGGCCTGATGGTGCCAGTGCTGCGCCACGCCGAAGCGGGCAACCTGTGGAGCAACGCCAGCGAGATCACTCGCCTGGCCCATGCGGCGCGCAACAACAAGGCCAGCCGCGAAGAACTGTCCGGCTCGACCATCACCCTGACCAGCCTGGGCGCCCTGGGCGGCATCGTCAGCACGCCGGTGGTCAACACTCCGGAAGTGGCGATCGTCGGCGTCAACCGCATGGTCGAACGGCCGGTGGTGATCGACGGCCAGATCGTCGTGCGCAAGATGATGAACCTGTCCAGCTCGTTCGACCACCGGGTGGTCGATGGCATGGATGCCGCCCTGTTCATCCAGGCCGTGCGCGGCCTGCTGGAACAGCCCGCCTGCCTGTTCGTGGAGTGAGCATGCAACAGATTATCAACACGACCCTGCTGATCATCGGTGGCGGCCCGGGGGGTTACATCGCCGCCATCCGCGCCGGGCAACTGGGCATCCCTACCGTGCTGGTCGAAGGCCAGGCGTTGGGCGGAACCTGCCTGAACATCGGCTGCATTCCGTCCAAGGCGCTGATCCATGTGGCCGAGCAGTATCACCAGACCTGCCAGCACAGCGCGCAATCAGCGTTGGGCATCAGTGTTTCTGCGCCGCGCCTGGACATCAGCCGCAGCGTGGCCTGGAAGGACGGCATCGTCGACCGCCTGACCAGCGGCGTCGCGGCCTTGCTGAAAAAGAATGGCGTTACGGTGATACATGGCTGGGCGAAGATCCTCGACGGCAAGAGTGTCGAAGTCGATGGCCAGCGCATCCAGTGCGATCACCTGCTGCTGGCCACAGGATCGAGCAGCGTCGAATTGCCGATGCTGCCGCTCGGCGGGCCGATCATCTCCTCGACCGAGGCACTGGCACCCAAGGCGCTGCCCACGCACCTGGTGGTGGTCGGCGGTGGCTATATTGGCCTGGAACTGGGCATCGCCTACCGCAAGCTAGGCGTGCAGGTCAGCGTGGTGGAAGCGCGCGAGCGCATCTTGCCGACTTACGATGCCGAGCTGACTGCACCAGTGGCCGAATCGCTGAAGAAGCTGGGCGTTAGCCTGCACCTGGACCATAGCGTCGAGGGCTACGAAAACGGTTGCCTGCTGGCCCGTGATAGCCAAGGGCAGCAACTGCGGGTCGAAGCTGACCAAGTCCTGGTGGCGGTGGGTCGCAGGCCGCGCACCCAGGGCTTCAACCTGGAAAGCCTGGGGTTGAAGATGAAGGGCGCTGCGGTGGCCGTGGATGAGCGCTGCCAAACCAGCATGCGCAACGTCTGGGCGATTGGCGACTTGGCCGGCGAACCCATGCTTGCCCATCGGGCCATGGCCCAGGGCGAGATGGTCGCTGAGTTGATCGCTGGCCACGCGCGACGCTTCGAGCCCACCGCGATTGCCGCAGTATGCTTCACCGATCCGGAACTGGTGGTGGTCGGCAAAACGCCGGAGCAGGCCAGCGAGCAAGGGCTGGACTGCATCGTCGCGCAGTTCCCGTTCGCGGCCAACGGCCGAGCCATGACCCTGGAATCGAAAACGGGCTTCGTGCGCGTGGTGGCTCGGCGCGACAACCACTTGATCCTTGGCTGGCAAGCCGTGGGCGTAGCCGTTTCGGAGCTGTCGACTGCATTTGCCCAATCATTGGAAATGGGCGCTCGCCTGGAAGACATCGCCGGCACCATCCACGCCCACCCGACCCTGGGTGAAGCGGTCCAGGAAACCGCATTGAGGGCGCTGGGCCAGGCTCTGCACATCTGACACTGAAGCGGCGAAGGCCGATTTGACCCGCTGCGCTAGCTGCTCCGCGGGTCTTTTTTTATTCGCTGATGACGTTCTTACCTGCTGCCTTGGCGCGGTACAGGGCTTTATCGGCTCGCCCGAGCAGCCCAGCTGGGTCTTCGCCTTGCTGGCACTGCACCACACCGTAACTAAGGGTCAGGCGGCAATCGCCGACCGGCTCGATCTGCTCCAGTGCCCGGCGAATCTTCGCAGCGAGCTCAAGCGCTTCATTCAAGGACGTTTGCGCCAGGACCACGGCAAACTCATCACCGCCCCAACGGGCCAGCAGGTCTTGCTCGCGCAAACACAGGCGAATGCGCTCGACCAATTCGATCAATGCCGCATCGCCACGGGCATGGCCATAGCGATCGTTGATCGGTTTGAAATCATCGACGTCCATGGCGAGCAGGGAAAACGGCTGACGAAAGCGTCGCGCCCGTTCACATTCTTGCTGCAAGGCCTTTTCCAGCCGATAGCGGTTGGCGATTCTGGTCAACGCATCGCGTTCAGCCAGTTCTCGGTTTTCATCCAGCTGGCGTTGCAGCTGCTGGTTGACCCAGGACAGCTCGCGGGTGCGCTCGGCGACCTGGGCTTCCAGGCTATGGTTTTTCTGTTCGAGTTCGGCCACCAGGCGCTTGCCCGCATCGATGTTGCGATGAGCACCGAGCATGCGCGCCACCGAGCCATCCGGGTTGTGGGCAATGATATGGCCACTGTCTTCGATCCACAGGTAACTGCCATCCTGGCAGCGGCAGCGGTACTCGATCCGGTAATGTTCATTACGCTGGTTGATGTAGGCCTCGAAGTGCGCCATCACCCGTGGATAATCTTCAGGGTGGATCACGCTTTCCCAGGTCAGCACGCTGTTATCCAGCGAATGGCTCTGGTAACCCAACATGGCGTACCAACCAGGGTTTCTATAGACGTAGCCGCTATTGGCGTCCCAATCCCAGATACCATCGCTGATCAGCTCGAACAGGGTGTGCAACTGCTGTTCACTGAAGCCGGCGGGTACCGGCCTTGATTCCTGACTCATGGACGCTCTCCGTAGTGTCCAGCAACTGCGCCCCTGTGCGGGGCTGCTGAGCAACATTGCTTTTGCCGCTGGCGGCAATCCTGTTCCTGTGCGTGGCAAGCATATTCCTACCGGGGTGGCGGCTGGAATACTCCCGATGGGCTATTTAGCCGTATTCCCAGGCTGGCACAGCTTTTGCCCCTTCTGCCCTGCCTTTGAATATTCCAAGGAGGAGTCACGATGATCAGCCTCAATGGGCTGGGCTGGCAGAATGCTGTACAGCCACAAAGCCGTATCGCTAACGAACAGGCCCTGGCCGAGGTCATGCCGGTACGCCAGACCGTCGCAACCAACACCACCGGCCAGCACAACAGCCAAGCCAACACCTCACAGCAAAACGCTGAAGATGCTCGCGAGGAAGCCTTCGCCAAGCTCAAGGTAGCGCTGCAAAATCCTGATATCAGCGCCCGCCAGCAGGCCAGTATCGGCACGCAGGACGGCAGTAATGCGCTGCAGGAGTTTCGCGACTACATGAGCAAGACCCCGGAGGAGAAAATCCAGGAGAAGATTCTTGCGCAGCTCGGCCTGACCCCTGAGGAGTTCGAGGCCCTGCCGCCAGAACAAAAGCAGAAGATCCTTGACCAGATCGCCCAGCGACTGAAAGAGGACATCGAGCTCAAGACCCAGGCCAAGCTTCAGCAACAGGCCCTGAATACGGCGGCAGCTGATCCGGGATCGAATCCGGCCGCGGCCCGGAGCGCAGAACAACACAAGGATCACCTGCACGTCATGGCCAGCTGATAGGCTGGCCGGGGCAGCGTAAACGGATACGCCCGCCCCTACCCGTTAGCACTCAGAATTTTTCTGCTACGCGCTTGAACTGATAATCCGACTCGCGATAGTTCCCGGGTTTCTGCCGCTTGGGCAACTTCACTTTCTCGCGTGGCACGTCCTTGTACGGGATTCGGCTGAGCAGATCGGCAATGATGTTGAGGCGGGCGCGGCGCTTGTCATTTGAGTCAGCGACAAACCAGGGGGCATGGCCGGTGTCAGACGCTCTGAACATCTCGTCCCGTGCGCGCGAATAGTCATACCAGCGGCTGTAGGACTTAAGGTCCATTGGCGACAGCTTCCATATTTTCCGCCCATCCTCGATGCGCGCCTCAAGGCGTCGGGTCTGCTCCTGCTCGCTGACTTCCAGCCAGTACTTGAGCAGTATCACCCCCGAATCAATGATCGCCCGCTCCACGCTTGGCACGGCATTGAGAAAGCTCTCGGCCTGCTCCTGGGTGCAAAAACCCATGACCCGCTCGACGCCGGCGCGGTTGTACCAACTGCGATCGAAGATCACTACCTCTCCTGCGGCAGGCAAATGCGGCAGATAGCGCTGCAGGTACATCTGGCTTTTTTCCCGGTCGTTCGGTGCTGGCAGGGCCACTACCCGAAACACGCGTGGGCTAACCCGCTCGGTCAGGGCCTTGATGGTCCCGCCCTTGCCCGCACCGTCACGGCCTTCGAAGATGATGCAGACCTTGATGCCCTTGGCTTTGACCCACTCCTGCAACTTGACCAACTCGACATGCAGATGACGCAGGTGTTCGAGGTAGTCCTTGTTCTTCAGTTTCTCGCCCTTCTGCGGTTTGCCTTTCTTGCTCTTGGACATGCCTATACCTCCTGGTGACACGTGGCTGGGTGCTGCGGGTCGCTGCACTCAAGGCGTGACCTGATAGCCCTTGCCTTGCAGGCAGCTGGTGTACGCGCTGGCATTGGTCGATTCAGCGTTATGGCGTTGCTGGCGACGTTCCTGGCGCTGCCTGGCGCCACCCACCACAGCACCGGCAGCCGCAGTCTCGCGTGCGCGGTTTTGTCGGTACTCCTGTTTCACGTCATCGTCGATACGGTCATAGACTTCTTCGTGCTGGTTGCCGCGAACCTGAGCGCCGACTGCCCCGGCCGTGGCGCCGACCGCCGCACCTCTGAGCCGACCACCCGAGGCAGGCGGGGTGCTGCTGGCGCTGTTGGCAATGGAGTGGCATTCACTGATGTCAGCTTGAGTCTGCTGTGAGTTCTGGCCGCGCAAGGGCACCACAGATTCGGCTACCCCTTGGGCACTAGCCAGCAGCAAGGCGATAAAAAGGCTGAGCGACGATGGCCTGAGCATGATGATTTTTGCAACCTGCGCCTGAAAGCGGGTGAGAGGAAACAGCCTGGTTCAGTGTAGGTCGCGCTCCCTACCCTGCCTGCATCTACCGCCCAGCGGTGCGCCGAGGGTCGGCGTTGCCATCAGTGGAACGGGAAGATGTAGTTCATCCAGGCCGACATGCGCAGAAGAATCTTACGCATGGTGCCGATGTGTTCGAAGTGCTTGCTGTAGATCGCCGCCTGGCCATAAGCGCCGCCCGGCATCTGCGCGCTGTACTGGGCAAACGCCGGATCGGTGATTTCGATGATCACCGGCACCCGCCCAGGCGGTGGCGAGCCGGTGTAGCTCACCAGCGTGCCAGAAGGCTGCACCTGGCCTTCGGCAATTACCGTGATGACACTCTTCACCCGGCCTTTGAACACCTTGCCCGGGATGCCATCGAACGCCACTTCCGCTTCATCGCCCGCGACCAGGCGCAGCAGGCTGTTCTGGCGCATCCACGCAGCGAAGTACTGGCCCTCCTGCGGGATGAACACCATCGACGGGCGCAGTGGCAAACGCGTCGCCATCATCCCGCGCCGCAGTGACACATGGGTGACAAAGCCCTTGCTCGGGGCGCGTACCACGGTGTTGTCCAGCTCGAACTGGGCATTGTCGATCTGCGCCTGCAGGTCGCCGACCCGGGCCAGCGCTGCTTCTTGCTCACGCCGGGTGCCGAAATTGCGCTTGATCAGCTCGTTAATGCGAAACAGATCGCCCCTTGCCGCCACCTGCTGGGCCTTGAGCGATTGCAGGCGGTACTGAAAAGGCGCGGGATCGATGCGAAACAGTACATCGCCCTCCTGCAAGAGCTCGTTGCCCTTGACCGGCACATCAATCACCTTGCCGCTGACCACTGGCACCACCGGCACTGAAACGAAATAAGAACGCGCCACCTCCGAATAAGGGTGGTTGTAGTTCATGGTGAAAATCAGTGCGCCGATCATCACCACACCGCCCAATACGGCGGTGGGCACAGTCCACTTGTTCAGCGGAATGTTGAACAGCTTGAAGATTGCAATGCAGATCGCGGCGTAGGTGAGGATCAGCAGCAGGTCCATGGTCTAGATCCCCCCGCCGGACTCGTACTCACTGTCTCGAGGGTTGGCCTGCCTCGCTTCCAGATGCGCCACACGCTGTTGCAGTTCGACGATCTGCTGCTGCAACTCAGCTGCTGGGCTATGGCGATCCAAGCCTGTGCTTGTACCAATGCCCCAGCCGCGATCCTCGCGGTAGAGCATTGCCCAGATCCACAGGAACGGCCATAACGCGTGCAGGGTGAACAAGCTGACCCAACCGGTGGCGTGGATAGCGTCTTGGTGCGGATGGTTGCGATGAACGGCAATTTCGTAAGGGATGTCGTGCAGCACGATGATGCCGTAGAACAACACCAGACCTGCGAAAATCAACACACCGAGTGCGAAGTAATCAAGCATGGCTGCTCCGTACATCCAAAAGAGAGATGTGGTGGAAGCAGTTTAGACAAGCTTGGCCTAACTATTAGGCTGAGTCGCTGGAACCAGCGTCAAAGGCAAAAAAGACGAGCGATAGAGATGATATGGTGTCCCAGGGCAGGTTCGAACTGCCAACCTTCCCCTTAGGAGGGGGATGCTCTATCCAATTGAGCTACTGAGACACAGTTGCCGTCAATGACTGACGAACGGGCGTGACGGCGAGCATGTTAACCAGCAGGCTGGCGTTTGTCATGCTTGATTCGGGCTTTTTGCAGGTAATCCCTTTCTCTGAGTTCTAGCAGGCGTGGCCCTGCTCTACGGCCTCAAGCAAGCCCTGCTGATGCAACAAGTCAAATAATCCCATCACCGCCTTGTGCAACGTCCCCGAGTTATCCAGCACCTGCACACTCTGATCGTCCTGCTTGGCTAACTGGGCATTACGTTGCAGGCGGCGCTCGATCTCTTCGAGCGTTTCCCGACCGCGCGCCAGCAGCCGTTGCCGTAGCACCTGCGGAGCAACATCCAGGCGAATGGCCAGTAGATCAGGGTAGCGCCGACGGGCCTCAGCCAGGTAAGCACGCGAGCCATTGACCAAAACGTGATGCCCCGCCTCCAACCAACGATCAATCTGCGCAGGAATGCCGTACGCAAGGCCATTGGCCCGCCAATGCATGGCAAACTGCCCCGCCTCGCGCATTGCTTCGAATTGGTCCTGGGTCACGCCGTGAGCTGATTCGCCCTTGGCCTCGGCCGAGCGGGTAATGACCCTACGGGCAACTTCGACGCCGTGTGTAGTCAATTTCGCGCGAGCGGCGTCAATCAGGGAATCTTTTCCCGATCCAGAGGGTCCAACCAGGAATATCAGGCGCCCTGTCTTAGTCGGAACGCCGCTTGCGTCATGTTGCATAGCCACTATGCTCTCTAGTAGGGAACCTGCGCATTCTAGGTGTTTTCCCCTGCCTTTGCCGACCGTTACCAGATTTTGACGACAAAGGTCTGACGTCAAAGACCATCCGACTAAAGCAAAACTTTTCAAACCAGTGCTCATTTCTGATAATTGGTACTGGCAAAAAGCCTTTATCCGGATCACTATTTGTCACAGAATTGACGCCAAGGAAACGGCGACATTGAGGCAAGATGAGCACCCAAAATTACATCACGGTTGAACATTTTGTCGTCGCCACGGTCGTACTTCCACCGTGCGGCCAATTTGAGAACCGCTTCCCCTGAACCAGTAAACCGGTCAATTTATATGCGCCCAATGAAACAGGCTATCTATTCGAGCCGCACCGCTGACAAGTTTGTCGTCCGCCTGCCTGACGGGATGCGTGAGCGCATTGCCGAGGTAGCCCGCAACCATCACCGCAGCATGAACTCCGAGATCATCGCCCGCCTGGAACAGAGCCTTATCCAGGAAGGCGCACTGGGCGACGAGCTGAGCATGCGTTTGGATAGCCCCGAGCTGAGCCTGCACGAGCGCGAGCTGTTGCAGCGCTTCCGGCAGCTCTCTCACCGCCAGCAGAATGCCCTGGTGGCACTGATCGCCCACGACGTGGAGATGGCCGCTGACGCGTCCTGACCCCTTCCAGCGATCAAAAAAAGAGCCAGCTTATGCTGGCTTTTTTTCGTCTGGAGTTTGTTCACTCACATGAGGAACAAGGTGGCCAAGCCAAGGAAGATGAAGAAACCACCACTGTCGGTCACTGCAGTGATCATCACGCTCGCGCCCATTGCCGGGTCGCGCCCCAGACGTGCCAGGGTCATTGGAATCAATACGCCCATCAATGCTGCCAACAGCAGGTTCAAGGTCATCGCCCCGGTCATTACCAGCCCGAGGGACCAGCTACCGTAGAGCCAGTACGCCACCGCCCCGATCACCCCACCCCAGATCAGGCCGTTTATCAGAGAAACCGCCAGCTCTTTGCGCATTAGCCGCGCGGTGTTGCCAGGGCTGACTTGGTCCAGGGCCATGGCGCGGACGATCATGGTGATGGTCTGGTTGCCCGAGTTGCCGCCAATGCCCGCCACGATCGGCATCAATGCCGCGAGCGCCACCAGTTTCTCGATGGAACCTTCGAACAGTCCGATCACCCGCGAAGCGAGAAACGCAGTCACCAGATTGATCGCCAGCCACGCCCAACGGTTGCGCAGCGAACGCCAGACCGAGGCGAAGATGTCTTCCTCTTCGCGCAGACCGGCCATGTTGAGGACTTCGCTCTCGCTCTCCTCACGAATCAGGTCGACCATTTCGTCGATGGTCAGACGGCCGATCAGGCGGTCGCTCTTGTCTACCACCGGCGCGGAAACCAAGTCGTAACGCTCAAAGGCCTGGGCCGCATCGTAGGCATCTTCGTCCGGATGGAACGACACCGGATCGGTCGCCATTACTTCGGCCACCTGCTTGTCCGGGTCGTTGACCAGCAGGCGCTTGATCGGCAGCACGCCCTTGAGGATGCCGTCGTAGTCGACTACGAACAGTTTGTCGGTGTGGCCAGGCAGCTCTTTGAGACGGCGCAGGTAACGCAATACCACCTCAAGGCTGACGTCTTCGCGGATGGTGACCATCTCGAAGTCCATCAGCGCACCCACTTGCTCCTCATCGTAGCTCAGGGCCGAACGGACGCGTTCGCGCTGCTGGGCATCGAGGGTTTCCATCAGCTCATGAACGACATCACGCGGCAGCTCAGGAGCGAGGTCCGCCAGTTCGTCAGCGTCCATCTCCTTGGCGGCGGCGAGCAGCTCGTGATCGTCCATGTCGGCGATCAGGGTCTGACGGACCGCGTCGGATACCTCAAGGAGGATGTCGCCATCGCGCTCGGAGCGAACCAGCTGCCATACGGTCAGACGGTCGTCGAGCGGCAGGGCTTCGAGAATGTAGGCGATGTCGGCAGGGTGCAGATCGTCGAGCTTGCGCTGCAGCTCAACCAGATTCTGGCGGTGGACAAGATTTTCCACCAGGTCATGGTGATGACCTTCCTGACGATGAGTCAGGTCTTCAACTACCCGCTGGCGCTGCAATAGATCGATCACCTGAGCCAGGCGATCCTGCAGGCTCTCTTGGGCTTTCTTTACTTCTACTTCGGTCATAGGCGAACTCCACTCCCAGCAGCGGAGCACGCCGGGGGAATCAATCGGTCAGATCTAACTTGGCAAATCGTGTTAGGGAGTAACTACTGGGTAAGTCCATGGTGGTATTCCACAAGCCCCGGCGGGGCTGACGGGCGCAATCATACACTGCAAAAGCTGTCAGATCGCTTAAATTTTTGGCAAGAACAATCGTTTGCGCGATAAAGCTATGACAACGCTCGAAGCCATCAGTGCGACGGCGGCTGCCTATAAAAAAGCACAAGGACAATGCTCAAGCCGTGAGGTAATGATTGCCTGGCTAAGCGCTGCAGCCCTAGTGGGCTTATCTGAGAGTCTAGCTGGACATCACTGACAATTCAGTGAATAGCGGAAAACAAAAAGCCCGCTATAAAAGCGGGCTTTTTGCTGTATATGGTGGACTCAGCAGGATTCGAACCTGCGACCGCTCGGTTCGTAGCCGAGTACTCTATCCAGCTGAGCTATGAGTCCAAGTTGGTAGTTTTAGACCAGGTTACCACTGGTTGAAACAAGGCGACCGTGCAAGCACAATCGCCGTGCTATATGGTGGACTCAGCAGGATTCGAACCTGCGACCGCTCGGTTCGTAGCCGAGTACTCTATCCAGCTGAGCTATGAGTCCAAGTTGGTAGTTTTAGACCAGATTACCACTGGTTAAACAATCCGACCCTGCAAGCAAAATCGTCATGTTGTATGGTGGACTCAGCAGGATTCGAACCTGCGACCGCTCGGTTCGTAGCCGAGTACTCTATCCAGCTGAGCTATGAGTCCAATTCTTGCCGCGCATTATAGTTCGCTTTACCGTTTTGACAAGTGCTTTTTCGTTTAAAATCAACGACTTAGCAATCTTGTCCAGCTGAAGCGCCCTACGCAAATAATGGCGGTGAAGGGGGGATTCGAACCCCCGATACCCTTATGAGGTATACTCCCTTAGCAGGGGAGCGCCTTCGGCCACTCGGCCACCTCACCGCAACACGAGGCGAATATTAAACAGCCTCCTCCTCGTTTGCAACCCTTTTTTTGAAAAAAACTTCAAAAGAATTAAAGGCTTGGCTCCTCATCCTTCTCTTTCTTGATTCGCAGGTAGATTTCCTCGCGGTGAACGGCCACTTCCTTAGGGGCGCTGACGCCAATACGCACCTGGTTGCCTTTGACACCCAGGACCGTAACGGTGATCTCACCGTCACCAATGATCAGGCTCTCGGCGCACCGACGAGTCAGAATCAACATAGCTTTCTCCTTACGCAGTTCAATCAGGGATAACAGTCTGTGGTAGCCGGGCCGTGCACTAGGGACGAAGGCAGGGCCCGTGTGGCTGCCATAGTGAGTAGGACAGGACTCTCCATGGCATCCAGAAACGCGAAGGGCGCGGCAAGCCGCGCCCTTCCCCAGGCAGCGCCTTACTCGCCCTGACGGGCAGGGGCGTCCAGCTCGAATGCGGTGTGCAGAGCACGCACCGCCAGCTCCAGGTACTTCTCTTCGATGACCACCGAGACCTTGATCTCGGAGGTGGAGATCATCTGGATGTTGATGCTCTCCTTGGCCAGCGCTTCGAACATGCGGCTGGCAACACCGGCGTGCGAGCGCATGCCAACACCAACGATGGACACCTTGGCGATCTTGGTGTCGCCGATCACTTCACGGGCACCGATCTCACGAGCGGTGTTCTCCAGTACCTTGAGCGCCGCTTCGTATTCGTTGCGGTGCACAGTGAAGGTGAAGTCGGTGGTGTTATCGTGCGCGACGTTCTGCACGATCATGTCCACTTCGATGTTCGAAGCGCTGATCGGGCCGAGGATCTTGAAAGCAACGCCCGGGGTATCCGGTACGCCACGAATGGTCAGCTTGGCCTCATCACGGTTGAAGGCGATACCGGAAATGATCGGCTGTTCCATGGATTCCTCTTCATCAATGGTAATGAGGGTACCTGGACCCTCCTTGAAGCTGTGCAGCACGCGCAGCGGGACGTTGTACTTGCCGGCGAACTCCACCGAGCGAATCTGCAGCACCTTGGAACCGAGGCTGGCCATTTCCAGCATCTCTTCGAAGGTGATCTTCTCCAGGCGACGGGCCTGGGGCACCACACGCGGGTCGGTGGTGTAGACGCCGTCGACATCGGTGTAGATCTGGCATTCGTCGGCCTTGAGCGCCGCGGCCAGGGCAACACCGGTGGTGTCCGAGCCGCCACGGCCCAGAGTGGTAATGCTGCCGTGCTCGTCGACACCCTGGAAACCAGCAACCACCACCACGCGACCTGCCTTGAGGTCGGCACGGATCTTGTGGTCGTCGATCTGCAGGATGCGCGCCTTGTTGTGCGCGCTGTCGGTGAGGATGCGCACCTGGTTACCGGTGTAGGACACCGCATCCACGCCACGCTTGATCAAGGCCATGGCCAGCAGGGCAATTGTCACCTGCTCGCCGGTCGAGACGATCACATCCAGTTCACGCGGAACCGGCTTGTCGCTGATCTGCTTGGCCAGGTCCAGCAGGCGGTTGGTTTCCCCGCTCATGGCCGACAGCACAACCACCAGGTCATCGCCCGCGTCACGGAATTTCTTGACCTTGTCGGCAACCTGCTCGATTCGTTCGATGGAACCGACAGAGGTGCCGCCAAATTTCTGTACGATCAACGCCATTTCAAAGCTGCCTCTGCCCACGATGGGCACCCAATAATCAATCCAACATGAAGCGGCCCGCTACTAGACAGCGGGCCGCTTCATCTCAAAGCCCCTGTTCGGCGAACGGCACAGCCAGGGCCAGGGCACTGTCCAGCGCAGCGACGTCAACGCCGCCACCCTGGGCCATGTCCGGACGACCACCGCCTTTGCCGCCTACCGCTGCAGCGGCCTGCTTCATCAGATCGCCGGCCTTGAGTTGGCCGGAGAGGTCTTTGGTCACGCCAGCCACCAGCACGACCTTGCCCTCATGCTCGCTGCCCAGCAGGATCACTGCGTGGCCGAGCTTGTTCTTCAGCTGATCGACCAGGGCCAGCAAGGCCTTGCCGTCCTGACCATCCAGGCGTGCGGCAAGAACCTTGGCGCCCTTGACCTCAACAGCCGCGTTGGAGAGATCGTCCCCGGCGGCGCTGGCGGCCTTGGCCTGCAGCTGCTCGAGCTGCTTCTCCAGCTGACGGTTGCGCTCCAGCACAGCCGACAGCTTGTCGATCAGATTGTCACGGTTGCCCTTGACCAGTTGCGCGGCTTCCTTGACCTGCTCTTCGGCAGCGTTCAGGTAAGCCAGGGCCGCGGCGCCGGTGATCGCCTCGATACGACGCACACCGGAGGCCACGCCACCTTCGCTGATGATCTTGAACACGCTGATATCGCCAGTGCGCTTGGCATGGATGCCGCCGCACAGCTCCACCGAGAAATCGCCGCCCATGCTCAACACACGCACGGTGTCGCCATACTTCTCGCCGAACAGCGCCATGGCGCCCTTGCGCTTGGCGGTTTCGATATCGGTCAGTTCGGTCAACACCTCAGTGTTCTTGCGCACTTCGCGGTTGACGATGTCTTCCAGGGCCTTGATCTGCTCTGGCTTGAGCGCCTCAAAGTGACTGAAGTCAAAGCGCAGGCGCTGGCTGTCGACCAACGAGCCCTTCTGCTGGACGTGCTCACCCAGCACCTGACGCAGCGCTTCGTGCAGCAGGTGAGTGGCCGAATGGTTCAGCGAGGTGGCGTGTTGCACCTCGGCGTCGACCTTGGCTTCAACCGGCGAGCCGATGACCAGAGCACCGCTGGCGACCACGCCATGGTGCAGGAATGCCCCACCGGTCTTGGTAGTGTCCTGCACGTCGAAGCGCACAGCGCCGGACTGCAGGTAGCCAGAGTCACCGACCTGGCCACCGGATTCGGCGTAGAACGGCGTGCGATCCAGGACAACCACGCCCTGCTCGCCTTCGCCCAGCTGATCGACCGCCTGGCCATCCTTGTACAGGGCAATGACCTTGCCCTGGCCTTCGGTGGCGTCGTAGCCGAGAAACTCGGTGGCGGTGTCTACCTTGACCAGGCTGTTGTAGTCCATGCCGAAGGCGCTGGCGGAGCGGGCACGCTCACGCTGGGCGTCCATCTCACGTTCGAAGCCAGCCTCGTCGATGCTCAGCTCGCGCTCGCGGGCGATGTCAGCGGTCAGGTCCATCGGGAAGCCGTAAGTGTCGTACAGCTTGAACACCACGTCGCCTGGGACGACAGTGCCCTGCAGCTGCGACAGGTCTTGCTCGAGGATACGCAGGCCCTGCTCGAGGGTCTTGGCGAACTGCTCTTCTTCAGCCTTGAGCACGCGCTCGATATGCGCCTGCTGGCTGGTCAGCTCAGGGAAAGCTTCGCCCATCTCGGCCGCCAGTGCCGCAACGATCTGGTAGAAGAAGCTGCCCTTGGCACCCAGCTTGTTGCCGTGACGGCAAGCACGGCGAATGATCCGGCGCAGCACGTAGCCGCGGCCTTCATTGGACGGCAGCACGCCGTCGGCGATCAGGAAGCCGCACGAGCGAATATGGTCGGCGACGACCTTCAGCGAAGCCTGGCCGTCGTTGCTGCAACCGATGGCCTTGGCCGCAGCTGCCAGCAGGTTCTGGAACAGGTCGATCTCGTAGTTCGAGTGCACGTGCTGCATGACCGCACTGATCCGCTCCAGGCCCATGCCGGTGTCGACCGACGGCGCTGGCAGCGGATGCAGGACGCCATCGGCGGTGCGGTTGAACTGCATGAAGACGTTGTTCCAGATCTCGATGTAGCGGTCGCCGTCTTCTTCTGGCGAACCGGGTGGGCCGCCCCAGATGTCGGCGCCGTGATCGTAGAAGATCTCGGTGCATGGGCCGCACGGGCCGGTGTCGCCCATGGTCCAGAAGTTGTCGGAGGCGTAGGGCGCGCCTTTGTTGTCGCCAATGCGCACCATGCGCTCGGCTGGCACGCCGACTTCCTTGGTCCAGATGTCGTAGGCTTCATCGTCACTGGCGTAGACGGTGACCCAGAGCTTTTCCTTGGGCAGGTTCAGCCACTTGTCGGAGGTCAGGAAGGTCCAGGCGAAGGTGATCGCGTCGCGCTTGAAATAGTCGCCGAAGCTGAAGTTGCCCAGCATTTCGAAGAAGGTGTGGTGACGCGCGGTGTAGCCGACGTTTTCCAGGTCGTTGTGCTTGCCGCCGGCGCGTACGCACTTCTGGCTGCTGACAGCGCGGGTGTAGGCGCGCTTTTCCTGGCCGAGGAAGCAGTCTTTGAACTGGTTCATACCGGCGTTGGTAAACAGCAGGGTCGGGTCATTGCCCGGAATCAGGGAGCTGGAGGCGACTCGGGTATGCCCCTGCTCCTCGAAGAAGCGGAGGAAGGCTTCACGGATTTCTGCGCTTTTCATAGGTTCTTCCACGGAAACGGCGGCCGTTAAGGCAAACGCGTCGAAACGACGGCAAAGGGCCGTATTATATCGGTCCTGCAATCTCGGTGCAGTGTGTTTATGCGATGGAGACCGTCGATTGGACGGAATTTCAGCTCAACGCGGGCAAAAACATGACCGGGATGCTAAGGCGAGCGTTTGGCCGGTGGCAAGCCAATTACCGCTCAGGGGAAGGGAAAATGGAATAGGTGGTGAATTAAAAGGTTTTCATCGGTGTTTGGATCCAAGGATTTGCTTGGGTGCAGTGACAGAACGGGAGGCGAATCGCTAACCGCTATCGCGGGGCAAGCCCGCTCCCACGCTGTTTCTTTCTCTCGTTCTCGCTTTCACGCCAACATGCACGCTCAACCCAGCAGCTGTTCAGAAGTCGGCACGATCAGGATGCCGGCGCGCAAGCCGTTACGCACTTTAGGGTTGGGGAAGATGATCCGCGCGCCCTCCTCCTCAACCACCCAGCGCATCTCGGCCAGGTCTTCGGCCAACAGATAGCCTTTGGCCAACTCGGAGAAGTTTTCGATATCCGTCGGCAGATGCAAGTTGAAAGAGTCGCTGTGCTTGATGATCTCACGCGCCACGCTGAACAGCTGCAAGCCATCGAGCGTCTCATCGGTCGGCGGTTCGTTGCCTTCGATGATCTGCCGCAGGCGAGTCTCGAGCCGGTCGAGATTGACTTGCTGGTTGTGTCGCAATGGCCGCGCCTTGCCCAACTCCAGGGTGAAGGCCTCAGCATCCAGCTGCTCATAGGTAAAGGCACTGAAAGTGATCGAAGGCTTGCTCTGCAGCAGCACCGCTTGCATGCCCGCCGCTGCCAGGCGCGCCAGCTCCCGGCGCGAATGCTTGCGCCCTTCCTTGTACGGATACAGCGCGAACTGCTCGATCTTCGAGCCGCGGATGGCAGTATGCAGGTCGTAATGCAGGCGGGTGCGCTCAGGTTTGCTGAAGAACACCCGGGCGAACTGCTCCAGCTCAGCAGCGCGCAACGCTTCGAAACCACTGGAAAGCTCATGACGGCCATTGAACAGGCGGTTGATATCCTGCTCGATGAAACGCTCGCCCTTGCGGATCGCAGGCGGGTTGCCGAACAGGAATAGCACTCGCGCGCGCGGTCTGATCTCGCCATTGGCCACACCGTGCAGCAGCCTTTCGAGCAGCTCGATCGGGGCAGTCTCGTTGCCATGGATGCCGGCTGACAACAGCAGGTCGAGGCCGCAATCCTCACCTTCAGGCGGGCGCACTTCCAACGCACCCTCGCCCAGCCAGCGCAAACGCACGCCCCGGGTGGTCACTTGGGTCTTCTCGGCCGGTTCGTGATCGGTCAGGGTCAGCTCAAGCAATTTGCCGAGGGCGAGCATAGGCGTTTCCTTAGTGGTGGTGACCGCAGTCAGGACCGTGGACGTGGTCGTCATCGTCGCCGACTTCTGCCGACTCCATTTCCAGCTCCAGGCTGACCAGGTTGGTGGCCATCGGGCGCAGCAGCAGGTTGGCGTACTCGGTGTCGTCTTCGGCGACATCGACGCCGATCAGCAGCTGGCCGCGGCCGTCCTGCTGGATCCACACTTCTTTACCTTGCCAGACCACGGCAAACCGCGTGCAGGAGGTTTCCAGCTGGGTGCCGTCTTCATCTTCAAGGATCAGGTGCAGGGCGTCGGACATTACAATTCTCTCTTCAAGGTTGGCGTTGGAACGGATAGACCGAGCCCAACATGAGGATCTGGGTCAATTCATCCAGGGCCGTACGGCACTCGACCAGCAGTTGCGGGTCGGCAAGGTCGGTCTCGCTCATGCGATCGCGGTAATGCTTGTCGACCCACTGGACCAAGGTGTCGTACAGCGACGGCGACATGATAACGCCTGGATTGACCGCCGCCAGTTCCGATTCCTTCAAGGCCACGCGCAAGCGCAGGCAAGCCGGGCCACCGCCGTTTTGCATGCTCTGCTTGAGGTCGAATACCTTGACCTCCTTGACCGGGCCGCCATTGCGGGTCAGCTGGCCAAGATAACTCCAGACCCGCTCGTTGTTGCGGCATTCCTCCGGCACCACCAACAGCATCGAGCCATCTTCGCGCGAGAGCAGCTGGCTGTTGAACAGGTAGGAGCGCACCGCGTCCTCTACCGCTACCGCCGCCCGAGGCACCCGGATGGCCTGGAAGTTGGCGCCCTTGCTGGCCAGTTTAGCTTGCAGTTGCGCAAGTACCGCATCGGTCTCGAGGAAGGCGTCTTCGTGGTAGAACAGCACCTCGCCGTTGCCCACCGAGATTACGTCGTTGTGGAACACGCCCTGGTCGATCACTGCCGGGTTCTGTTGAGCGTAGACCACCCCGTCGTCGCTGAGCCCATGCAGCCGAGCCACGGCCTGCGAGGCCTCGAGGGTTTGCCGGGCCGGGTACTTTTGCGGCGCCGGGAAGCGGCTGTCAAAGGCACTGCGGCCATAGACAAAGAACTCGACCCCTGGCTCGCCATAGCTGCGACAGAAGCGCGTATGGTTGGCCGCACCTTCGTCGCCGAACTGCGCCACCGCAGGCAGCGCCTGGTGATGAGCGAACACCTGCTCATCGGTAAACATGGCTGCCAATACTCGACTAGTGGTCGGATGCTCGATGCTGCGGTGGTACTTGCAGTTGAGGTTGGCAGCGGTGAAATGCACGCGACCATCGGCGGTATCGGCGCTCGGGCTGACCGTGGCGGCATTGGCCACCCACATGCTCGACGCCGAGCAGCTGGCGACCAGCAGCGGCATGGCCTCTTTCGCGGCGCGGTTGATCACCTCGGCATCGCTGCCAGAGAAGCCCAGCCGACGCAGGGCGGCGACATCCGGCCGCTCCTGCGGGGCCAGTACGCCTTGCTTGAAGCCCAGGTCGCTCAACGCCTTCATCTTGGCCAGGCCCTGGCGCGCCGCTTCACGCGGGTTGGAGCACTGCTGGCTATTGCTCTGCGAGGCCACGTTGCCGTAAGACAGACCGCCGTAGTTGTGGGTCGGCCCCACCAGGCCATCAAAATTCACTTCGTAGGATTTCATCGGCTAGGCTCCGAGACCGTTTGTTATAGGGTGACGCCCGGCGTCAAAGTCGCCGGCAGGGCGAGGCTGGCGGTCTCCAGCGAAGCCACCGGATAGGCACAGTAGTCGGCCGCGTAATAGGCACTGGCGCGGTGGTTGCCGCTGGCACCCACACCGCCGAACGGCGCACTGCTGGCCGCCCCCGTCAGCTGTTTGTTCCAGTTGACGATGCCGGCACGGCTGCGCAGCCAGAAGTACTGGTAGCGCGCACGCGAGTCTGACAGCAGGCCCGCCGCCAGGCCGTACTGGGTAGCATTGGCTTCATCGATGGCGGCGTCGAAATCGCTGTAGCGGATCACTTGCAGCAACGGCCCGAAGAATTCCTCGTCCGGACGCTCAGCCACAGCGGTGACATCGAGGATGCCCGGGGTCAACAGCGCGGCGTCAGGCTGCGGCTGGGTCATTTCCAACAGCGCTACAGCGCCATTGCCGAGCAACGCGTGTTGCGCATCCAGCAATGCCCGGGCGGCCTGCAAGGAAATCACCGAGCCCATGAACGGTGCCGGCTGCTGATCGAACGGGCCAACGCTGATCGTGCGACTCACCTCGACCAGGCGCGCCAGCAGCGCGTCACCCCATGCACCTTGCGGCACCAGCAAGCGGCGTGCGCAGGTGCAGCGTTGCCCCGCAGAAATGAAGGCCGACTGAATGATGGTGTACACCGCAGCGTCCAGGTCCTTGACCTCATCGACCAGCAGCGGATTATTGCCGCCCATTTCCAGAGCAAGGATCTTGTCCGGGCGCCCTGCGAACTGTTGGTGCAGCAGATTGCCGGTACGGCTGGAGCCGGTGAAGAACAGGCCATCGATACCTGGATTGGCGGCCAGGGCGACACCCGTCTGGCGAGCGCCCTGCAGCAGGTTGAGAACACCCGCAGGCAAGCCGGCGGCAATCCAGCATTTGACTGTCAACTCGGCGACCTTGGGGGTCAGCTCACTTGGCTTGAACACCACGCAGTTCCCCGCCAACAGCGCCGGCACAATGTGACCATTAGGCAGGTGGCCGGGGAAGTTATACGGGCCAAACACCGCCACCACGCCATGCGGCTTGTGCCGCAACACAGCCGTAGCGTCCGCCAGCGGACCACTCTTTTCGCCGGTGCGCTCGCGATAGCTCTGCACCGAGATCGCCACTTTGTTGACCATGCTGGTCACTTCGGTGGCCGACTCCCACAAAGGCTTGCCGGTTTCTTCACCGATGCAACGCGCAAGCTCGTCGGCATTGGCCTTGAGCTGATCGGCAAACGCCTCGAGCACGGCAATACGCGCATCCAGGCTCAGTTGCGCCCAGGCCGGGAAGGCCTGCCGCGCGGCTGTCACCGCCGCCTCGACTTGAGCGGCAGTGGCGCCCTGACCTTGCCAAACGACTGCCTGAGTGACCGGATTGAGCGATTGCAGTGGCTCGCCCTGCCCCGCTTGCCAGTGTCCCGCGATGAAATGAGTCGTCATTACTGAGCCTCCCGCGCGGCCGACAGCGGCACCGCCCGCACATGATCGCCTGCGCCCAGGCGCAGGCGCTTGGCGGTCTGCGGATCGACCACCAAGGTGCCCGCTGCCAGGCGAGCGGGCGCGGCGGTGATGCGGCAGTCTTCGCGCTTGCGGTTGTGAATCAGATAAGGCGTAGCGTCGTCGCCCGGCGTACCCACCGCCAACACCAGGTTCTGGCTCTCGCGCACGGCACGGATCTTGGCGGTCTCGCACTCGATCGCCGGGCCTGCGTCGAAGATGTCGACATAGCCTTGATAGTTGAAGCCTTCGCGCTCGAGCATGGCCAGTGCAGGCTCGGTGTCGGTGTGCACCCGGCCAATGACCTCGCGCGCCGCTTCAGACAGGAAGCAGGTATACAACGGGAACTTGGGCATCAGTTCAGCGATGAACGACTTGTTGCCCACGCCAGTGAGATAGTCCGCCTGGCTGAACTCCATCTTGAAGAAATGCCGCCCCAGGCATTCCCAGAACGGCGAGCGACCGGCCGCGTCGGAGATACCGCGCATTTCAGCGATCACCTTCTTGCCGAACAGCTCGGGGAACTCAGCAATGAACAGCATCCGCGCCTTGGACAACAGGCGGCCATTGAGGCCATTGCGATAGTCGCTACGCAAGAACAGCGAGCACAGCTCGGAATTGCCGGTCAGGTCGTTGGCCAAAAACAACGTGGGGATTTCACGATAGATGTTCAGCTCTTGCGAGGCGCTGACCGTCAGCCCGACACGGTAGTTGTACCAAGGCTCACGCAAGCCGACCGCACCGGCGATGGCACTGATACCCACGACCAGGCCTTCGTCGTTCTCCAGCACGAACAGGTAATCGGTGTCACCGCGCCCGGCTTCGCCGTTAAAGCTCTTCTCGGCCCAGCGCACCCGCTGGCCAAGGCGCTCCTCGTTGGCCGGCAAGGTGGTGAGCCCGGTCGTGCCGGTGCTGCGGGCCAATTCGATCAGCGCGGGTAAATCGCTGCTGCGTACAGGACGAACGATCATGCTATCTCCTTGTGCGGCGGTCTGTGCCTGCCGCGAAACTCTGCTGCCGGTCGCGCCCCGTGGCTATCCGGCCACGGCCATCAAACGGCGACCAGACGCACGCTTGCCCCTTCACCGACACCCAGGGCCTCGGCGGCGTCGCTACTGAGGCTGACCGGCTTGCCCGGCACCCAATCGAGCTCGAGCAACACAGCGCGGTAATCCTGCAACTGGCCGTTGCACACCAGGTACGGGCGCCCCCCCTTGGCCGGCACCGGCTCAAGCTTGACTGGCACCACGCGGCTTTGCGCGATGGTGCGGATCCCCGAAGCCCGCGCATGCAGGGTGGGGCCGCCGTCGAAGATGTCGATGTAGTGCTCGGTCTCGAAGCCTTCGCGCATGAGGATGTCGAAGGTGATCTGCGCGCGCGGGTGCACTTGGCCCATGGCCTCTTGGGCCAGGTCCGGCAGCAACGGCACGTAGATTGGGTAGTGCGGCATCAGCTCGGCGAGGAAGGTGCGGCTCTTCAGCCCGCACAGGCGTTCGGCATCGGAATAATTGAGGTCGAAGAAGTTGCGCCCAATCGCATCCCAGAACGGCGACTCGCCGTGCTCGTCGCTGTAGCCGACGATCTCGGTGACCACCGAATCGGCAAAACGCTCGGGGTGAGCGGCCATGAACAGCAAGCGACCCCGCGAATTGAGCTCGGCCCAGCCAGTGCCGACCAACTCGGGCAGCACATAGAAGCTGGTCAGCAGGCTGTTGCCCGTGAGGTCATGGCACAGCGACAGCACGTGGATCTTGTTATGGATCTTCAGCTCGCGCGACGCATGCACGAATGTCTCGTTGCGAAAGCTGTAGAACGGTTCGGAGTAGCCTGCCGAAGCGACGATCGCCGAGCAGCCGGCCAACTTGCCGGTTTCGCTGTCTTCGAGGACGAAGAAATAGCTTTCCTCACCGTTGAAGCTGACTTCAGCGGCGAACGATGTCTCGGACGCGGCGATCTTGTCGCCCAGGCGACCGGCATCATCCGGCAGCGAAGTGACACCAACGGGGCTGTCCGCAGCCATGCGCTGCACTTCATTGAGGTCAGCCATTTGCGCGGGGCGCATTACCAGCATGGTGTCACTCCTTTGGAATACGGGCCGAGTAGCTCGGCACGGAAAAACGGCGGGCGCCGTGATTATTGGCTTGGCAGGCACCCGCACTGGAATTCAGCGATCGCCGGCCCGCGTTACAGACCGGGCCGGCGACAAGAGCGGTCAGCCCTGGGTCAGCTTGGCGATGGCGCGCTCGAAGCGATCCAGGCCTTCATCGATGTCGGCATCTTCGACCACCAGGCTTGGCGCGAAACGCACCACGTCCGGGCCTGCCTGCAGGACCATCAGGCCTTCCTTCTCGGCCGCGTTGAGCACATCCTTGGCCTTGCCTTTCCAGGCATCGACCAGTACGCAGCCGATCAGCAGGCCGACGCCGCGCACCTGGCTGAACAGCTCGATTTTCTCCAAGCGCGCCTTGAAGCGCGCGTGCTTGGCGGTGATAGCCGCCAAGGTCTCGGGAGTATTGACCACATCCAGCACCGCGCAGGCGACGGCGCAGGCCAGCGGGTTGCCGCCGTAGGTGGTGCCGTGGGTGCCAACGGCCAGGTGCTTGGCCAGGTCTTCGGTGGTCAGCATGGCGCCAATCGGGAAACCGCCGCCCAGGCTCTTGGCGCTGGTGAGGATATCTGGGGTGACGCCGTAGTGCTGGTAAGCGTACAGCGAGCCAGTACGGCCAACACCGGTTTGCACTTCATCGAAGATCAGCAAGGCATTGTGCTCGTCGCACAGTTTGCGTGCGCCTTCCAGGTAGGCCTTATCGGCCGGCACTACGCCGCTTTCACCCTGGATCGGCTCGATCACTACCGCGCAGGTCTTGTCGGAAATTTGCGCTTTGAGCGCTTCCAGGTCGTTGTACGGCACGTGGCTAATGCCGGTGATCTTCGGACCGAATCCGTCGGAGTACTTCGGCTGGCCACCGACGCTGACGGTGAACAGGGTGCGCCCGTGGAAGCTGTTGACGGTGGCGATGATCTCGTGCTTTTCAGGGCCGAAACGGTCGTGGGCGACGCGACGGGCCAGCTTGAAAGCGGCCTCGTTGGATTCGGCGCCAGAGTTGCAGAAGAACGCTTTGTCGGCAAAGGTCGCATCCACCAGTTTATGCGCCAGGCGCAGGGCCGGCTCGTTGGTGAACACGTTGGAGACGTGCCAGAGGGTATTGGCCTGTTCAGTCAGGGCCTTGACCAGTGCCGGATGGCAATGACCCAAGGCATTTACCGCGATGCCGCCCGCGAAGTCGATCAGCTCGCGACCCGACTGGTCCCAGACTCGGGAACCCTCGCCTCGCACAGGAATGAAGGCCGCCGGGGCGTAGTTGGGAACCATGACCTGGTCAAAATCGGCACGTTGCACCGGGGCTTGCTCAACGGACATCTGAGTCTCCTGAAGAGGAACGCTGGCCTGAAAGTGGCGAGCGATGGGGGGATTGTAAGGACTGATCAGCGCCTGTCCTTGCGGCCAAGCGACAACTTGTTACAGCGCAAAACCCTGTTTTAGCCAGGCTTTCGGCAATGCGACAAACAGTGTCGCAATCGCGCAGTGTAAAGGAGGCAGGGTGTGTCGGGGAGATGGCAGCCGCAAATGGGTGAACGGTTGTTCACAGCCTATTGCGACAGCTTGGCAGCGAGCGTGACAAGCGAGCGTTTCTCAGTTGGGAGCGGTGTAGGCTCTGCTGACGCAATCGCGGGGCAAGCCCACTCCCACGCAATCTATCCGGGGCAGATTTCAGCCGCGTTCAGCAGGGGCCGAGCTGAGCTCGAACGGGCTGTTGCTACGGCGCTGGTTGCGATCTTCGCGCGGGGTGGCGCCAAAGAAGTTGCGATAGGCGCTGGAGAAATGCGGCCCGGAGGAGAACCCGCACGACAAGCCAATCTGGATGATCGACTTGCTGGTCTGCATCAACATCTGCCGCGCCTTGTTCAAGCGCAACTCCAGGTAATACTGGCTCGGCACCCGATTGAGGTACTGCTTGAAGATCCGCTCCAGCTGTCGGCGAGACACGCACACATGCTGGGCGATCTCGTCAGTGGTCAGCGGCTCTTCGATGTTGGCCTCCATCAGCAGCACTGCCTGAGTCAGCTTCGGATGGCTGGAACCCAAGCGGTTTTGCAATGGAATCCGCTGACGCTCGCCACCCTCACGGATGCGCTCGACCACCAACTCCTCCGACACCGCTCCGGCAAGTTCGGCACCATGATCACGGGCCAGCACCGCCAGCAGCAGGTCAGCCACGGCCATGCCGCCACAGGCGGTCAGGCGGTCGCGATCCCAGTCGAACAGATGGCTGGTGGCGATCACCTTGGGGAAGCGCTCACCGAAATCGTCCTGCCAACGCCAATGCACCGCAGCCCGATAGCCGTCGAGCAACCCCAACAGCGCCAGCGGATACACGCCTGCGGAAAGCCCACCGATCATGCAACCACTGCGCGCCAGCTGCTTGAGTGCGGTAGACAACGCGGCATTGACCGCCGTGGGCGGCTCATCGGCCAGCAGCAACAGTTTGTGCAAACCTTCAAGACGCCCATTCCACGGCTCACCCGGCAGACGCCAGCCCTGTTGCTCGGACGGCTCAGCCTGGAGGAACACCAGCTCATAGACGACATCTGGATGCACCCGCTGGGCCACCAGCAATGCCTCCTCGGCCAACGCCAAGGTCAACGGCTTGGTGCTGGGCCAGATGAGAAAACCGATTCGCTGGGTGGTCATAGGGCGTGGTCCGAAACCTTGGGAAGTTCGAGTCAGTGGCGCCGGGTCAGGCTGCGCTCGCTGCGCAGCATGCCCTATTATGGTGCAAAGATGCAGCCTTTACTTCAGGCTGCCAGAGAGAAACTGCTTGAGCCGCTCCGATTGCGGATTGACCAGCACCTCGCGCGGATTCCCCGCCTCCTCCACTACACCCTTGTGCAGGAACACCAGCTGATTGGACACCTCGCGAGCAAAGCCCATCTCGTGGGTGACCACCACCATGGTCCGGCCTTCCTGGGCCAGCGACTGCATGACCTTGAGCACATCGCCCACCAGCTCTGGGTCCAGCGCCGAGGTCGGCTCATCGAACAGCATCACTTCCGGCTCCATCGCCAGCGCCCGGGCAATCGCCACACGCTGCTGCTCGCCACCGGACATATGCCCGGGGTAGGCGTCCTTGCGGTGCGAAACGCCAACCTTGGCCAGGTAATGCTCAGCTTTTTCCAGCGCGTCTTTCTTACTCATGCCCAGCACATGCACCGGTGCTTCGATGATGTTTTCCAGCGCCGTCATGTGCGCCCACAAGTTGAAGTGCTGGAACACCATCGACAGGCGCGAGCGCATGCGCTGCAGCTGCTTGGGGTCGGCAGCCTTGAGTGCGCCATCCTTGCCAGCGACCAGCTTGAGTTCTTCGTTGTTGAGCAGGATCTTGCCGGCATGCGGCTGCTCGAGCAGGTTGATGCAGCGCAGGAAGGTCGACTTGCCCGAACCGCTGGAGCCGATGATGCTGATCACATCGCCTGCCTTGGCGGCCAGGGACACGCCCTTGAGCACTTCATGGCTGCCATAGCGCTTGTGCAGGTCTTGGACTTCGAGTTTGTACATGCTGTCGGTTCTCACAGAGCGTTCAGTGCTTGCGCGGCGCCAGGTAGCCGAGCCAGCGGCGTTCGGCCATCTTGAACAGGCGCACCAGAATGAAGGTCAGGCACAGGTAGAACACGCCCGCCGTGATATAGGCCTCGAAAGGCAGGTAGTACTGGGCATTGACGGTGCGCGCCGCGCCGGTGATGTCGATCAGGGTGACGATCGAGGCCAGGCTGGTGGTCTGCAACATCATGATCACTTCGTTGCTGTACTGCGGCAGCGCCCGGCGCATGGCCGACGGCAGCAGGATGCGCCGGTACATCTTGAAGCGTGACATGCCCATGGCCTTGGCCGCTTCGATCTCACCATGCGGGGTGGCCTTGAGGCTGCCGGCGATGATTTCTGCAGTGTAGGCACTGGTGTTGACGGCGAAGGCCAGGCAGGCACAGAACGTCGCGCTCGACAGCCACGGCCAGAAGATGCTCTCGCGCACCGCCTCGAACTGGGCCAGCCCATAGTAGATCAGGAACAGCTGCACCAGCATCGGCGTGCCGCGGATCACATAGGTGTACAGCCAGGCGGTCATGTTCACCAGCGGCTGCTTGGAAACGCGCATCAGGCCCAGCGGTACCGCCGCCAGCAGACCGAACAACAGCGACAGCGCCAGCAGCTTGAGGGTGGTCAGCAGGCCGCCAAGATAAAGCGGCAGCGCCTCCCAGATGACGTTGTAGTCGAAGATCATAGTTCTGCCGCCTTAACGCCCACCGAGTAGCGCCTCTCGAGGTACTTCAGCGCCAGCAGCGAGACACTGGTGATCACCAGGTACAGGGCTGCCACCGCCAGGAAGAAGGTGAAGGGTTCGCGGGTGGCATCAGCCGCCTGCTTGGCCTTGAACATCATGTCCTGCAGACCCACCACCGAGATCAACGCGGTAGCCTTGGTCAATACCAGCCAGTTGTTGGTAAAGCCTGGGATCGCCAGGCGAATCATCTGCGGCACCATGATGCGGAAGAACACCTGGCGACTGCTCATGCCATACGCCACGCCTGCCTCGGCCTGCCCCTTGGGAATGCCCAGGAAGGCACCGCGGAAGGTTTCCGACAAATAAGCACCAAAGATGAAACCCAGGGTGCCGATACCGGCCACCAGCGGGTTGAGATCGATATAGTCTTCGTAGCCGAGCAGCGGCGCCACCCGGTTGAGAATGTCCTGGCCGCCATAGAAGATCAGCAGGATCAGCACCAGATCCGGAATGCCGCGAATGACCGTGGCATACATATCGCCCAGCCAGGCCAGCCAGCGCACTGGCGACAACCTTAGCGCCACGCCGATCAGGCCAAGCACGATGGCCAGGGCCATCGACGACAGGGCGAGCTGCAGCGTCAGCCACGCCCCGTCGAGGATGACTGCCCCGTAGCCTTTCAACATGATTGGGATTCCTCTACACCCAGGGAATGAAAAATGGTGCAAACCTCAGAGTCTCTGCTGTTTGCACCATTGCACAGGTGAAACTCGATGCCTTACTGAGCGTCAGGCCCGTAGATGTCGAAGTTGAAGTACTTGTCCTGGATCGCCTTGTACTTGCCGTTGGCGCGAATGGCGTCGATGGCGGCGTTGATCCGCTCAGCGTTGGCCTTGTCGCCTTTGCGCACGGCAATGCCGATGCCGTCGCCGAAGTACTTGGCGTCGGTGAAGGCCGGGCCTACGAAGGCAAAACCCTTGCCGGCGTCGGTCTTGAGGAAACCATCTTCGAGCAGGGTAGCGTCAGCCACGGTGCCGTCGAGGCGACCGGCAGCCACGTCCAGGTAGATTTCGTTCTGGGTGCCGTAAGGCACGACGGTTGCACCTTTAGGCGCCAGGACTTCCTTGGCGAAACGGTCGTGGATCGAGCCGCGCTGCACGCCGATCTTCTTGCCACTGAGCTCAGCCAGGCTGTCACTGACGGTGACGCCCTGCTTCATGACCAAGCGGGCCGGGGTCAGGTAGTAGCGCTTGGTGAAATCGACTGACTTCTTGCGATCGTCAGTGATCGACATCGACGACAGGATGGCGTCGATCTTGCGCACTTTCAGTGCTGGGATCAGGCCGTCGAACTCTTGCTCGACCCAGGTGCACTTGGCCTTCATCTCTTCGCACAGGGCGTTGCCGATGTCGTAGTCGAAGCCGGCGATGCTGCCATCGGGCTGTTTGAAGGCGAAGGGTGGGTAGGCGGCCTCGATACCGATCTTCAACGGTTTCTCATCGGCGTGCGATACCAGGGACAACACGGACAGCGCCAGGGCGCCAAGCAGTGCGAGCTTCTTCATCAGGTAACTCCATCGGTACGGGGCAATACAAGGCAGGGGTAACAGCTGCCCGAATGCGAATGGGTACAACGCGAGCCGCGAGGGGTATCGACCAAGGTCGCAGACCACGAGCGAGTGAGTGGCATTTTAACGACAGCCCGGTAGTCGATATTTCTTCAAAGCGACAACTAGTTACAGAAGCGCTTGAAACCGCGGCGGGCGATATTGACAGCTCTCACTCATTATGCAAGAGCAAAAAGAAAACAACCTGTAAACGAAGCAATAAGTGCGCCTATTATTGGCAAACCCTTGTATTCCGGCAAGTGTAGCGTGCAAACCTGCACGAAATGTCTGCAGGATTGCCCCACAATGGCACAGGAATGTTTCTGACGGCCCCGTTATCGTGCGACCAAGGTGACAGAAAACGGTTACCGATGAATGTCGAGGCAACAGAATGCAAAAACCCCGCCGTTGCTGGCGGGGTTCTGTGCAGACTGGCCGCTATCAAGCCGAAGCGCGGCTCATTTCCTTGTGGGTATCGATCAGGTGCTGCACCACACCCGGGTCGGCCAAGGTCGAGATATCACCCAGCGCGTCGTATTCGGCCGTGGCGATCTTGCGCAGGATCCGCCGCATGATCTTGCCTGAGCGAGTCTTGGGCAGGCCTGGCGCCCACTGGATGACATCCGGCGAAGCGATCGGACCAATCTCCTTGCGCACCCAGTTTTTCAGTTCCAGGCGCAATTGCTCGCTCGACTCGACCCCGGCATTGAGGGTCACATACACATAGATGCCCTGCCCTTTGATGTCATGCGGCACGCCGACCACCGCCGCCTCAGCGACTTTCGGGTGGGCAACCATCGCACTCTCGATCTCGGCGGTACCCATCCGGTGACCGGAAACGTTGAGCACGTCATCCACACGACCGGTGATCCAGTAGTAGCCATCCTCGTCACGGCGCGCACCGTCACCGGTGAAGTACATGCCGCGGAAGGTCTTGAAGTAGGTGTCGACGAAGCGGTCATGATCGCCATACAGCGAACGCGACTGACCCGGCCAGGAGTCGAGGATCACCAGGTTACCCTCGGCGGCGCCTTCGATCAGGTTACCCAGGTTATCCACCAGGGCCGGCACCACGCCAAAGAACGGACGGGTTGCCGAACCCGGTTTCAAGCCCGTCGCCCCTGGCAGCGGGCTGATCAGGATGCCGCCGGTTTCGGTCTGCCACCAGGTGTCGACGATCGGGCAACGCTCCTTGCCGACAGTCTGGTAGTACCAGTTCCAGGCCTCAGGGTTGATCGGCTCACCCACCGAACCGAGCAAGCGCAGGCTGGAGCCATCTGCGCCGGCGACGGCGGCCTGACCTTCGGCCATCATCGCGCGAATCGCGGTCGGTGCGGTGTAGAGGATATTGACCTTGTGCTTGTCGATGATCTTCGACACGCGGGTGATGTCCGGGTAGTTCGGCACACCTTCGAACAGCACGGTGGTGGCGCCATTGGCCAGCGGGCCATAGACGATGTAGCTGTGACCGGTGACCCAGCCAACGTCGGCGGTGCACCAGTAGACTTCGCCCGGGCGGTAGTCGAACACCCGCTCATGGGTCAGCGAGGCGTAGACCATGTAGCCACCAGTGGTGTGCAGGACACCCTTGGGCTTGCCAGTCGAGCCAGAGGTATAAAGGATGAACAGCGCTTCTTCGGCGCCCATCTCTTTCGGTGCGCAGTGGCTGGAGGCGACCTTCATCAGGTCTTCGTACCAGATATCGCGGTGCTGGTGCCAGGCGATGTCGCCACCGGTGCGCTTGCACACGATGATCTTCTGCACGCTGCTGGTTTCAGGGTTGGTCAGGGCCAGGTCGACGTTGCCCTTGAGCGGCGTATGCCGACCGCCACGCACGCCTTCGTCGGCAGTGATGACGATCTTCGATTTGCAGTCGATGATTCGACCGGCCAGGGCCTCAGGCGAGAAGCCACCGAACACCACCGAATGGATCGCGCCAATTCGGGCGCAAGCCAGCATGGCTACCACCGCCTCGGGGATCATCGGCATATAGATGGTCACCACATCGCCCCGGTGCACATCCTGGCCACGCAGGGCGTTGGCGAATTTGCACACCTGCTCGTGCAGCTCGCGGTAGGTAATGTTGCGGCTTTCGGAAGGATCGTCGCCTTCCCAGATGATCGCTACCTGGTCGCCGCGCTCTTCGAGATGACGGTCCAGGCAGTTGTAGGAAACGTTCAGAGTGCCGTCAGCAAACCATTTGATATCGACATGGTGATCGTCGAACGAGGTCTGCTTGACCTTGGTGAACGGCTTGATCCAGTCCAGGCGCTGGGCCTGTTCGCGCCAGAAACCGTCGGGGTTGATCACCGACTGCTGGTACATGGCCTTGTAGGTGGCCTCGTCGGTCAGGGTAGTAGCCGCAACCTCGGGACGAACGGGATACAGTGGAGCCGCACTCATCTGTGTTACCTCGGTGTAATAGTTGTTTTTGTATGGAACCGTTTGTAACTGTACCAGAGCGGCAAAGGCCATTCGACGTTGGTAGTAGCAAGCCCCTCCTTCGCCGCAGAGATTTCGCGCAACCGCTCTAGCCCGCACAACACCGGCATTCGACCAGTAATCAAAAGCTGTTTTCCGGGCGATTGTTACAGATTCTGTCAACAGTCTTTATCAAAACCCCCACTGTTTCAGCTGTAGGCCGGGCCATAAAATTCACCTCGCCAGCAACGGCAAGGCGATTAACTTCTGGTAACAGCCCCCACGAAGGCAACGTTAATCCCCTCTTCATCCCGATAAAACACTCGTTGTACTCGCGGCGTCACAAGCGCCGCGTGCCCCCTCACGACCTTAGACAGGTAAATTGAAAATGAAAGCGTTACTGGTATTGGCACTTGGCGGTCTTTGCAGCGCGGCGATGGCCGACGAAGTTGCAAACGATGTCGAGCAGATTCCGGTTGAACAGTACAGTTACTCGCAGCACTTGGACATTGCCCGTGTTCTGTCCATGAGCGAAGTTCCTAACGTCTGTGAAGTAGTGCCCGCCCGCATGACCTACGAGGACTCCAAGGGCCAGAAGCACATTCTCGAATACCGCGTGATGGGTAACGGTTGCTCCAACGGTTGATCCCTGTGAATGGGGCCGCCTAGCGGCCCCTTCAACTGTTTACTCGGACGATTTGCCCAGGGCGTATTCACGCAACTTGTTGGCAATGGTTGTATGCGAAACACCTAGTCTTTTGCCTAATGCCCGACTACTTGGGTATTCACCAAGCAAACTTTCCAGTACCGCTTTTTCAAAGCGCCCAACAATCTGTGAAAGTTCCCCTTCCAAGGAAAACTCCCCCAGCGGTTGGCGCACGCCATAATCCGGCAGACGGATATGTTCGCTCTTCACCAGTCCGCCCTCACATAATGAAACGGCTTGGAATAAAACGTTTTCCAATTGCCGCACATTGCCCGGCCAATGGTAGTGGCTGAGTTTTTCCATGGCGGCAGGCGCCAGGCGCGGCATCGGGCAGCCAATCTGCCGACTGGCTTGATCGA
The DNA here is from genome assembly GCF_025847435.2 of Pseudomonas sp. BT-42-2. Taxonomy (NCBI): domain Bacteria; kingdom Pseudomonadati; phylum Pseudomonadota; class Gammaproteobacteria; order Pseudomonadales; family Pseudomonadaceae; genus Pseudomonas; species Pseudomonas sp. BT-42-2. The sequence continues at coordinate 344,096 of NZ_JAOYTM010000009.1, forward strand.
GAAAGTGCTGCACCAGGCCTTCGAGACCATCCATGCACTCTCGTAGCGGCGGGATGTGCAGCGACAGCACATTCAAGCGGTGGTACAGGTCCTGGCGGAATTCGCCCCGCGCGCACAGCTCGGACAGGTCGACCTGGGTGGCGCAAATGACCCGCACATCCAGATACACCTCTTCATCGCTGCCCACCCGGCGAAAGCAACCATCCTGCAAAAAGCGCAGCAACTTGACCTGTAGACGCGGGCTCATTTCGGCCACCCCATCGAGGAACAGCGTGCCTCCTGCGGTCAGTTCCAGCAGGCCCAGCTTGCCCTCCGCGCGCGCGCCCTCGAAAGCGCCCGGACCATAGCCAAACAGCTCGGTTTCGGCCATCGACTCCGGCAACCCTGCGCAGTTGAGCGCCATCAGCGGCGCCTGCCCACGCGGGCTGGCCAAGTGGCAGGCACGTGCCAGCAACTCCTTGCCAGTCCCTGTTTCGCCCTCGATCAACAACGGCGCATCCAACGGCGCCATGCGCCGCGCTTCGCGCACCACGGCGGCCATCACCCGCGAACTCTGGAAAATACTGTCGAATCCGCGCAGCTCCTGCTTGCGCACGTTATAGATGCGCTCGCCAATGCGGTCGGCGCGATGCAAGGTCAGCACCGCCCCGGCCAACGCCTCGCTTTCGTCATGCTCGGACTGCAACGGGGCGATGTCGGCGAGAAACACATCACCCTTGACCTTGATGCGCAAGCCATTGATGCGCGACTTGTTCGCCCGCACTAGCTCGGGCAGGTCGAAGTCCTCGACGTAGCGCGCCAGCGGCAGGCCTGGCACCTCATCGACCCGCACCCCAAGCAACTGCGCCGCCGCACGGTTGGCTGCCACAATACTGCCGCCCATGTCGATCGACAGCACCGGAAACTCCAAAGCGCCCAATAACGCATTGAGCTCCATATGCCGACGCTCGCTGGGCATCAGGCCGACGCGTTTAACGCCGAACACCCCGGCGATCGCTTCGAATTTCGGCCGCAAGGCTTGGAACTGCAGGTTCACCAGGTTCGGACAATGCAGGTAGATGGCATTGCCGTGGTCGCCGCCAACCTCGCCGCGCAGCACGTTGATGCCGTACTCGACCAACAGATTGAGGATGTCTCGCAAAATGCCGATGCGGTTCTGGCAATGCACTTTGATACGCATGGAAATGTCCCGAAGCCGCCGATTTTTTCATCGGCACGCGCAAAATTCGTAAAGATAAGCTGACAAATTTAGACAAAAAGTCAGCCGGATCTCCGTGATTTTCCGGGATAAGCGGTTTTTTGTAAAATTTACGTTACGAAATCACCCGATTCACTTGCGTAGCAAACATCCCGCACCCAGTGCAAAGCCCGCGTCGAAGGGCTATTCCTAAGGCATGTCGCACCCATAACAAGAAAGACCGCCCTCACCAGGAGAGCCACATGAAACAGACGCAGTACGTGGCACGCGAGCCCGACGCGCACGGCTTTATCGACTACCCGCAGCAAGAGCATGCGGTATGGAACACCCTGATCACCCGTCAATTGAAGGTGATCGAAGGCCGGGCCTGCCAGGAATACCTGGACGGCATCGAGCAGCTCAAGCTGCCCCATGACCGCATCCCGCAGCTGGGCGAAATCAACAAGGTGCTGGGCGCCACCACGGGCTGGCAGGTCGCCCGGGTGCCAGCGCTGATCCCGTTCCAGACCTTCTTCGAACTGCTCGCCAGCAAGCGCTTCCCGGTGGCTACCTTCATCCGCACCCCGGAAGAACTCGACTACTTGCAAGAGCCGGACATCTTCCATGAGATCTTTGGCCACTGCCCGCTGCTGACCAACCCTTGGTTCGCCGAATTCACCCACACCTATGGCAAGCTCGGCCTGGCCGCGACCAAGGAAGAGCGGGTGTACCTGGCGCGTCTGTACTGGATGACCATCGAGTTCGGCCTGATGGACACCCCGCAAGGTCGCAAGATCTATGGCGGCGGCATCCTCTCCTCGCCCAAGGAAACCGTCTACAGCCTGTCGAACGAGCCGGAACACCAGGCGTTCGACCCGATCGAAGCCATGCGCACGCCGTATCGGATCGACATCCTGCAGCCGCTGTATTTCGTTCTGCCGAACCTCAAGCGCCTGTTCGACCTGGCCCACGAAGACATCATGGGCATGGTCCACCAGGGCATGCAGCTGGGCCTGCACGCGCCGAAGTTTCCACCCAAGGTCGCTGCCTGAGCCGCCTTGACGATAACAACTCAAACCGGAATGAACCCATGAATGCCTTGAACCAAGCCCACTGCGAAGCCTGCCGCGCCGATGCGCCGAAAGTCAGCGATGAAGAACTGGCGGAGCTGATCCGCGAGATCCCGGACTGGCACATCGAAGTGCGTGACGGCCACATGGAGCTTGAGCGGGTTTTCCTGTTCAAGAACTTCAAGCACGCGCTGGCGTTCACCAATGCCGTTGGCGAAATTGCCGAAGCCGAAGGTCACCACCCAGGCCTGCTGACCGAGTGGGGCAAAGTCACCGTGACTTGGTGGAGCCACTCGATCAAGGGCCTGCATCGCAACGACTTCATCATGTGTGCGCGCACTGACAAAGTTGCCGAGACGGCTGAAGGCCGCAAGTAACTCGCTACAGCTCTGATCGCGGGGCAAGCCCGCTCCTACGCCCTTGCAATGAAGCAGGCGCGTGGGGGCGGGCTTGCCCCGCGATTGCATTTAGAAGGGCCAAACGGCCCGTTGCCGTCCGGTATCCGCCCGCAAAACCGACAACTGACAGGCAAAAAGTTCAAACTGTCATGCAGACTGCTGTATCCTGCCCCAGCTTTCTAAAGCCATAAACGCGCCTGGCGCAGCCTTTTCACTCACACTTGCGAGGAACGTCGAGATGCATGAAATCCCGAATCTTCCCTTCCCAAGCCTGAACCCCGAAGAGCAAACCGTTGCCGCCCACTCCGAGCCGACGCCTGCCGTCGAGCAGGATGGCGACGATACATCCAGCGCTGATCAGGAATAACCGCGCACGACAGTGTGAAAACGGCTGACCTTCGGGAACTCCCACGTCATCACGTTTTCACACCGTCCAGATCCCCTGCCACGAAGACCCTCCATGCCCGATTCACCGCGCCCCCTTGCGGTCACCCTGCAAGTCGTCTCGATCGTCATCTTCACCTTCATCGGCTACCTGAATATCGGCATCCCCTTGGCCGTACTGCCGGGCTATGTGCATAACGAACTGGACTTTAGCGCAGTAGTCGCGGGCCTGGTGATCAGCGTGCAGTACCTGGCCACCTTGCTCAGCCGCCCCACGGCCAGCCGCATCATCGACAACCTGGGCAGCAAAAAAGCGGTCATGTATGGCCTGTTCGGCTGCGGCCTGAGTGGCGTGTTCATGCTCGCCTGCAGTTTTCTCAACCACATGCCATGGCTCAGCCTGACCTGCCTGTTGATTGGCCGACTGGTATTGGGCAGCGCAGAGAGCCTGGTCGGCTCTGGCTCGATCGGCTGGGGCATCGGCCGAGTGGGCTCACAGAATACCGCCAAGGTGATCTCCTGGAACGGTATCGCCAGCTACGGTGCGCTGGCCGTCGGCGCCCCGCTGGGGGTGCTGATGGTCAAGCAGTGGGGGCTGTGGAGCATGGGTGTGAGCATCATCCTGCTGGCAGTGATTGGCCTGCTGCTGGCATGGCCCAAGCGCGCCGCGCCCATTGTCAGCGGTGTGCGCCTGCCGTTTTTGCAGGTGCTGGGCAAGGTATTCCCGCACGGCTCGGGGCTGGCCCTGGGCTCGATCGGTTTCGGCACCATCGCCACCTTCATCACCCTGTACTACGCCAGCCGCGACTGGCCTAACGCGGCGCTGACCCTGAGCCTGTTTGGCGCCAGCTTCATCAGTGCTCGACTGCTGTTCGGCAACCTGATCAACCGCATCGGTGGCTTCCGAGTGGCAATTGCCTGCCTGTCGGTGGAAACCCTGGGGTTGCTGATGCTTTGGCAGGCGCCGAGTGCCGAGATTGCCTTGGCGGGCGCTGCGTTGAGTGGGTTTGGCTTCTCGCTGGTCTTCCCGGCACTGGGGGTCGAGGCGGTGAATCAGGTATCAGCAGCCAACCGCGGCGCTGCGGTGGGGGCATATTCGCTGTTCATCGACCTGTCGCTGGGCATTACCGGGCCGCTGGTGGGCGCCGTGGCATCTGGGTTCGGCTTTGCCTCGATGTTTCTGTTTGCCGCAGCGGCGTCGGCTTGCGGACTGGTGCTGAGCCTGTATCTGTATCGCCAGGCGCGGCGGTTGCGCCAAGCCTGAATGACCATCGCGGGGCAAGCCCGCTCCCACAGATCTGTGGGAGTGTGCTTGCCCCGCTCTGCGCTTGAGGGTCAGCGCAGGGCGTACTGCAACACCACCTCCAGCGGATGGCGCATCTGCTTGTCGGCCATGCGCTTGACCTGGCTACGGCACGAATAGCCAGTCGCCAACGGCTCCCCTTGTTTATCCAGCTTGGTCGCCCACGACTGCTCGAAGATGGTCCGCGACGTCTGCTGATTACGCGCCTCATGCCCATAAGTGCCGGACATCCCGCAGCAGCCGGTCGCCTCGGTCACCAGCTTCAGCCCCATGCGGGCAAACACCTGCTCCCACTGCTTGGTACTGGCCGGCACGTTGGTCTTCTCGGTGCAATGAGCCATCAAGCGGAAGTGGCCAGCATCCGCCACCGCCTGCTCAGGCAGCACATCGATCAACCACTCCTGCGGTAGCAACACCTTCGGGCAATCTTCCAGGCCAGGCACCTTCTGATACTCCTGGCGATAGACCAGCGTCATCGCCGGATCCAGGCCCACCAAAGGCACGCCGCAGTCGGCCAGCGCCTTCAACTGGCTAGCATTGCGGATCGCCGCCTTGGCGAACGCACCGAGAAAGCCTTGCACGTGCAGCGGCTTGCCGTTGGCGCTGTAGGGCGCCAGGAACACGCGATGCCCCAGCCGATGGGCAAGCTCGATGAACGCGGCCAGCAGCGGCGTCTCGAAGTAACGGGTAAAGGCATCCTGGACCAGCACGATGCTGCGCTCACGCTGGGCCGGGGTCAGCTCGCGCAGCGCCGGCACGCTGGCAACACCGACCCGGCAACGGCTCAGGGTGGCCTGGAAGTTGAAACGGCTGATCAGTGGGCTGTCGACCATGCCGATCTTGTCCGCCAGCAGTTTGCTCACCCACGTCGAGCCCATCACCGCGTTGTACAGGCCCGGCGCATGGGCAAGATAGGGAATGCTGAACTCCAGCGAGCCGATCAGGTAATCGCGCAGCGGGCGCTGGTAGCGACCGTGGTACAGCTCAAGGAAGCGCGAACGGAAGTCCGGGACATTGACCTTGATCGGGCATTGCCCTGCGCACGACTTACAGGCCAAGCAACCCGCCATGGCCTCGTACACCTCGTGGGAAAAGTCCGCTTGGCCCTGCTTCTGCGCTCGGTTATTGCGCAGGCGGGTCGGCAGCCCTTTGAGCCAGGACACTTTGCTGCGCGCCGCCGCCAATACATCGATATCCGCCGCACCTTGCAGGCGCAGCCACTCTCGGATCAGCGAAGCGCGACCTTTGGGTGAGTGTTGCCGTTCACGGGTGGCCTTCCACGACGGGCACATGGCGTCGTTGGGGTCGTAGTTGTAGCAGGCGCCATTACCGTTGCAGTGCACAGCGCTGCCAAAACTCTGCCAGACGCGCTCATCGATGGTTCGATCAAGATCACCGCGCAGGGTCACGCCATCGACCTTGGTCAGGCCCTCCGAGCTGTTCGGTGGCGTGCAGATCTTGCCCGGGTTGAGCTGGTTATACGGGTCGAACGCGCCCTTCAGGCGTTGCAGCGACGGGTACAGCTCGCCGAAGTAATCCGGCACGTATTCCGAACGCAGGCCCTTGCCATGCTCGCCCCACAGCAGACCGCCGTAACGCTGGGTCAGCGCCGCCACCGCATCCGAGATTGGCTTGACCAGCGCCGCCTGGGCCGGGTCTTTCATGTCCAGGGCCGGACGCACGTGCAACACCCCGGCATCGACGTGGCCAAACATGCCATAGGCCAGGCCGTAGCTGTCGAGCAGCGCACGGAAGTCAGCGATATAGTCAGCCAGTTGCTCGGGCGGCACTGCCGTGTCTTCGACAAACGGCTGCGGCCGCACCTCGCCCTCGACGTTGCCCAGCAGGCCCACCGAGCGTTTGCGCATGGTGTAGACCCGCGTCACGGCCTCGGCCCCCTCGGCCAGGGTATGACCCAAGCGCTCGACACCCTTGTCGCTCTGCAGATGCGCGATGAACGCCTGCACCCGCGCGTTGACCTCGCCCGGCTCGTCGCCGCAGAACTCGATCAGGTTGATACCCAGGGTCGGCCGCTCAGGGTCAGCCGGGAAGTACTCGGCAACGCTGTGCCAGACGATGTCTTTCATCGCCAGCATGAGCACCTTGGAGTCGACGGTTTCGATCGACAGTGGCTTGTGCGCCATCAGCGCATTGGCGTCTCGCAGGGCATCCATGAAGCTGGTGTAGCGCACATTGACCAGCACTGCGTACTTGGGGATCGGCAGCACATTGAGCTTGGCCTCGACCACGTAGCCCAGCGAGCCCTCGGCGCCGCACAGTACGCTATTAAGGTTGAAGCGGCCCTGCTCGTCGCGCAGGTGCGCCAGGTCGTAGCCGGTCAGGCAGCGATTGAGCTTGGGGAAGATGCTTTTGATCAGCTCGGCCTGGCCCTGCTGGATGTCGCGGGCAACCCGATAGACCTCGCCAGCACGACCGGGCGCAGCGCAAGCCTGCTCCAGCGCCGCATCGTCGATCGGCAGGCTATGCAGGCGCTCGCCACCGAGCAACACGCTGTGCAGTTCAAGCACGTGGTCGCGGGTCTTGCCGTAGGTGCAACTGCCCTGGCCGCTGGCGTCGGTGTTGATCATGCCGCCCACGGTAGCGCGGTTGGAGGTGGACAGCTCCGGGGCAAAGAACAAGCCGTGTGGCTTGAGCGCCGCATTGAGCTGATCCTTGACCACCCCGGCCTGGACGCGCACCCAGCGCTGCTCGACGTTGATCTCCAGGATCTGGTTCATATGCCGCGACAGGTCGACGACGATGCCGTCAGTCAGCGACTGGCCGTTGGTGCCGGTACCACCGCCACGCGGGGTCAGCTTGATCTGCTGGAAACGCGACTCGCCCATCAGTGCGGCCACCTTGGCCACATCGTCGGCATCCAGGGGGAACACCGCCGCCTGCGGCAGGCGCTGATAGATCGAGTTATCGGTGGCAAGCACCGTACGGGTGGCGTAGTCGGCACTGATCTGGCCGCGGAAACCGCTGCTGCGCAGGGCTTCGAGAAATTCCGGGTAGTTGACGGCAGGGGCGCTGGTCGACAGCTGGGCGATCATCGTTGGATGGCCTCTTGATATGGGCTGATTCACGGTAAACCTGTCTTCCCGGCATAGGTTACACAGCCAGGGATGACGAATATGCCAATGTTCCTGTACTTTCCGGCCAGGGGCAAACGGATATTCCTGCCGCTATTGATGAGCTTTATGAATGAATTACCGCCACCTGACCCCATCGATGTCGCTGCTGCTGGCGTTCGAGGCCGCCGCTCGGCATGAAAGCTATACCCGCGCCGCTGCCGAACTGTCGCTGACCCAGAGCGCGGTTAGCCGCCAGGTGCAGGCACTGGAGCAGCAGTTAGGCCTGACCTTGTTCCGCCGCGAAGGGCGCCAGGTGCAGTTGACCGACGTCGGGCGCCTGTACCAGCGCGAGCTCAGCGAAGCCCTCGGGCGGATCCGCAGTGCCACCTTGCAGGCACTGGCCTACCAGACAGGCGTCGGCACTTTGCGCCTGGCCACCCTGCCGACGTTCGGGTCGAAATGGCTGCTGCCGCGCCTGCACGCTTTCTACGCAGCCCATCCTGGGATGCTGGTACATATTCATTCACGCATTGAAGCGATCAACTTCGACACCAGCGAGATCGACGCCGCCATCGGCGTGGCCAGCCATGACCTGCCAGGGCTGATCTGCCATCGCCTGCATGCCGAAGAGCTGGTGGTGATTCTGCCGCAGGAGGCCGCCAGTGAGGCGCAGGGCTGGAGCCCAGCGCGCATCAGCGAACAGGTACTGCTGAATGTGGCCAACAACCCGCACGCCTGGGGCGAGTGGTTCTCCCACCATGACCTGCCGCACCGAGCGATGCGCCTGGGGCCAAGCTTCGAGTTGACCTCGCACCTGATCCAGGCGGTGCGGGCGGGGATCGGCATTGGCCTGGTGCCGCGGGTTCTGGTCGAGGAAGAACTGGCCAAGGGCGAGCTGTTCAGCCCGGGCGTCGCGTTCGCCAGTCAGCGCAGTTACTACCTGATTTATCCGCCGCGTAATGAGGCATTGCCGTCGTTGCGGGCATTTCGTGGCTGGCTGCTGGAGCAGATTTAAAGCCCAGTGGGCGCTATCGCGGGCAAGCCCGCTCCCACGCAGTCATGCCTGGCCGTCATGCCTGGCACGTATGCTTGGCGGCCTGCGTGGGAGCGGGCTTGCCCCGCGATAGCACCCGGACAGACAACAAAAAACCCGATGCCAGTCACGGTCATCGGGTTTCAAGTAACACGCTCAGCGCTTACTTGGCTACAGAGCTTGCCGCCCGGTTAGCCTGCGTCCCACGTCTGCCCTTGAGCATGTAGGCCACGAACATCGCGAACAACCATACCGGGATCGCATACACCGATACCTGAATCCCCGGGATCATCAGCATGATGCCCAGGATCAGCATCACGAAGGCCAGTACCACATAGTTGCCATAGGGGTACCACAGTGCCTTGAACAATGGCTTCTGCCCGGTACGGTCAAGGTGCTGACGGAATTTCAGGTGCGAGTAGCTGATCATCGCCCAGTTGATCACCAGCGCCGCTACCACCAGCGACATCAGCAGCTCCAGGGCATGCTGCGGCATGAAGTAGTTGAGCAGCACGGCAACCAGGGTGACCACTGCCGAAGCCAGAATCGAACGCACCGGCACGCCGCGCTTGTCGATCTTGGCCAGCGCAGCCGGGGCATCGCCCTGCTCGGCCATGCCATAGAGCATCCGCGCATTGCAGTAGGTACCGCTGTTGTACACCGACAGCGCCGCAGTCAACACCACGAAGTTCAGCAAGTGCGCAGCCACGTCGCTACCGAGCAGCGAGAACACCTGCACGAACGGGCTGCTGCCATAGCTGCCACCGGAGGCATCGATGCTGGCGACCAGGCTGTCCCATGGGGTCAACGACAGCAGAATCACCAGGGCGCCGATGTAGAAAATCAGGATCCGGTAGATGACCTGGTTGATCGCCTTGGGAATCACGGTCTTTGGCTTGTCGGCCTCGGCTGCGGTGAAACCGAGCATTTCCAGGCCACCGAAAGAGAACATGATGATCGCCAGCGCCATGACCAGGCCGCTCACGCCATTAGGGAAGAAGCCGCCATGCGCCCACAGGTTGGTCACCGAGGCTTCAGGGCCACCGCTACCGCTGGTCAGCAGGTAGGCGCCCAGGCCGATCATGCCGACGATCGCTGCGACCTTGATGATCGCGAACCAGAATTCGGCCTCGCCGAAGACTTTCACGTTCATCAGGTTGATGGCGTTGATCAGCAGGAAGAACGCCGCGGCGGTGACCCAGGTGGGGATCTCCGGCCACCAGTAATGGACGTACTTGCCGACTGCCGAAAGCTCCGACATGCCGACCAGGATATACAGCACCCAGCAGTTCCAGCCCGACAGGAAGCCGGCGAAACCGCCCCAATATTTGTGCGCGAAATGGCTGAAGGAGCCGGCAACCGGCTCTTCGACGATCATCTCGCCGAGCTGGCGCATGATCATGAAAGCGATGAAGCCGCAGATGGCATAGCCAAGGATCATCGACGGACCGGCAGACTTCATCACACCGGCCGAGCCCAGGAACAATCCGGTACCGATCGCGCCACCCAGGGCGATCAGCTGGATATGGCGGTTTTTCAGGCCCCGCTTGAGCTCGCCTGACTGCATGTTTTGTCCACTCATGAACGAAGTCACCTGCTTGTTTTTATCTGTGACGGAATCGGACCCACCGCGCTCGTGGCGCAGCGGAATGGGCAAGGTGATTACCTTGGATTTTTCTTGGACTCGGGCGACACGACAGGCACTGGGCCAGGACGGTCAACCGGGAGTCAGCAAGAGTGCGCGGTACGCAAAGGGGTCACAGGTAAAACGCGGCGCATTGTATACCCCTGCAAACGCGCAGGCGTCAACGCGTTGCGTCATTTCCTGATGAAAAAACGCAGCGGTCCTGGGGCGAAGGCCTGAAAAGGCGCAGTGATCGGCGTACATGGCGCCTCCATTTGTTGTTTTGATGCCCGGCGCTGTGGCCAGGCTGTGCACACGGCATGGCGCTATATCAGCGTGCTGCGGGGGGTTGGGCAAGAGGGGGTGGGGCTGAGGGGCGGGGCTCAAGTGCGCAGTACTTGGCAAGTTTCATTTACAACGAAGAGAAAGAGCAGTTTAAACGGGCAATAGCGTAAACATTTCCTTACGCAGCGGTTCGAAATATTGCCATTTGGTAAAAATTTCTGATGAATCAGTATGTTGGAACGTACACATCATTTGAGGGGGCTAACCCAGCCTCTGTCTAACGGACACAAAAAAGCCAGCCTTCGGGCTTAATGCTGTTCACTTGAGATTTTGGGGCCGCTTTGCGCCCCTTCGCGGGCAAGCCCGCTCCCACAGTTATAGCGCCGCTCGGACGGTCGGCGCCGTACCTGTGGGAGCGGGCTTGCCCGCGAAGGGGCGCAAAGCGGCCCCAAAGCAGGCGACAAGGGCCTTAAGTGAACAGCATTAAGCCTTCCGGCTAGCTTTCTGAGCTACGGCTGGCGGCTTGATCAGCCGCGAGGCTTGCCGCGACCGGTGCCGGCAGGCTTGCCACCCGCAGGCTTACCGCCTTCTGGCTTGCTGGTGCGCTTGCGCATATCGCTCGGACGCTCGGCAACGGTACTGCTGCTACGGCCACCCTTGCGCGCAGCACCGTCTTCACGGGCCGCCCGCGCCGGGCGCTCAGCTTGACCTTCCTGAGCCGGACGCAAGGTACGCACGCGCTCGCCACGGCCCAGCGGACGGGTCGATTTGCGCTGCATACGCTCCATCTTGTCCTTGGCCTTGAGGTTCATGGTCGGCAGCGCTACCGGCTGCAGGCCCACTTCAGCGGCAAGGATATCGATTTCGCCCTGGCTCATTTCGCGCCAGCGGCCCATCGGTAGGTCGGAGTTGAGGAACACCGGGCCGAAACGCACGCGTTTCAGACGGCTGACGATCACGCCCTGGGATTCCCACAGGCGACGAACCTCACGGTTACGCCCTTCCATCACCACGCAGTGATACCAGTGGTTGAAGCCTTCGCCACCAGGCGCTTTCTGGATGTCGGTGAACTTCGCCGGGCCATCTTCGAGGACCACGCCAGCCTTGAGCCGATCGACCATCTCGTCGTCGACTTCGCCACGCACACGCACGGCGTACTCGCGATCCATCTCGTAGGACGGGTGCATCAAGCGATTGGCCAGCTCACCATCGGTGGTGAACAGCAGCAGGCCCGTAGTGTTGATGTCCAGACGGCCGATGTTGATCCAGCGGCCTTCTTTCGGACGCGGCAGGCGGTCGAACACAGTCGGGCGCCCTTCTGGGTCGTCACGGGTGCAGATCTCGCCATCAGGCTTGTTGTACATGATCACCCGGCGGGTGGCCTCGGCAGCCTCCACGCGCTTGATCAGCTTGCCATCGACGGCAATTGCGTCGTGCAGGTCGACGCGCTGACCGAGGGTGGCGGCGACGCCGTTGACCTTGATCCGGCCTTGGCTGATCCAGGCCTCGACGTCACGCCGCGAGCCCACGCCAATGCGCGCGAGAACTTTTTGCAGTTTCTCGCCGGATGGGGGGATGGCTTGGGTTTCTTGCAGGTCTTGCTCACTCATCTGGGCACCTCCCGGTGTAGGAATGAAATTGGCTATTGGCGACGAATGCGCCAAAGGGGCGCGCATCATACGCGCTTCGCAGGGCGAACGCACTGCAGAGTAGCGGGTTTTGTGCAGGGGGCTGGGGTTTGCGCTGAACGGTCGACCTGTGGTGTGTCAATTTCGGCCTCATCGCGGGGCAAGCCCGCTCCCACGCAGCCCGAGCCACCCAGCCAAATGAGCCGCATCAGCGTGGGAGCGGGCTTGCCCCGCGATGAGGCCAGCACTGACACCGCTAAATCAGGACTTCACCCCAGGCTCATCTTCAACCGAGGACTCTGCTTGATCGTCCGGCGTCTCATCGCGCAGATCATCGAAATCAGTCTTCAACCCCTCTTCCATGGCATCCAGCTCCACCAGCAAGGTGCGGAAGCTGGTCTCTTCCCGTGGCTCCCCCCCTTCGCCCAGCTCTTCATCGCCAAGACTGGCATCGGCCAGCGCCTGCAAATGCGCCGGCATTGGAGCGTCATCGGGGTCAACCAGCGGCTCCGGCTCCATCTCGCGCAGCTCGGCCAACGCCGGCAATTGATCGAGACTGTGCAAGTTGAAGTGATCGAGAAACGCCTTGGTGGTGGCAAACATCGCCGGCCGCCCGGGTACTTCGCGGTAGCCGACGATGCGAATCCACTCGCGCTCCATCAAGGTCTTGATGATATTGGTGTTGACCGCCACGCCACGCACATCTTCGATCTCGCCGCGGGTGATCGGTTGGCGATAGGCGATCAATGCCATGGTCTCGAGCAGTGCCCGCGAGTAGCGCTGTGGTCGCTCTTCCCACAGCCGACCGACCCACGGCGCGTAGGTTTCACGGATTTGCAGGCGGTAGCCGCTGGCCACTTCCTTGAGTTCGAAAGCCCGGCCATTACACGACTTGGCCAGCACATCGAGGGCTTTCTTGAACACGGCGGGCGCCGGCCGCTCGGCTTCTTCGAGCAGCTCATACAGGCGTTCAAGCGATTGCGGTTTGCCCGAGGCCAGCAGAAATGCCTCGATCAGCGAGGCCAGGTCGCGCGGTTCATTCAGGTTCATGGGTCTTCAGGTCTGCTTGTTTCACTCGGTCCGGGCGCGGACATGGATCGGGGCGAACGGCTCATTCTGCACCAGTTCGATGAGCGATTCCTTCACCAGTTCGAGAATCGCCATGAAGGTGACCACCACACCCAGCTTGCCTTCCTCGGCGCTGAACAGCTCGACGAAGGGCACGAAGGCACCACCCTTGAGGCGTTCGAGCACTTCGCTCATGCGCTCGCGGGTCGACAGGGTCTCGCGGGTGATCTGGTGACTTTCGAACAAGTCATTGCGGCGCATGACTTCGGCCATCGACAGCAGGATCTCCTCCAGGCTGACCTGCGGCAACAGCTTGCGCACCTTGGCCTGCGGGGCTTCCAGGCGCGGGATAAGCACATCGCGGCCAACTCGCGGCAGTTCGTCGATGCCCTCGGCGGCAGCCTTGAAGCGCTCGTACTCCTGCAAGCGGCGGATCAACTCGGCACGCGGGTCGCCCTCTTCTTCCTCGACCTCGGTGGAGCGCGGCAGCAGCATGCGCGACTTGATCTCGGCAAGCATCGCGGCCATTACCAGGTATTCCGCCGCCAGCTCCAGGCGCACCGACTTCATCAGCTCGACGTAGGACATGTACTGGCGAGTGATCTCCGCCACCGGGATGTCGAGGATGTCGATGTTCTGTTTGCGGATCAGGTACAGCAGCAGGTCGAGCGGCCCCTCGAAGGCTTCGAGGATCACTTCCAAAGCGTCTGGGGGGATGTACAAGTCAAGCGGCAGCTCGGTAACGGCCTCGCCATACACCAGCGCCAGTTGCAACTGCAGGGGGACGTCGCTGTCGCTCGGCGGCGCTGCTACTTCGATCACCTGATTCACGCAGGGGCCAGGAATGGCGCGGGATCACCACAACCGACGCGGATCACTTCCGGCTCGTCGCCGGCCAGGTTGATCACTGTCGAAGCTTTGAGGTCGCCAAAACCGCCATCGATGATCAGGTCGACGTGGTGCTCCAACGCCTGGCGGATCTCGTAGGGGTCGGTCATCGGTTGTTCTTCGCCAGGCATGATCAGACTGACGCTCATCAGCGGCTCGCCCAGCTCTTCAAGCAAGGCCAGCACGATGGGGTTGGAAGGCACTCGCAGGCCGATGGTGCGGCGTTTTTCATGCAGCAGCAGGCGCGGCACTTCGCGGGTGGCGTTGAGGATGAAGGTATACGGCCCTGGGATATGCGCCTTGAGCAAGCGGAAGGTGGCGGTGTCGATCTTGGCGAACAGCCCCATCTGCGACAGGTCACAGCACAGCAGGGTGAAGTTGTGATGCTTGTCCAGTTGACGCAGCCGGCGCACCCGCTCGACTGCGTTCTTGTCGCCGATCTGACAGCCCATCGCGTAGGCCGAATCGGTCGGGTACACCACCACCCCGCCCTTGCGGATGATTTCGACGGCCTGTTTTATCAGGCGCGCCTGCGGGTTTTCCGCATGAATCTGGAAAAATTGGCTCACGAAGTCGTCCTGTTCATATCGCCATAGGCTGTTCATGCTTGAATCGGCGCCACAGAGGTGGCAGGTCCTCGGGCAATGGCCGGTAAGCACCGATTTCGCCCCAGGTGCCAGGGCCGTGGAAATCACTGCCAGCGCTTGCCAGCAGGCCGAACTCACGGGTGAGGATGGACATGGTGCCCACCTGCTCGGCCGGCATCATCCCATTGACCACTTCAAGTGCCTGCCCGCCTGCCTGAATATAGTCGGCAATCAGCCGTCTGCGCTTGCTGCGGGTCAGTTCGTAGTGCATGGGATGGGCCAGGCTCACCCAGGCATTCGACCGGCGCAGGGTCGCGACAGTTTCCTCAAGGGTTGGCCAATGCAGCTTGACGTCGCCCAGCTTGCCCGCCCCCAGCCACTTGCGAAAGGCTTCGCCACGGTCCTTGACGTGCCCGGCGCGCACCAGGTAGTCGGCAAAGTGCGGCCGCGCCGGGGCGTTGCCGCTATCGCCCAGCGCTTGTTGCAGCGCACGGGCGCCGTCAAGCGTGCCCGGCATGCCCTTGGCCGCCAGACGGCGGTCGATTTCCTCGGCGCGCAACCAGCGCCCCCGGTGCAGCGCCTCGATAGCCTCCAGTAGCGGCGGTGCATCGAGGGGAAAATCGTAACCCAATATGTGAATGGTCGCGCCGCCCCAGGTGCACGAAAGCTCCACCCCGCTGACCCAATGCATACCCTTGGCAAGGCAGGCCTGGCGGGCTTCGGCCAGCCCTTCAAGGGTGTCGTGGTCGGTCAGGGCCAATGTCTGCACACCGTGCTCGTGGGCGCGGGCGACCAGTACCGAGGGCGACAGGGCGCCATCGGAGGCCGTGCTGTGACAGTGCAGATCAACATTCATGGAGGAGCGCTACCGCTGGAATCGATGTTTGATATTATGCCGTCACATCCCGCTTCTGGCTGCCATTGTGAAACAATTCATCGATTTCATCCCGCTGCTGCTGTTCTTCATCGTCTACAAGCTCGACCCGCGCCCCCTGGAATTCGCTGGCCACAGCTTCGAACTGGGCGGTATCTACAGTGCCACGGCGGTATTGATCGCAAGCTCGCTGGTGGTCTACGGCGCGCTATTCATCCGTCAACGCAAGCTGGAAAAAGGCCAGTGGCTGACCCTGGTCGCGTGCCTGGTGTTTGGCGGCCTGACCCTGGCATTCCATAGCGAGACTTTCCTCAAATGGAAGGCGCCGGTGGTCAACTGGCTGTTCGCCCTGGCCTTCGCCGGTAGCCATATCATCGGCGACCGGGTGTTGATCAAGCGCATCATGGGCCACGCGCTGAGCTTGCCCGATGCCATCTGGACGCGGTTGAATCTGGCCTGGATCGGCTTCTTCCTGATCTGCGGCGCGGCCAACCTGTTCGTCGCCTTCACCTTCCAGGACTTCTGGGTCGACTTCAAAGTGTTCGGCAGCCTTGGCATGACAGTGTTGTTCCTGGTCGCCCAAGGTGTTTACCTGTCGCGCCACCTGCACGACAGCGACCCTACCACCCCCAAGACCGAGGATTGACATGCTCTACGCCATCATCGCCAGCGACGTCGCCAACTCCCTGGAAAAACGCCTGGCCGCCCGCCCTGCGCACATCGAGCGCCTGCAGCAACTCAAGGCTGAAGGCCGCGTGGTGCTGGCCGGCCCACACCCGGCCATCGACAGCAACGACCCGGGCGAAGCAGGTTTCAGCGGCAGCCTGATCGTTGCCGAGTTCGACTCGCTGGGCGCCGCGCAAGCCTGGGCCGATGCTGACCCGTACATTGCCGCGGGCGTGTACGACAAAGTGGTTGTGAAGCCGTTCAAGCAAGTCCTGCCTTGATCTGACACCGCGTTGCACTTTTCGCGGGCAAGCCCGCTCCCACAGGTTTGTGCATACCTCGTTCGTGGGGTTGACCCAGCGCTTTGTGGGAGCCTGCGATTGGGCTGCCAAGCAGCCCCAATTACAGGCCCTGGGTCTTACTGACTGGCATTGGCCCCCACCCTCATTAATTCCGACCAGCGGCCGACAACCTCCTGAATCGATACCAATCAGGAGTTCCAATGCGCCAAGGTCCGTTGTTCCTGCTGCTTTGCCTACTGTTGCTGAGCCCGTTGGCCTGTGCCGAACAAGCGCTGTCGCTGGAAGCCGGCGCCCGGATCACCGAGCTGCAACAGCGCCTTGAAGAGAGTGAAAAGCAGCGTGCAGCCCTCACCGAGCAATTGCACAACGCCGACAGCGAGCGAGAAAGCGCCCAGCTCACGCGCCTGCGCCAGGATAACCAGCGCCTGAAGCTGTCGATCAAGCAAATGCAGGCCGATACCGCGCAATCGCCACTGAGCGATCGACAATTATGGTTCCTGATTGGCTCAGGCGTTGCACTGTTCTCGGTACTCTGCGGTATCTTTGCCAGTGGCGGACACAGAAGACGCCGTCAATGGTTGAATTGAGTGAGTCATGAGCGAGCTGTTACTGATTGATGATGACCAGGAACTCTGCGAGCTGCTCGGCAGCTGGCTGACCCAGGAAGGTTTTGCAGTGCGCGCCTGCCACGATGGCCTGAGCGCGCGCCAAGCCCTGGCTGCCCACGCCCCGGCAGCCGTGGTACTGGATGTAATGCTGCCCGACGGCAGCGGTCTGGAGCTGCTCAAGCAGTTGCGCAGCGAACATGCTGAACTGCCGGTGCTGATGCTCTCAGCGCGCGGCGAGCCGCTGGACCGGATTCTTGGCCTTGAACTGGGCGCCGACGATTACCTGGCCAAACCGTGCGACCCGCGTGAGCTGACCGCCCGCCTGCGCGCGGTGCTGCGCCGCAGCCACCCCGCCGCGACCACCACCCAAGTCGAAATTGGCGACCTGGCGTTCAGCCCGGCCCGCGGCGTGGTCAGCATCGAGGGCCGCGAGATGACCCTGACCCTTTCGGAAAGCCGCATCCTTGAAGCCCTGCTGCGCCAACCTGGCGAGCCGCTGGATAAACAGGAACTGGCGCAGATCGCCCTGGGCCGCAAGCTGACCCTGTACGACCGCAGCCTGGACATGCATGTCAGCAACCTGCGCAAGAAGGTTGGGCCGCACCCCGATGGCCGCCCGCGCATCGTCGCCCTGCGCAGCCGCGGCTACTACTACAGCCTCTGAGCAGCGACCAGCCATAAGCGACAAGAGCATGCAATCGGTGCACGATCCGCGTGCTCTTGACGCTTGAAGCTTACAACTTGCAGCCAAGGTCTTTACCCAGCCTTTACCCTCACCTGACCGCGCTTGACCTTGATCTCCCTAAACTGGGCTCATCCGGTAAACACCGGCCCATGAAAGGAGAGACACCATGCGCAAGACCCTTATCGCCCTGATGTTCGCCGCCGCCCTGCCGACCGTTGCCATGGCCATGCCTGAAGGCGGCCCGCGCCACGACGGCCCGCATCACCGCGGTGACGCGCCTTTCGCCCAACTGGATTTGTCCCGCGAACAGCGCCAGCAGATCGGCAAGCTGATGGGCGAGCAGATGAATCAACGCCGCGATATCACCGAGCGCTACATCGCCAAGCTGCCGGCCGCCGAGCAAAAGGCCATGAAGGACGAAATCAAGGCCAGCCGCGACAAGGCCGATGGCCAAGTGCGTGCCCTGCTCAAGCCTGAGCAGCAGAAGAAGTTCGACGAACTGAAGAAGGAGCGCGAAGCGCGCAAGGCTGAATGGAAGGAGTTCCAAGCCTGGAAAGCTGAAAAAGCCGGCAAGGCCCAGTAAGCTGACCGCCCCATGCCCGGCCCGCTCTTGAGCGGGCCGGGCTTTTCCCGCTTGTAGGAGGTGCGTGTCTTGCGTTCACTGTTCTGGCGCATCCTGGCCAGTTTCTGGCTCGCCATCACCCTGGTCGCCGGCCTGTCGATCCTGCTCGGCCATATGCTCAACCAGGACAACTGGATACTCAGTCGCCACCCGGGCCTGAACACCCTGGCCAGCCGCTGGACCCAGCATTACGAGCAAGAGGGCATCGGCTCGGCCCAGCGCTTCCTGGAACGACGCAAGCAACGCTTCAAGGTTGATGTGCAGGTGCTCAACGATGCCGGCGATGCCGTGGTGCCAGGCACCTTCCCGCGTCGCGCGGCCGACTTCGAAGCCCGCCAGCACAATGATCAACGCCGCCTGCCATGGCGCCGGCTGACCGAGGAATACACCAGCCCGACCACCGGCGAGACCTACTTGCTAATCTATCGCATTCCCCATCCCGAGCTCGACGCCTGGCACCGCGAGAGCCTGCTCTGGCCACTCAGTGCGCTGGGGATTGCCCTGGTCGTGCTGACCCTGTTCAGCCTGTTGGTAACGCTGTCGATCACTCGCCCGCTCAGCCGTTTGCGCGGCGCGGTGCACGACCTCGGCCAGACCAGCTACCAGCAGAACAGCCTGGCCCGCCTGGCGGCCCGGCGTGACGAATTTGGCGTGCTGGCCAACGACTTCAACAAGATGGGCGCGCGCCTGCAAAGCCTGATCGGCAGTCAGCGCCAACTGTTGCGCGATGTCTCCCACGAACTGCGCTCGCCGCTGGCACGCCTGCGTATCGCCCTGGCCCTGGCCGAACGTGCCGAGCCCGAGCAGCGCCAGGCGCTGTGGCCGCGCTTGACCCGTGAGTGCGATCGGCTAGAGGACTTGATCAGTGAAATCCTCGCCCTGGCGCGCGTCGACGCCGAGCAGGCACTGGCCGAACCGGTCGACCTCAATGCGCTACTGGGCAGTGTGCGCAAGGATGCCCAGCTCAGTGCCCCGGATCAGGAGATTCGCCTGGAGGCGGCGCCAGGGCTGACCTTGCAAGGCTGGCCGACGCTGGTCGAGCGTGCCGTCGACAACCTGGTACGCAATGCACTGCGCTTTAATCCGGCTGGGCAACCCATCGAGATCAGTGCCAGCGTTGATCAGGACCGAGTGCTGGTGACTGTGCGCGATCATGGCAAGGGCGTGGCGCCGGAGTACCTGGGCCAGCTGGGCGAGCCGTTCTTCCGCGCACCGGGGCAGGAAGCAGCGGGGCATGGCCTGGGCCTGGCGATCGCCCGGCGGGCGGCGGAGCGCCATGGCGGCAGCTTGAGCCTGGGCAATCATCCGCAGGGGGGATTTGTTGCGCGCTTGGCGTTTCCGGTGACGGCGGTGGTGGGCAGTTGATCTTGGGGGCCGCGCTGCGGCCCCACAGCACTTATTCCCAGGCGCTAACGAACTCGGCAGTGGCCAAAATCGGCGCCGTACGCGGCTCATTTACCGGCGTCCCCACATACAGATAGCCAATCAACTCCTCATTGGCCTGCAACCCCAAGCCCTGATGCACATGGGCATCGAATGCCATGTCCCCGGTCCGCCACACCGCGCCAATGCCCTGGGCATGGGCAGCAATCAAAATCCCGTGGGCGGCACACCCCGCCGCCAGTCGCTGCTCGGACTTGGGCACCTTGAAGTGATCCTGCAACCGGGCAATCACCACGATCAGCAGCGGCGCACGCAGCGGCATGGCGCGGGCTTTGTCCAGTGCCGCCTGGCTTGCGTCGCCTTTTTTCGCTACAGCGCTTGCAAACAGCTCACCGAGCTTTTCCCGCGCCTGACCCTCGATGGTCAGGAAGCGCCAGGGGCGCAGCTGACCGTGATCCGGGGCGCGCAACGCCGCCTGGAACAGCGCCTCGCGTTGAGCTGCATTGGGCGCAGGGTCAGTCAGGCGAGGAACGGATACACGGTTGAGCAATGCGTCGAGAGCCTCCATCGGCTACCCTCCTGGCAGATAAAATGTGTGCCCATTCTCAAGTTGCCGGCCGCAAGCTGCAAGCGCCAAGAAATCTCGGACGCATGCCGAGCCACTGTTTCTTGCAGCTAGGCGCTAGAAGCTTGCAGCTCGCCGACCCACAGGTAGAATGGCGCCCTTTCCGTTGCGAGTCAGAGCAGATCACATGGCGTTGCCGACCTTAAGGATCATTGGTTTCATCATCGGCATCTTCCTGATCACCCTGGCGGTCAGCATGGTCGTTCCCATGACCACCCTGGTGATCTTCGAACGCACCGGCGACATGCCGTCGTTCCTCTGGTCGAGCCTGATCACCTTTATCGCGGGCCTGGCCTTGGTCGTTCCCGGCCGCCCCGAACATGTGCACCTACGCCCGCGCGACATGTACCTGCTGACGGTCAGCAGCTGGCTGGTAGTGTGTGTGTTCGCCGCCCTGCCGTTCCTGCTGACCCAGCACATCAGCTACACCGATGCTTTCTTCGAAAGCATGTCGGGCATCACCGCCACCGGCGCCACGGTGCTCAGCGGGCTGGATAACATGTCTCCGGGGATCCTGATGTGGCGCTCGATGCTGCACTGGCTCGGCGGCATCGGCTTCATCGCCATGGCGGTGGCGATCCTGCCGCTGCTGCGCATCGGTGGCATGCGCCTGTTCCAGACCGAATCCTCGGACCGCTCCGAGAAGGTCATGCCGCGCTCGCACATGGTCGCCAAATCGATCGTGCTGGTGTACATCGGCATCACGTTCATCGGCAGCCTGGCCTTCTGGTGGGCGGGAATGAAGCCGTTCGATGCGGTCAACCATGCCATGTCGGCGATTTCCACCGGCGGCTTCTCCACCTCCGACCAATCGCTGGCCAAGTGGGACATCCCCGCCGTGCACTGGGTCGCGGTGGTGGTGATGATCCTCGGCAGTGTGCCATTCACCCTGTACGTGGCCACCCTGCGCGGCAATCGCCGTGCCCTGATCAAGGATCAACAGGTGCAAGGCCTGCTCGGCCTGTTGGTGGCCACCTGGCTGGTGCTGGGCACCTGGTATTGGGCCACCACCGATCTGCACTGGCTGGATGCCTTGCGCCACGTCGCACTGAACGTCACCTCGGTGGTCACCACTACCGGCTTCGCCCTGGGTGACTACAGCCTGTGGGGCAACTTCTCGCTGATGCTGTTCTTCTACCTGGGGTTCATTGGGGGTTGCTCGGGCTCCACCGCAGGCGGGATCAAGATCTTCCGCTTCCAGGTCGCCTACATCCTGCTCAAGGCCAGCCTTAACCAGTTGATCCACCCACGCGCGGTGATCAAGCAGAAGTACAACGGTCACCGCCTCGACGAAGAGATCGTGCGCTCGATTCTGACCTTCTCGTTCTTCTTCGCCATCACCATCTGCGTCATCGCCCTGCTGCTGTCGCTGCTCGGCGTGGACTGGATGACAGCGCTGACCGGCGCCGCCGGTACTGTCTCGGGGGTCGGCCCAGGCCTGGGCGAGGTGATCGGCCCGGCGGGTAACTACGCGACCCTGCCGGATGCCGCCAAGTGGATCCTGGCCGGCGGCATGCTGCTCGGCCGGCTGGAGATCATTACGGTGCTGGTGCTGTGTATGCCGGCGTTCTGGCGTCACTGACCGGCTCGCCACCCAGCCGCGCGCGATATTCGCTGGGCGTGGCATCGAACCAGCGGCGAAACGCCC
Organism: Pseudomonas sp. BT-42-2; assembly: GCF_025847435.2. Taxonomy (NCBI): domain Bacteria; kingdom Pseudomonadati; phylum Pseudomonadota; class Gammaproteobacteria; order Pseudomonadales; family Pseudomonadaceae; genus Pseudomonas; species Pseudomonas sp. BT-42-2. The sequence goes on from NZ_JAOYTM010000009.1 coordinate 366,028, forward strand.
GGTAGAAGTTGCTGGGGTCGGCGAAGCCCAGCAGGTAGGCGGTTTCCAGCAAGGTCATGCCCGGCTGGGCCAAGTACTGCTCGGCCAGCTCCCGACGGGTATCGTCGAGCAGGGTCTGGAAGCTGGTGCCCTCCTCCTGCAACCGGCGCTGCAAGGTACGCTGCGACAAGTGCAGGGCCTGGGCCACGGTTTCCCGCTTGGGCTCGCCCTGCGGCAGGATGCGGCACAACACCTGGCGCACCCGATGGGTTACCCGGCTTTCGGAGAAACGCGCCAGGTATTCACCGGCAAATCGGTCATGCAGAATCGCCATCGCCTCGTTGGCGGTGGGTAGCGGCGCCTCCATGTCGGCGCGTTCGAACACCAGCGCGTCATGCGGTGCGTCAAACACCAGGGGCGAATGGAAGGCCACTTTGTAAGGTTCGACGTTTTTCGGCTGTGGCCCCTGGATCAGCACCCGGCGCGGCTGGATCGGCCGCCCGCTGAGCCAGGTACACAACGACAACGCGCATGCCAGCGACGCCTCGGCGCTATGCCGGGTCGGCGGTAAGTGGTCGCCATGCACGGTCAGTACCAACGCGTAGCCTTCAGGCCCGAGACGAAAACTCAGGTCGGAGCTCTCGGCAATGATCCGTTGATAACGCACCAGGCGCTCGAAACCCTCAGCCAAGGTGCGGCTGGACATCAGCGCATAGCCCACGACATGAAACGACGCCGGGCGCACCACCCTGGCCATGTTCAGACCGATCGCTTCGTTGCCCGACAGCTCGACTGCCAGCTGCCACAGCCGGGTCATCGAGTCCTGCGGGAAGCGCGCATCGGGGTCATCGAGGGCAGCGAAGTCCAGCCCTAGCTGTTTGAACATGGCACGGCAATCGAGCCCTTCCAGCTCGAGTGCCTTGACGATCCCTGATGCCCAGCTCGCTGACGTGGTTCTTTCGCTCATGACAGGCTTCTTGTGCTGACCGCTCCTGCGGTGAATGCCAAGGATACTCAAATGGCGCTTATTGTCACTGGCCCGCTGTGCTAATCACTCTAGACTCGATTCAGGCTCCACGCCGTGTATCCTTCATAAATGACAGGCAGCTCCGGGAGCACAGCCATGAACCGCACAGCGCAGTTTCGCAGTTTTGCCGAGTTCTATCCCTACTATCTCGGGGAGCACAGCAATCCCACCTGCCGGCGCTTGCATTTCGTTGGCACCAGTCTGGTGATTGCGCTGTTGGCTTATACCATTGCCAGTGGCAAGTGGCTGTTGCTGTTGGTCGTGCCGTTTGCCGGCTATGGGTTTGCCTGGGTTGGGCACTTTTTCTTCGAGAAAAACCGGCCGGCTACGTTCAAGCACCCTTGGTATAGCCTGATCGGGGATTTTGCGATGTTTCGGGATATCTTGCGGGGCAAGGTCAGCCTTTAGGGTTTGCGGCATCTGGTCGGTCTTGGGGCCGCACAGCGGCCCAAAGATCCCCCGTCCTAGGCGGCCGCTAAACGCTCACTTTCCCGCGCCTGGGCCTCTGCCAGCCGATACAACTCGATGCTGCCATCCCAGTGCTCGATCAACGCGCTGCATGATTCCACCCAATCCCCACAGTTAAGGTACTCAACCTCGCCCACCTGACGAATCTCGGCATGGTGGATGTGCCCGCATACCACCCCATGAAACCCGCGCCGGGTGCATTCGTGGGCAATGGCATCCTCGAAGTCGCTGATGAAGTTCACCGCCCCTTTGACCTTGTGCTTGAGATAGGCCGACAACGACCAATAGCCGTACCCATAGCGGGCGCGCCAGTGGTTGAGCCAGCGATTGAGCACCAGGGTGAACTCATAGGCGCGGTCCCCGAGAAACGCCAGCCAGCGGTGATAGCGGGTAATCACGTCGAACTGGTCGCCATGGATCACCAGCAAGCGCCGACCATCGGCGGTCAGATGCTCGGCTTCGTCGACCAACTGGATATTGCCCAGGATCAGCTTGGAATAGCGGCGCAGGAACTCGTCATGATTGCCGGTGACATAAATCACCTCGGTACCGCGCTTGCTCATGGTCAGCAGGCGGCGAATGACGTTGGTGTGTGCCTGCGGCCAATAGATGCCACCGCGTAGTTTCCAGCCATCGATGATATCGCCAACCAGGTAGATGCGGTCAGCCTGAAAGCCCTTGAGAAACTGCGACAAGTGCTCAGCCTGGCAATCACGCGTGCCCAGGTGCACGTCGGAAATCCACAGGGTGCGCACGCGCTGCTTGCGTGACGGGCGGGCGAGTTCGGCGTGGGTCATGGCAGGCTCCGGCGCTGTTTGCTGGAGACTGGCAGTTGCAAGTGACAGGTTGGTGGCAGCGCCGTGACGACTGATCGCAGGGCGATGGAGCGCACAACCGCAGCGAGCAACGATGTGTACAATGCCCCTCTGCCCCGCGAGGAAGCCCCTATGAGCACCGGCCCAGTCCTTTCTCTGCGCCACTACCGCGATGACCTGATCGCCCACAGTCACGACCACCCTCAGTTGGTGTTCGGCCTGCATGGGCGCCTGGATTTTGAAGTGCAAGGTCACGGTGCGCGGGTCGACCGCCAGCAACTGATGGTGGTTCCGGCCGGCGCTCATCACACCTGTGGCAGCGCAGCCGGTAGCCACTGCCTGGTGCTGGACGTCCCCGGCGAGCATTGGCTGCGCGAGCAGCTGGGCGAACACGCCGAGGCCAGCCGTCGCCTGCTCGATCGTCCCGGGGCCGTTGGCCTGGACAGTCGCCAGCAGCAACTGGTCGATTGGCTGGCGGCAAGCCCGGTGGATGATCCGCTGATTGCCCGCCAGGGCGCGAGCCTGTTGCTTGCCAGCCTCAATGCTCAAGCCACACCCCACCAGGCTGACCGGCGCCTGCCCTATTCGGCCTTCGATGCGCACATCGAGCGCTACGCCGCCTACCCGCTGCAGGTGGCCGATCTGGCGCGGCTGGCCGGGTTATCCAGTGCTCGCCTGCATGCACGCTTTGCTGACGAGTGTGGCGTAACGCCGATGGACTATATCCGCCAGCGCCGCTTGCTCAAGGCTCGACAACTGCTCAAGCAGACCTGCTTGCCGATTGGCGAAGTTGCCGCACAGGTCGGCTACAGTTCGCAGAGCGCTTTTGCGGCCGCGGTGCTGCGCGCCTTCGGGCGCTCACCGATGGCGCTGCGACGCGAGTCTGGCGACAACTGACGCGAGGTGGGCGACAGACAGCGGCGGCGCTAGGCCGTACAGTTGCCGTATCGCGCTTTTGGGTCCGCTGCGCGGCCCTTCGCGGGCAAGCCCGCTCCCACAGGGTATGCGTCGTTCACAAATGGTGTGGTGAGCACAATTCATGTGGGAGCGGGCTTGTCGGAGCGCCGAACCGCCGCGAAGGGCCGCGCAGCGGACCCAAAGCAGGCAACAGAATTTATCAAGGGACACCCATGAACCACCGCACCGCCCTCGGCGCCCTGCACATCGGCGCGCTGTTCTTCGGCCTGACCGGCGTGTTCGGCAAACTCGCCGCCAGCGCCAGCCCCACCATCATCGTATTCGGCCGCGCCGCCTTCGCCGTGCTTGCCCTGGGCCTGTTCGCCAGCCTCGCCCGCCAAGCCTGGCAGCCGCTCAAAGCAGCAGACCTACGCCGCCTGCTACTGGGCGGGGTACTGCTGGCAGGGCACTGGGTGAGCTTTTTCGTCGCAGTGAAAGTGGGTGGCGTGGCCATCGCCACCTTGGGCTTTACCAGTTTCCCAGCGTTCACGGTAATCCTCGAAGGCCTGTTGTTCCGCGAACGCATCCGTCGTAACGAGGCAATCTTGGTGGTGCTGGTCAGCATTGGCCTGATCCTGGTCACCCCCGAATTCGACCTGGCCAGCGAAGCCACCACCGGGCTGCTCTGGGCACTGCTTTCAGGCCTGCTGTTCTCGCTGCTGTCGCTGATCAACCGCGCCGGCTCCGGGCGCCTGCCCGCGGTACAGGCAGCGCTGTGGCAGAACCTGGTGGTTGGCCTGTGCCTGTTGCCATTTGCTGCGCCAGGCCTTAGCGGCGTGACGCCGATGGATTGGCTATGGATTGCCCTGCTCGGCATTTTCTGCACCGGCATCGCACACAGCCTGTTCGTCGCCGCCCTGGCAGTGATCAAGGCGCGCACGGCTGCGGTCGTGTTCGGCATGGAGCCGGTATATGGCATCGCCGTGGCCTGGGTGGTGTTCGCCGAAACGCCCACCTTGCGCATGCTCGCCGGCGGTGCACTGATCATCTTTGCGATCGTCTTGTCCAGCCGCTTGGCCGCCGAGCAGCCAGCCAAGCAACGGCCTGTGGCGCAGGGCGCCTGATCAGCGATCGTTGTGGCCCAGGTCGCGCTGCGGGTCGATCTGGTCGCGCAAGCGCTGCTTGAGCACCTTGGCCTCGGGGAAGCCACCATCAGCCTTGCGTTCCCAAATCTGCACACCATCGCAGGTGATGCGAAAGATCCCGCCGGTGCCCGGTTCCAGGGCGACGCGGCCAAGATCGTCGGAGAAGGTGCTGAGCAGCTCCTGGGCCAGCCAGGCTGCGCGCAGCAGCCACTGGCATTGCGTGCAATAGGTGATGACAATTTCCGGCTTGGCGTTGGACATGATCAAGCAACTCCTGGTAGGTGGCCGCTTATACTAGCGGCCTTTCTTCCTGGTTTTGAGACTCACGATGCGCCGCTTGCTGTTCTGCTTGTTGCTGACGCTTACCACCTTTGGCGCGCTTGCCACCGAACACGCTCGGCCCAAAGTCGGCCTGGTACTGTCCGGCGGTGCTGCCCGTGGCCTGGCGCACATTGGCGTGCTCAAGGCGCTTGAAGAACAAGGCGTGCGCATCGACGCCATTGCGGGCACCAGTATGGGCGCGGTGGTCGGCGGCCTGTATGCCTCAGGCTACAGCGTCGAAGAGCTGGAAAAGCTCGCCACCACCCTCGACTGGCAGCAGGCGCTGTCCGATGCCCCGCCACGCAAGGACGTGCCGTTTCGGCGCAAGCAGGATGACCGCGATTTCCTGGTCAAGCAGAAGCTCAGTTTTCGCGACGACGGCAGCCTCGGCTTGCCACTGGGTGTGATCCAAGGGCAGAACCTCGCCTTGCTTTTGGAAAGCAAACTGGCCCACACCGCCGACACCCGCGACTTCGACAAGCTGCCGATCCCCTTCCGCGCAGTGGCCACCGACATCGCCAGCGGTGAAAAAGTGGTGTTCCGCCGCGGCCACCTGCCCCAGGTGATCCGCGCCAGTATGTCGATCCCGGCGGTGTTCGCCCCGGTCGAAGTCGACGGTCGATTACTGGTGGACGGTGGCATGGTCGACAACATTCCGCTGGATGTCGCCCGCGAAATGGGCGTAGACCTGGCCATCGTGGTCGATATCGGCACCCCGTTGCGCGACCGCAAGCAACTGAACACGGTGGTCGATGTGCTCAATCAGTCGATCACCCTGATGACCCGGCGCAACTCCGAAGAACAGCTGGCCAGCCTGCGCAGCGAAGACGTGCTCATCCAACCGCCGCTGGCCGCCTTTGGCGTCACCGATTTTGGCCGTACCAGAGAGATGATTGAAGCCGGCTACCGCGCCACCCGCGCCCTCGATGCGCGCCTTGCCGTCCTGCGCCAGAGCGAAGGTGATGCGGGGCTGGCGGTAGCCCGCTCACCGCGCCAGCGTACCCCGGTGATCACTGCAATCAAGGTCGAGAACGACTCCAAGGTCAGCGACGACGTGATCCGCTATTACATCCGCCAGCCCATCGGCGAGCCGCTGGAGCTGGAGCGGCTGCAAACCGACATGGGCACGTTGTATGGCCTGGACTACTTCGACGGCGTGCAATACCGCGTGGTGCACAAGGGAGACAACAATACCCTGGTGATCAACGCCCGCGGCAAGCGTGGCGGCACCGACTACCTGCGCTTGGGCCTGAACCTGTCGGACGACATGCGCGGCGACAGCGCTTTCAACCTGGGCGCCAGCTACCGAGTCAATGGCATCAATCGTCTGGGTGCGGAGTGGCTGACTCGCGCCCAGATCGGCGATCAGCAGGAGCTGTACAGCGAGTTCTACCAACCCCTGGACGTCGGCTCGCGCTACTTCATCGCGCCCTACCTGGACCTGGGGTCGCAGAACATCGAAGCCACCCTGGACAATGACCCGATCGCCGAGTATCGCCTGGAGCGCTATGGCTTCGGTCTTAACCTGGGGCGCCAGATCGGCACCTACGGTGAAGTTCGCGCAGGGGTGGGCAAGGCGTGGGGGGAGGCCGAGGTACGCATCGGCGACCAGGACCTGCCCAAGGTCAGTTTCAACGAGGGTTTCTATGAGCTGAAGTACTCGTTCGATACCTTGGACAACGTCTACTTCCCCCACAGCGGAGAGGATATCGGCCTAACCTTGCGCAAGTACGATGCTTCGCTGGACTCCGACACCGATTACCGGCAATGGGAAGTGAATGTCGACAAGGCGTTCAGCAGCGGGCCGAATACCTGGGTACTGGGGGGGCGTTACGGGCGCACCCTGGATGAGACGGAGGTGGTGACGTCGAGCTTCGTACTGGGTGGGGCGCGGCAGTTGTCAGGGTTCCGCCAGGATTCGGTGTCGGGGCAGAACGTGAGCCTGATGCGGATGGTGTATTACCGGCGCTTGACGCCTCGGGCTTACTTGCCATTGGACTTTCCGCTGTACATCGGTGGGTCGTTGGAGCGTGGGCGGGCTTGGAACAACGATAATGAATTCGACAGTGGCTATATCAATGCGGCGAGTGTCTTCCTGGGGCTGGAGACGCCGTTGGGGCCTTTGAATTTGAGTTATGGGGCCAATAGTGAGCATCAGAAGGCGGTGTATCTGAATTTGGGGCACACGTTCTGATTTTTGGGTTTGGGTTTGGGGCTTGGGTTTGGGCTTGGGTTTGGGTTTGGGCTTTTAGAGGTTTGAGCATATCCATTGGCGTGGGTGGCGCTGAATCACCTTTCCGCCCTTACGGCGGGTCACTTTTTGGCAAACGCCCCAAAAAGTAACCAAAAAAGGCTGCGCTCCACCATCCGGCCCTACGCTGCGCTCCGGGTTCCCTCGCTTCTGTGCCTTCCGGGCCCGCGCGGCCTACGATTTGCTGCGCAAATCTACATCTCGCGCCTTCGGCTGCGCCGAAGGGTGCTGACGCACCTGGCCCTACAGGCACCTACGCTCGGCCTCCTGAAGTCGCGAAGTTAGTGGCGGCGCCTGGACTGGCGTTATCTGGCGAAAGTGACAGGTGTGGTGGATGCTCTGGCCTCTTCGCGGGCAAGCCCGCTCCCACAGGTACCGCGTAGTTTAAGTCCAGCGTTGAACCAGCACTGACACCACGCAGATACTGTGAGTCCCACAAACCCTGTGGGAGCGGGCTTGCCCGC